>CAYWGA010000098.1:0-8677 GCA_964457905.1 uncultured bacterium | reverse complement strand
CCGTCCAGTTCCTTCTTCATCTTCGGCTTTCCGAGGTCGTGAAGCAGGGCGCACCAGCGTATAAGGAGTTCCTTCTCCGCTATGTCACAGCTCTTAACGCTGTGGAAAAAGACATCGTCAGGATGAAACTCGTTCTGCTCGACCCCCCAGGTCACATCGAGTTCAGGCAGGACAAGCTTCAGGATGCCTGTCTCGTGCATGAAGACAAAACCGGTGCTCGGCCTGTCGGCAAGAAGCATCATCTTGTTAAGTTCGTCCCTGATACGTTCCTTCGATACTGTCGAGAGGAGATCACGGTCCCTCTCCATAAGGGATCTCGTCCCCGGCTCCACCTCAAGCTCGAACCTCGCGAGAAACTGGACCCCCCTCATTATCCTCAAAGGGTCCTCGACGAACGATGTATCCCTGTTGACCCTCAGCACCTTCCCGCGCAGGTCCTCAGCTCCTCCGAGCGGATCGACAAGAACAAGGTCCCTCAGATCGAGCGCCATCGAGTTGACCGTAAAGTCCCTGCGCTCAAGGTCGGAGGCCACGGGCATATCGGGATCGGATATGACCTCGAAATCCCTGTGTCCCGGCCCGGTCGTTACTTCGGACCTGGGCAGTGCTATATCGACCGTGATGCCCTCAGGGGTCTTGAACTTTACGACACCAAACGACTTCCCGACCAAGTCCGCCCGGCCTATCCTCGAGAGCAGTGTCAGCAGGTCTTCCTCGCTGATCCCCGTCACGATATAATCGAAATCGAGTGTAAGGTGCGTCTTGCCGAGCAGCAGGTCGCGTACTACTCCCCCGACCAGAAAGAGGCCGCACTCCTCCATCACCTCTTTCTCCCATGGGAAAAGGTCCCTGTCGAGTGATATGACACGTTTGTCGTTCATCGTTCCTGTCAGGCCGCCTGATGGTCCGGAAAAAAATGCCGGGGGCGGGAGTTGAACCCGCACGAAGCTATGCTCCAGCGGATTTTAAGTCCGCTGCGTCTACCAGTTCCGCCACCCCGGCAATCCCCTTATCAAGGACAAGATAGCATATTCGCCGAAATGCTGGAAAAGGAATTGTGCCTCTGGAATGCTTCTTGAATGTAATACAGAACGTAGAAAATATCGCAGCGAACAGGGCTGATATTGCCAGGAATTCTACCGATATTGACAAAAAGGTGCCGCCAGGCACCAAAGGAATGGTGCCGGGAGGCACCTGATAAGCGGGGGAAAGAGATGTCAAACGCGATCAGAAACCAGGTAGTCGTTCGTTTTCGTGACGGATCACTGAAAAAGGGTTACACGCACGATTTCACTCCTCTGAGGGATTCGTTCCACCTTAATCTCGAAGACGGCAGCGGCGAGATACTGACAGTGGGTATCTCGGAGCTCAAGGCTATCTTCTTCGTGAAGACCTTCAACGGTGACCGGCAGTACATCGAGAAGAAATTCTTCGAGCAAGTCGATCAGTCCAGGTTCCGCGGGTTGAAGGTGAGAGTCGTTTTCGAGGATGGAGAAATAATCAGGGGGATCAGTCTCGGGTACAATGAGAAGAAGAAGGGGTTCTTCCTCATCCCGGTCGATCCGGAGTGCAACAACGATAGGATCTATATAATCAGCGAAGCATGCAAGGACATAAAAGTAGGAGAAATTGCCCAGGTTTGACGTGGACCGGAAGACCAGCGACGGCCAGGGGAGCCACCCGTGAGGGAGGCTCCCCTTTCCGTATCCGCTATCACTGAACCTCGGAACGGACGTGGAAGACAGTCTCCTTTCCAAGTGCCTCGAGAAGATCCATTTTCCATTCGACAGAACCATCATCCATTATCCGGCCGTTTGTATCGACGACCTTGCCCGGCATCATGAGCCGGATCTTCACGTCGGTGAGCCCCGCATACATGACTCCCGGCAGATTCTTCTCCAGAAATCCCTCCAGGACCGACTCCTCATCGCTGACATATATCCTCGCTACCTCGTATATGCGCTCTGTAGCGACCTTCCTCCCCGCCTTTCTGACGATAGCCTCCGCCGCTTTCCCGACCGAGTGAGCGATGAGTGGAAGGTCATCGTCACCGTCGTTCCAGATATCGAGAAAACGTACACCCACGAGAAGATGACCCGCCATCACTCCCCGCAGCTCGGCGACCACCTCATCATCGAGATGAGGAAAGTCCTCCTTCATCCTTCTCGCGTAGGCATCGGACTGAAAAGCGACCACGGTCTCGATAAGACCTGTCCAGTGGAAGCTTTCCCTGTAAGTGTAGCTGCTCCCACCCGGCGTCCTGCCGGTCTCCAGGCTGACCGAGTTCGCAAAGAATACCCCCGCATAGTCGCTGTCCTCAAGGGTCCCTTTTACGGAGATAGACCCGTCCAGCTTCGACCAGTCGTCGACTCCGGCGATAGTGCTTTCGAATTTGAATGCAGTCTTGCCGTCCGTAGTGGGCTGCATATCCCACTTCCCGCCGGGCTCGATACCGAACAGTTTCGCATACCCCTCCTCATCGAACTCCAGCATCTCTTCCTGGTTGGGATCCATCGTAAAGATCATCTTTCTCGTCCCGCCGCCATCCTCCCTGACGACTGTCTCCACCTTGTACTCATTGCATCCGGCCAGGGCCAGGAACAGCAGTCCTGCAGCAGCCATGTATCTCATTTTTCTTCGCTTCATGATAATGCCTCCATCCGCTCAATCGATCGACTGAGCATATCAATAGCTGTCATACCATTCATCGGGTATCCTCGTTTCAGGATCTATATCGAGTTTTATGATCACGAGCAGGAGTTCTCCCGATGTAAGACCTTCCTCCCACGGTTTTTCTTCCATATATCCGGCAAGCCTTCTCAGTCTCTGATCCCCCGTTATAAGGCGCTGCGCATCTCTCTCGCTGAGGACCGGCGTATCCGAGGGAAGAGCCCTGAGGAAACGCGAGGCCTCTCCGACAGTCATACCGTCAGGATCCGCCTGGAGGTTGCCGGACAGGCGATCGAATACTGACAGTCCCCCGGAGCTCCCGTCATCGGAGAGGTGGCGGCCGGCAAGGACGGTCTCCATCTCCGCAACATCTTCACGCAACTTCCCGGCCTCCCTGTGCAGACCGCGGATCTCCCCGAGCATATAGCCGGTGAGAAAGACAAATATGACGATTGCCGCTGCCATCGCCGGCATCAGGAAGCGCGAAGCCCACGAGCGTCGCGACTGTCCGGCTTCTCTTGCGGCCGCTACATCCGACATCACGGCGTCGACAAGTTCTCTTTCGACCTCTTCGGGCACCACATCCTCCGGACCACCCGGATCGAACGCCAGCGCTCTCTTGAATTCCACTATCTCCCTGCACCCGTCACATGTTGAGAGGTGAGCCTCCATCGAGGCCGCATCCTCTCCTCTCATCAGCCCCAGAGTGAATTCTGTCAGCCGCGAGTTAAATTCCTCGCATGTCATCTTCTCGTTCATGTCGTCTTCTCCGATCCCCTGAGGACACCCGCGATACGTTTTCTCGCGTAGTGAAGGTTCGTTCGTACCGAAACAGGCTTGATGCCGAGTATTCCGGCTGCCTCATCTATAGTCTTCTGCTCGAGGTCCACCAGGGCGAACACTGTCCTCTGGCTGTCAGGCAGCCTGGACGCGGCCTCGAGGACATTCTCTCTTGTCTGGGAGAGTTCGGCCCGTTTATCAGGTGCAGTCTCCCGCGAGATAAACCTCTCACGTGCCGCCTCGCTCTCCTCGGGCCCGACCTCTCTTCGATTCTTTCTTTTTCTCAGGAAATTCAGGCATATGTTTCTGTGGACGGCAAAGAGCCATCGCTCAAAGGGTACCCTGCCGTCATACACCGATATCTTCTCATAGACTCTCAGCCAGGTGTCCTGGCAGACGTCCTTCGCACTCTCCCAGTCGAATGTGTAGCGGTAAGCGACCGCCAGAAGCGGCTTCGCATATCTTGATACGAGAGCCTCAAAATTCTGTCCGGCTATTTCCGGTATCGCACTCATATCCCTGTCTCTCGGCAGAACGCAGTTCAATCAACTTTACGTTTCTGACATATACTACGCCCTAAAACGTATAACGTTCAAATCAAACTGTGATGGATTATGTCAGTTTCAGGGAAATCGTGAAAAGTGGAGGCGGCAACCGGATTCGAACCGGTGATAACGATTTTGCAGACCGTCGCCTTAGACCACTTGGCTATGCCGCCTCAAAAAAATGGAGCGGGAGACGGGGTTCGAACCCGCGACCTCAACCTTGGCAAGGTTGCGCTCTACCAGCTGAGCTACTCCCGCTCGTCCCATTCGTAGTCCTTATTATAATAAGCCGGTTACGGCGTTGTCAACCTCATTCCGGTGCGTCCCTTCGCCCTCCCGTACATCTCGAGATATTCCTTCGCCGAGTTCTTCCAGGAGTGGTCCTCAGCCATGATCCGTTTACGGGTTTTCTCGACAGCTTTGCTGTCTGAGAAGAATGTTGCGGCCTTCTTGAGGGCCCCTGTCAGTGCGGCGGGTGTGTACGGCCCGAATGTAAAACCGTTACCCCTGCTCCCCTTCGCGTCGACGTCTGAAACAGTATCCTTCAGTCCTCCGGTAGCCCTGACGACAGGCATCGTCCCGTAGCGGAAGCTGTACATCTGGTTCAGTCCGCAGGGCTCGTACTTCGAAGGCATGAGGAAGTAATCGCTACCCGCCTCGACAAGATGAGCCAGCCTGTTGTTGAACTCGAGCCTTACCCCGAGGTTGTCGGGATATTTTTCGGCCAATTCGGTATACAGCTCGTGGTATTTCTGCTGCCCGGTCCCGAGGATGACGATCTTCATTCTCATACCGAGAATCTTCTCAAGTGACTCGGAGAGGATGTCGAAACCCTTCTGGTCGACGAGCCTCGAGACGATCCCGACCACAGGCTCATCGCCCGCGGGGAGCCCGAACTCATCGAGGAGCGCCGACTTGTTCTCCGTCTTTCCCGAAAGATCCTTACGCGTGAAATTTGCCGGGATCAGTTCATCGGTTTCGGGGTCCCAGGCGGCCGGGTCTATCCCATTAAGGATACCGACAAGGTCGTCCTTCCGGTAACGGAGTACT
This sequence comes from uncultured bacterium, assembly GCA_964457905.1. Classification (GTDB taxonomy): domain Bacteria; phylum Krumholzibacteriota; class Krumholzibacteriia; order Krumholzibacteriales; family Krumholzibacteriaceae; genus JAUWCL01. Next base: position 3,632 of record CAYWGA010000098.1, on the reverse strand, counting down.
CCCTCGAGTCCATATCCATACTCATCCGTTGAGGCGATCTCCTCGGCGTAGGTCCTGCTGACAGTGCTGATCATTCCGGTGAACATCAGCGCCATCTTCATCACATTGACCCTGCCCCAGAACTCGAACGGGCTCATAGGCTGGAAGATCTCCGAGTCGAATCCCGCCTTTTCGATAAAGTCAGGTTCGAAAAGTCCCTGGTAGGCGAGATTGTGCACACTGAATACCGTACCCGTATTTTTGAAGTTCGAGTTTGTCTCTTTCTCCCTGGCGATATAGACGGGGATCAGCCCCGAGTGGAAATCATTGCAGTGGATCACATCGGGGTAAATATCGAGGGCCTTGAGCGCCTCGAGAACGGCGAGGTTGAAGAAGATCGTCCTCTCATCCTCGTCCTCGAACCCTTCCCCCTCGGCTGTCGTATATATATTTTCACGTCCGTAGAAGTGTTCGTTATCTATGAAGTAGACCTCTATATTCGTGCCGGGTTTCGTCCCTGAGTAGATACCGAATGTATACTGGGTGCCCGCAACCGTGACACTGGGTCGATCTATACCGCCGACCTTCTCTATATCGTACTTCGCGCGGTCGATCGATGCGTAAAGAGGCGTGAAAACAGTGATGCCCGCTCCGAGCTTCTCGAGCTCGTCCGGCAGCGCGCCCATTACATCGGCGAGTCCTCCGACCTTCGAGTAGGGCACGATCTCTGTCGTTACAACCGCTACTTCGATTTTTTCTGAGGCCATTCCTTGTCCTCTACCTTCTTGTTGCTGATGTTATCTTCATCCGCGCCGCCGATGTCGACGTCCCTCAGCGTTTCGGCTGCGTATTCGGGCGGGGTTGGATTGATATAGAAACCGCTGCCCCACTCAAACCCGGCTACTTTCGTCAGCTTGGGCATTATCTCGATATGCCAGTGATAGTAGTCCAGGTCGGGAGTCTTGCAGGGAGCGGAATGGATGATGAAATTGAACGGCGGTTCATCGAGAACCACATCGAGACGTGTCAGGACCGTCTTCATAATATCAGCGAGCGCCGGGAACCATTCGGTCGGAGTCTTCTCGAAGGCCGAGATATGCTCCAGCGGCAGGATCCAGGTCTCGAAGGGAAACCGCGAGGCGTACGGCGCGATCGCAGTAAAATACTCGTTCCGGTAGATTATTCTCGAGCCTTCCTTCTGCTCCTGCTTGAGGATGTCGCAGAAGATGCATCGCTCTTTCAGCTTGTAATGAAATTTCGATCCTTCGAGTTCCTCGATCGCCCGTTTGGGAATGATCGGTGTCGCGATCACCTGCATGTGTGAATGCTCGAGCGACGCGCCGGCTTCTTCACCCCAGTTCTTGAAGATCAGGATGTACCTGAACCGCGAGTCCTTTTTAAGGTCTATGCAGCGGTCCCTCAGCGCCCAGAAGATGCTCTCGATATGTTCCTGCGGAAGATGGTGAAGGTTTTTCGCGTGATCGGGAGATTCGATAAGGACCTCGTGGGCACCGACTCCCCGCATCAGGTCGTAGATCCCGTCGCCGCGCTTGTCAAGATCGCCTTCGATCTGGAGCGCGGGGAACTTGTTCGGTACTACCCTTACCTTCCAGCCTGGGCTGTCCGGGGCCGAAAGCGGATCCCTGTACGCAAGGACCTCCGGTGGAGTCTTGTCCTCATTGCCGGTGCAGAAGGGACAGAATCCGCCGACCATCGGCTTTTTCTCCGTCTTGAAATCGAGTGGTCTCTTTCCCCTCTCGGTGGAGATGATCACCCAGCGTTCCATGATCGGGCTTTTGCGAAGTTCAGGCATCCGGTGTAGTTCTCCTTCTAGCGTTATTTCGCCTTCGTGACTGTAGTACGCACTATCCAGCAGTCCGGATAGTCAGCGGCCAGTTTCGTCCGCGCCTCCGCAGCCTCGGCGCGTGTGGCGAAATCTCCCGCCCTTACCTTGTACAGTCCATCTTCGTAGTCTATATATACCGCTATACGCGCGGCCGCCATGACTTTTTTCTTCATATCCCTCGCTCCCGCCGACTCATTAAACGCGGCCAGCTGCACCCTGTAGCCGAGTTCATACGCCGCCGTCGGAGCGGCAGGCTCCACTGTCTCTTCGACAGAGAAAGTATCCGCTTTTACGGGCTCGATACTTTCTTCCGCAGTTTCGCTCTCGCCGACCGAATCATCCTCGGGCATCTCGCTCTCGAGGTCATACGGTTCCTCGGCGACAGGCGTTGCCTGCTGCTCGGCCTGCTTCTGCTCGGTCTTCGGCGGCGGTGGCGGCACAGTTTCCTGTTGCTCTACAGGTGTGCCTGTAGACTTGCTTGTTCCCGCGCAGCCAGCGAGAAGACCAATAAATATAATGAATGCCGCCGCTGCAGTCAGTGGGTAGAACTGCCTGATTCTTCTTCTCATCGTCAACCTCCCGACCCTCTCGTGTGACCCCGTAATATCGGTTTTCTCTATCAGAAGAGATGGGCAGTGTCAACACAAATTGGCGTCCGGACTGTGCCAGTCCCGGTCATGATAATCACGCAACCTGCTATTATGACAGGAGTTCCCTGTACAGCGCCTCTATCGAAGCGGTAATCCTGTCCCAGTCGTACTCCGATTCGACTTTCCTGCGGCCAGCCTCTCCCATCCCGGTGAGTTCCTCCGGGCTCAGGGAAAGTATCCTGTTGAATGCCCTCAGCAGATCGTCTGAATCGCCCGCCCTGAAAGATTCGGCGATACCTCCGGCGACTTCGAGATTCTCGGGGATATCGCTGACTATCACGGGGCGTGAATGACTCATCGCCTCAATCAGTGATATCGGGAGCCCCTCGACCAGTGAGGGAAGGACATAGAACGCGCAATGCGCGTAAAGTTCCTCCAGCTTACGGCCAGCGACATACCCTGGAAGCAGCACGTTACTGCCGGCCATATCCCTGATACGCGCCGCACAATCTTCCTCGAATCTTGCATCTCCGGCAATAACAAGTTTGAGATCTGTATCAAGTCTCTCAAACGCTTCGATCAGGGTATCGAATCCGCGTTCGACGATAAATCTTCCGACGCTGAGAATGTACCTTCCCGGCTCGACACCCAATTCTGCCGCTTCCCTGAATCCCGGGCTCTCCCCGAGAGTAGCTCCATTAGGGATGTATCTCACATCTTTTCCGTATTTTTCCGACAGCTGCCCGGCCATGAGCCTGGAAACAGCGATCGACGCATCAGCTCTTGTGACAGCCTTGCGTTCTCCGAGGCGCAGGAACTTCTTCGCTCTTTCGCCCCACTTGCTCTGCCTGTAATCGAGAGCGTGAACGGTGCAGACCGCCCTGGAACCTGGCCGCATCGGGATCCAGCAGAAGATCGAGGGGCCGATACCGTGAAAGTGAACGATGTCATAATTGCCGAAGAAGGCCGAGATGCTCGCGACCATTGAATTCGACGCGGTTTCGAGGTTTTTCGTGGGAACAGAAGGCACCACCTTCACGTTCACTCCGTCCCTGGTACCGCTGCTGCTGAAGGGAGCCCGGCCGTAAACAGTGACATCATGGCCCAGCGCCGAGAGCCTTGTCGAAATTTCCTCGACATGTTTCTCTATCCCGCCGAAAACAGCCGGGATTCCCTTTGAGCCGATCATCGCTATCTTGAGGGAACGATTATTCATT
>CAYWGA010000097.1:0-8713 GCA_964457905.1 uncultured bacterium | reverse complement strand
GGCCGGTCACCCTCTCAGGCCGGCTACCCATCGATGCCTTGGTAGGCCATTACCCTACCAACAAGCTAATGGGACGCGGGACCATCTTCAAGCGACAGCTTACATGTAGAGGCTATCTTTGAGCACAGACCATGCGATCTGTGATGTTATGCGGTATTAGCATTCCGTTAGGAATGTTATCCCCCACTCGAAGGCAGGTTTCCCACGCGTTACTCACCCGTTCGCCACTTTAATCGCGAATAAATTCGCTTTATCGTTCGACTTGCATGCCTAATCCACGCCGCCAGCGTTCATTCTGAGCCAGGATCGAACTCTCCGTTGTATAAAAAAACATAAAACACCGGCTAGGCCGGCATTTTAATTGACGGTATTCTAATCCCTTAGGTCGCAGAGCGACCTTCGGGCCCACTTTACAAGCTGGTTCATCGTACGCTATTTCTTTTTCAAAGAGCGTATTTCCCTATATGGAAATATCTTTCCAGAAAATCAATATATCCGAGTTGTTGGCCCTTGTCAACCTGTATTCGAGAATCAAGTAACTTATTTCTTTACTCTCGAATCGAGGCAAGCGCCCCCTGTACTGCGAACACTCGCATGATATAATTCATTGGTACCCGTGTGTCAATAAAATTCGTGATTTTTTTTCGATTTTCTCGATTTTTTTGCAATTCCAGGAAATCCAGCCTATATATGGCCGGGCGAGAAAGTACCCGTCAGACGTAAAAGAACTGGAAAATATCAGGCTTTCGCAGTACTTTCCCTTCGAACCTGATTGACCAGCGGGGCTGTGCGGCAACGGAGGAAAGACGATGGTAAGAAAACTGAAACGCGGAGAGAAGCTGGCGCTCCAGATCATCCTGGTAGCAGTAGTGCTGGTCGCCGGATTCATGACAGCGATGCTCATATACCTCTCGCGCGACCTCCCCTCGATGGCGAGGCTCGAGATGATAGAGCCGTCGCTGAAGACGAGGATCCTGGCCGCTGACTCGACGGTGATAAGAGAATACTACAAGCAGGACAGGATACTGCTGAGGATCGAGGATATCCCGACCGAGGTCCAGAAGACATTCCTCGCCATAGAGGACAGGCGATTCTACTCACACTTCGGGATAGACTTCTACAGGATCGCCTCCGCCGCGCTGAAGGATATCCAGCACTGGGAGATCCGTGAGGGCGCCTCTACTATAACGATGCAGCTAGCCACAGACCTCTTCTTCACCAAGGAACAGACCTGGACAAGGAAGCTCAAGGAAGCCCTCCTCGCCCTGAGGATAGAACGCACATATTCAAAGGACGAGATACTGGAGATGTATCTCAACCAGATCTACTTCGGAGGGGGCGGGTACGGGATCGAGGCCGCGTCGAACAGGTTCTTCGGAGCATCGGTCAATCAGCTCGAGCTCCACCAGATAGCCCTTCTCGCGGGACTTCAGAAGAACCCCTCAGGGTACAACCCCTTCCGCAAACCTGAACGGGCTATGAAGAGGCGTGACATCTGCCTGATCATGATGCGTGACTTCGAGGTCATCAACCAGGCCCAGATGGACACTCTCAGGACCAAGCCCCTCGGTGTCGTGCCGCGTGAGAGAGGCGACGCCGATTTCGCCGGGCACTTCACCGAGCATATCAGACAGATACTGGCTCAGAAGTATGGCGACCAGGCGATATACCGCGGCGGTATGACGGTCTACACGACACTCGACCCTTACCTTCAGAGAGTGGCTGAGGACAGCATGGAGACCTTCCTTGCCCGCCTGGAGACCGAGAAGGAGTTCGAGCTCACAAGGGCCGCATTCCTCGATACTATAGAGGCCGGGTACGAGATAGCCCCTGACTACATTCAGTCGGGCGCGGTCGCGATAGACCCGAGTAACGGCCATATAAAGGTCATGGTAGGCGGGCGATCCTTCATGGAGAAGAAGTTCAACAATGCCCTGCAGGCCAGGCGCCAGCCCGGCTCAGCCTTCAAAACATTCATATATATTACGGCGCTGGCCAACGGGTACAGCCCGTCGGACGTGCTTCTCGACACTCCCATAGTTATAGAAATGCCGAACGGCGAGGTCTACAAACCGAGAAACTTCAGCAAGAAGTTCCACGGCGCCGTCTCTCTGCGCTACGCCCTCGACAAGTCGATCAACATCCCCGCCGTCAAGCTGCTGCAGAAACTCGGCGGTCCGGCCGTCATCAGCACGGCACACGACCTCGGTATCAAGAGCAGGCTGATGCCCTACCTCTCCCTGGCGCTCGGCGCACAGGAGGTCACCCTCATGGAACTCACCTCGGCATTCGGCGTCATGGCGGCCGAGGGTATCAGGGCGGAACCGATGGCGATCATCAAGATCGTAGACAGGAACGGCAACGTCCTCGAGGAGTTCAGGGAGGAGCGCGAAGAGGTGCTCTCGCCGCAGATCGCCTACATGGTCACAGACATGCTCAGCACGGTGATAAACGAAGGTACGGGCAGGTCGGTAAGATCGCTCGGCCTGAGGATCCCGTGCGCTGGCAAGACCGGAACGAGCAACGATTTCGCCGACGGATGGTTCATCGGGTACTCGCCCGACCTGGCGGTCGGCGTCTGGACCGGGTTCAGCCAGGGGGCCGTACCGATGGGTAACGGGATGGTCGGCGCAAAGGTAGCTCTGCCCCTCTGGACGTGGATAATGCTGGCCGCGCACCCCGGGAACAGGGGCCCTGACTTCGAGAGGCCCTACGGGATCACTGAAGCGATGGTCTGCGTCGAATCGGGCCTTACAGCAACGCCATACTGCAGGACGGTCAGGCGGGAGATCTTCATAGAGGGCATGGAGCCGGAGAGGCAGTGCGACCTGCACAAGGTCTCGGCCTACGACCTTCTCGACAAGGACAAGGATTTCAGGGAGCTCGACAAGGAAGCTTCCGAGGAACGGGAGATCCCCGACTGACAGGCCGATCGCGGCCCTGTCACTTCCCCTTAAGTTCAGCCATGATCTGCACGCCGGAACTGGTGCCGATCCTGTTTGCGCCCGCCTCGACGAGCTCGAGGGCTGAGGCTGCCGTCCTGATCCCGGCTGATGCCTTCACGCCGAAATCGGGGCCCACTGTCTCGCGCATCAGCCGGATATCATCCGGATTGGCGCCAGGGGGTCCAAATCCGGTCGAGGACTTTACAAACTGCGCACCAGCATCCATGACGGCCCGGCAGACGGACATCTTCTCCTCATCTGTCAGCAGGGCCGCTTCGATGATGACCTTGAGAAGAGCCTCGCCGCATCCCTTCTTTACCAGGCCGATATCGCGGCGGACGAAATCCCAGTCTCCCGCCTTGATCGCACCTACGTTGACCACCATATCTATCTCATCGGCTCCGCGTTCGACTGCCCGGCGCGCCTCGAAGGCCTTTACCTCCGAGTCGACCGCTCCCAGGGGAAACCCTGCTATCGAGCAGACCTTTACACGTGTGCCGGAGACCTCTTCGGCCACGAGAGGGACAAAGTGCGTATTGACTACAGCTGAGAAAAAGTCGTACTCGCGGGCTTCAGCGCAGAGACGCCTGACATCATCGTCAGTCGCGTCAGGCTTGAGCACAGTATGGTCTATGAGCCTGTTCAGTTCCATCATGATACTCCGGTTTAAAGGCCTTCGTGGACACCGAGAAGCGACTTGAGGCTTTCTACACGTCCGCTCTTCATATAGATACGCACGACCCGCTTGCTGATCCTGCAGAGGACCTCGTAGTTGAGGCTTCCATCCCACCCCGCCACATCGTCTACACTGAGCTCCATTTCCCCCTGGCGCCCGAAGATCACGACTTCCTCGCCTGAGGCCGGATCATCGAAGCCGGTAAGATCGATCATCGTCATATCCATTGTGACCCTGCCGACGATATGGACACTGGCGCCTCTGAAGAGTACCTCGCCCCTGTTGGAGACGCGGTGACTCATCCCGTGGCCGTATCCCACAGCTATAACGCCGATAGTCATATCGGAGGGCGCGATGAATGTCCTGCCGTAACTCACGCTCGAACCCGCCGGAATCTCGCGAACGAGAAGAATCCTCGACTTGAAGCTCAGGACCGGCCTCACATCGACCTTGTCCTTCAAGGTCAGCGATGGTGAATGTCCGTAGACAAGGAGTCCCGGCCTTATCATATTGAAGTGCGACGCGGGGAAATTGACTATGGCGGCGCTGTTGGCCGTGTGAACATAATCGAATGTGATGCCGGCATCGGAAAGTTCATCGAGTATCGTCGTGAAGGAACCGATCTGCTCGCCTGTGTAGTCTGAATCGACATCCGACGCTGGAAAGTGAGTGAATATCCCCTCGAGTTCCAGGCCGTCCATAGCGGCCATCCGGTTTATCTCATCGACCGCGGAGTCCATCGGCAGCCCGGCGCGCCCCATACCGGTATCGACCTCGACATGCATCCTGCATATCGTCCCCCGCCTTAGCGCTTCCGCAGAAGCCGCGATGGCGAATTCGACAGACGAAGCCGACACCGCGAGTTTGTTCTCCAGGACCTCGTCGAGTTCCTCGCGAAGAACGGGGCTGAGTATCAGTATCGGAAGTTCGATTCCCGCACTGCGGAGTTCTTTGCCCTCGTCGAGCGTCGCTACGCCCAGCATGTTGACACCACAGTCTTTCGCCTGCTGGGAGATCCTCACAGCGCCGTGGCCGTATGCGTCGGCCTTTACTACAAGAAGGATCCGTACTCCATCAGGCACGAGGTCACGGACACGCCCGATATTCCACTCCAGGGCGTCGAGATCGACTTCCACCCATGAAGGAAACCTGTCCATCCGCCTATTCCTCCCCGCCGTCGGGCCCGTCCACCGGGAGCCCCCTGTAAATAAACCTGTCGAGAAGCTTCACATACTCGGTCCAGCTTCCCTCGCCCCCGTTTTTCTCCATCGCGGTAAGGACGCCCCGTACCTGGGCGTCGAGATTGTCGAGATAGTGGAGCAGCATCGCTTCAACAGTCATCGGAAGCACAGGCGATCCATGCTCGAGGTTGCCGTGATGGCTGAGGATCATATGCTTCAGGCGCATCCCGAGCTCTTCCGGGAAATCCGGTATCTCCCTGATAGCGCATTCGAGCATCTCTGAACCGAGGGTGATATGGCCGAGAAGCCTGCCCTTGTCCGAGTAGTTTATGTGATTTGTGACCGTAAGTTCTTCCATCTTGCCTATGTCATGAAGGAGCACACCCGCCATAAGAATATCCCTGTCGATCGAGGGATATACCTCGGCTGTGCGGTCCGCCATCAGCGCCATGTCGAGGACATGTTCGGAGAGCCCGCCGACCCATGCATGATGCCATCCCTTGGCCGCCGGGGCCCGCAGGAAATCTTCGCGGAATCCATCGGCTCCGAAGATACTCTCGAGGAGCTGTTTGAGGTGAGCGTTCCCTATTGCGGAGATGATATCTGTTATCGACTCGAATACGGTGCCTGAATCTCTCGCGCCAGTGGGAAGAAATATGGAAGGGTCGTATTCACCCTCCTCGAGTTTCTCCATCCATGCGATCTTGAGCTGAAGGCCCCCCTGGTATTCGGTGATCTCCCCTCCGACCTTGACGACGTCATTTATCCCTATTGCGGTATCGGCCTCTTTTGTAGGCTCCCACCACACACCTTTCAGTACCCCGTCGCGGTCGCTGAACTGAAAAAGGAGGAACTTCCCGCCGGAGAAATCCCTCCTGATCTTCTTTGATACGACCATTACCCGTTCAACCCGGTCCCCCACCGTCATCTTGTCCGTCATCTGTCCTCCTGGAAGTTATGCCCTGTTCTTACGGACAACCTGACCCTAATCCCAACAGGGCTGGAGGGTCAAGTGTAAAGGCCGGCTTCATCTGTTCCGGCCCGTCGATAAAAAAAGCGGCCCCGGGATGACCGGGGCCGCATGTATTCCTGTTTCCGGCAATCAGTCTTACTGATTGACAACGGGAACGACGCTTCCGGCGTAACGGACATACTCGAGATCTACAGGACCAGCGATCTTGCTGCTGGTACGATAGTTTCTCGTGCTCGTCGCCGGCCTGTCGCCGTAGCTGACTCCGCCTTCGAAGTAGAGGTTCTCGGCCATGAGGGCCTTGAAGATGAGCTCCAGATCGGGGGAGACTTCCTCGATGAAGAACCTGACATTGGGGAAATTGAGAACGTAAGCCATCTGCGGATCGCCTGACCATTTTACCTCTTCATAGGTAATGACGGCATTGTAGGCCTTGAATTTCGTATTGAAGATATCCTTGAGCTCTTTCGTCTTCGGGCTGAGCGTGCTGATGTCGATATCCTCGAACTCGCCCTCGTCGAATCCCTTGATCATCGGCGGGAACGAAACGCCGTAAGGCTCGCCGACTTCGATCGTGTCGCCACCGACGACGAAGAAATCGACCGTGAAATGCGTCATGGGCGAGAAGATCTTCCTCGAACCCACGATGAATTTCTTGCCCTCGACCTGCATGAGCTTGTTCTCCAGGTCCATGCCGGTAAAGAACTCGATAAGATTGCCTTCCCTTACGAGGGCAACGTCGCCGTTAGCAGCGATAAAATCCGGAGTGTCGAAGCCGAATTTGAATCCGACGCTGGTGACATTAGCGTGGCCGGCTTCCCTGATCGTGACCATCTGATAGGACTCGTCAAGTTTGCCGCCGCAGCCCGCTAAGAGACCAGCTACGAGTACGGTCGTAAGAACTGTCGAGATGAGCTTCGACATGGACACGCTCCTTTGTAGGAAGTTGGTTAAATCTACCCTCTTGCGTTAAGCAGGAAGTATCTCACCTTACTGTATACAAATTGTAACGCTGAAAAATTAATACTCTGTATGCGGCATGTCAACCATATTTTGAATTACAGATAAATCAGCAGGTTAGGCGATTCGCCTGCTGCTTTCCCCCCGTTCAGTGTGTACCGGCCTCCTTATCGGTCAGAGGGACGCCGTAGACCCTGAAAATCTCGCGTATTCCAGGATGGATCTCGATCTCGTCTGGAAGTGGAATGAGCCTCATTCTGCCGTAATCCATGCGGCCGGCTGGAGAAAGCTCCATGTCGACCCGGCCGAGATACTGCCCCAGCCCCCCGGTTCCCAGCAGAAGGGTCTCCCCCACCTTACCGGACTCTTTCATCAACGGCTTGCCGTGCCCCGTAACCGCGATATCAAAATCCTTCACCCTGCCGAGAAGATCCTTTGTCCTGTCCAGCCCCATGTGGCTGAGAAGCACGAGAAAATCAGCGTCTCTTTTCATCAGAGGGATGACTTTTCTCAACGTCTCCTCGGCCGGCACGACCGAGAAATCAGAATTGTCGATATAGGCGGGGAATTTGATCGTCTCATCCAGCACACCTGTTATCGCTACACGCAATCCACCCTTCAGCGTGATGACGGTATACTGTTTTCCAAAAACAGGCAGCCCCGTCGACGGGTCGACGATGTTCGCGGCGATCAGTTCGAACTCAGCGTTTTCCGCTACCGCTTTGAGAAAAGGCAGGCCGAAGATGAACTCTGTCTCTCCAGGCGTGAAGACATCGACGCCTATAAGGCTGAAGCTCTCCATAGTCAGTTCGGCTTCATTTTTTGTAAAGGAAAGGTCGAGACTGAAGGCGTCACCCGCATCGAGGACAAGGACCTCCCTCGAACCTTCCCTGACCTTCTCAGTATATGTCGCCCGTCTGCCGAGACCGCCCGAGTCCTCAACGGCACATCCACACGAACGTATCTTTCCAAGCATATCGCTCGAGAAGATGACAGTGACGGAAGCGGACTTCCTGCCCTGAGTATCGCTTTCTCCCCCTCCGCAGCCATGAAAAGCGACAGCGGCGGCTGTCAGCAGCAGCACCGCGACAGCAAGTCTGTTTGCGTTTCCAAAGGGTCCCATCTGCATCTTCCTTCCTGTCCCGTATACTTGATGAAGATGGATTGTATCACACGGCACAGCGCAGTTCCAGCCTTTGCGCTTTTCAATATCGACCCGATATGCTTATTTATATACTGATGACACATCGATCCGGGTCCATCACCGGGATCGAAAGGAGAAAGATGACATTCAGAGCCGGAAAAGATACAAGAACGACTGCCCTGCTCCTTTTTGCGGCGGCAGCGGTCATTATAGCAGGGTGCGGAGGCGCTCCGCCCGAAGAGCCTCCGGTGGAGACCGAGCCGGAACCCGCCACTGCGCCCCTGCCTGTGCTGATGGACGCGGAAGTGGCGGCCAAGGCTGGCGACTACGACACAGCCATCTCTATCATCCGGGAGATCCTGTCGGGAAACACCGACGATATCGAAGCGCTGAGGCTGCTCGCAAGGGTACAGTCCGCGAGCGGTGACAGCCCGGGCTCAGCCGATACATGGGAAAGGATCGCCGGTCTTGATCCATACGATCCGGACGCCGCTTACGAGGTCGGCTCTTCGATGGCGAGGAAAGGGGACTGGGAAGAAGTCAGGACACGGATGGTCGCCCTCGACACGGCGGGAAAGGCCGATGCCCGCCATTTCCTTCTCGCAGGACAGGCCGACCTGGAACTGGGGTACAGGACCGAAGCGGAGCAGTATCTTCTCAAAGCCGGTGGCCTCGAACTGGCGCAGTCCCTTCTCGGAAAGCTCTACTATGAACGCGGGGACCTGGACAGCGCCGAAGCCGCTTTTTCCAGGGCGCTCACAATGGACAATTCGAATTACACAGCCAATCTCCACATGGGATATATCAAGTATCACAAAAAGAAATACCGCGGCGCGA
>CAYWGA010000096.1:0-8813 GCA_964457905.1 uncultured bacterium | reverse complement strand
TCAGAGGCCGATCACAGTGGCGGGTCCGTGAGGGATTCTCACCCTCTTCCCTTTACATCCCTCGTGGGATGCCTGAAGTTATTTCATGCGGCTGGAGTCTACCCCGGTCCGGCGAACGGTGTCAATATCTATCCGTCCGACGGCCTACTCGGCCTTATCCTCCGCTGCTTTCTTGAGCTTGTCGTTCGCCATGATGGCAATCTCTACCCTGCGGTTCTGCTGCCGGCCCTCGCCGGTGGAGTTGTCGGCAATGGGCTGTACTTCGCCGTATCCCATGATCGTGAAACGTCCGGAGGAGACCTCCGCTACCGAGAGCTGGCTTGCGACCGATTCGGCGCGTCTCTCGGAAAGCTGGAGGTTGTATTCCTCGGTGCCGGTGGCATCCGTATGGCCCTCGATGAGGATATCGGTATCCTCGTACTTGTTCAATATTACGGCGAGGTCAGCGAGGTTCTCCTGCGCTTCTACGCGAAGGAGGGATTTGTCGAAATCGAACATGATCCCCGAATCGAAGGTGATCTTGATACCCTCGCCGACTCTCTCGACTGTTGCGCCCTCGATGTCCCGCTCGATCTCCTCAGCCTGATTGTCCATATAGTTGCCGATATAGGCGCCGGCCGCTCCACCGATCGCAGCTCCGAGAATGGCCCCGAGGGCTGTGTTTCCATGCTGATGACCGATTGCCGCACCGATGGCTCCGCCCGCCGCCGCACCGCCCGCCGCGCCCTTCTGGGACCTCGACCAGCCCGAGCAGCCATAAAGCGCGAAAGCGAGAGAGATCACGAGGATTATTGCTGTCAGTTTCTTCATGTCGTGCCTTCCTGTCATGGTGATGGCCTTTTAACGGTGCGGTCCATTCTACAAACAGGGGGGTGGCATGTAAAGGATTCGTCTGGATGGAAAGGCACTCAGTCCGAGTTAAAATCGTCCGCTACGAGAGGCAGCTGCCATTCATTGAATATAGCCGTTGCGAGCGAGTCGACCTGTTCCCGGTTGAAGAACCAGAGAGGGAACCCGATATGAACGCTCGGAGCGGCGATACAGCCGGCCGGGCTGGCCTTCACTTTGTCGTACTTCGAGTACCAGAAAGCCACAGTCGAGTTGTAGTTGACCGACGAGGCGTTCATCGTGGTGGCACGGTACATCGGGTGGAAGCAGTTCTGGGATCCTTTGTTCAGATAGTTCATGTAATATTCCGAGTCGTAGTACTCGATATAGTTGAAGCCGCGCACGACCGGGTTAAAGAACATGCCCGTACGTGTTACCCGCTCCCAGAGATCTAGCCTGTGCGGCAGCCCTTCTACCTCGTAAATCAGGAGATCCGACCTGTCGAGCCAAGCGTTACGCATCGCGTCATAATCGATCCTCCTGACGCCGAGGTATGTCTTGGGGAAGAGGCCTTCGGCCTTGTCGAGGGCTGACACGCAGAAATCACGGTATGCCATGGTGTTAGCGCCCGTCGTGTTGGTGCAGTTGGGGCTCGATCCCCAGAATTCACAGCGGATGTAGAGCGGGAAGAGGTTGTTTTCGAGGCATGCAGCGAGGCTTGCGCTTCTATGCCCATCCCCGACGGTCCAGAGATGGCCGCCGAACGCGAGGTAATATGTGAGGAAGTTAAGGTTGAGCACACCAGCCGTGCCTGAAGGAGTATATTTCACGATCCGGTTCCACACGCTTCCCGCTTCAGGGTCGATCGCTTTTGAGAATGACCATATGACGTTCCTGTACTTGAAGATCAGGGCCATCGGGGGGACGTAGTAGTCGTTTTCCTGGACGTCGTAGATGTCCCTGGAAGGGTCGAATCCCTTGACCTTGAGGCAGATATTCTCCCAGAAATCGTCATGCTCCGTTTCTGTCGGGAACGCGAATAATATCTGGGCGAAGTCGCGCGAAGGGAAGTCATCGACCCAGAGCAGATCTCTCGTCATAACGATGGGAATCACGGTCACTTCTATAGTGCCGAGAGTCCTGGTGCCGAGGTTGTCGGTCGATTCGACATACAGGGTGTGGATTCCCGAATAGAATGTCTGCGGCCCGGCGGCAGTGATATACGGGCTGGGGAATACGGCCCATTCGGTCGGATCGTTCAGGTCCTCGACGTCCCATCCGTATCTGAATGACTGAACAACACCGCCGTAACTGCTTGCGTCACCGGTCCAGGTCCAGTTCATCTCGAATCCGGGAGGCACGTCGGCCTGTTCGGCCCGGAAATCGACGCCGAGGAAGGAGAATGTGCCGAGGAAAGGTTCGGATACACGAAGGACCGGCCCGGTCGGCTGCATCGCCATGAAGTGACGTACATTCGTCCTCTTGTTGAACACTGACGATACCGCTCCCGCTTCGTCCTTGGCCTGGACGGCGAGGATATACGATCTGCCCGTCTCGAGGAATTCGTCGTCACCAAGTGTTGTCTGCTTTCCGGAATCTCCTTCGGCCTTATACCAGACCCATTTGCTCCACTTGTCTTCGAATTCACCGGGGGTCCTGTTGAGTTGGTCAATGATGCCTGAATAGTAAAAATCGTAGAAGTACCTGACCGAATCGACCTCCTGGTAGTTCCATGGCGCATCGATCGGGTCCTTGCCGTACCATTTGAATGTGGAGATCACGCTAAGCTTCTGCGCGCCCATGTTCGGATTGGTCGCGTAGGGGAAATTGATGACGATGTGAGGGGCAAGGGTATATGCCGTGAAGGATCTGTAAACAGTTTCAGAGCGCGCGCCTCTGTCATCAACGGCCCTTATGAAGAAAGTGTGCATCTTCTTGAATTTTCCGTACAGGCTCTGGTTTATCTCAACGGTTCGGTCATAGTCGTCGGCGCTGACTGAAAATACGCTGTCCGTAAGTGTCGTCTTGCGCCATGCGCCTACCGTGTCCGCCGGATCGAATCCTATCGGGTCGCCCTCGGCCATGCAGTATTCATAGTGGTCGATCGCGCCGTCGCCATCTTCCCCGAGCCAGAAGAAGTGGACCGTGTACTGTGTTGTGTCGCCTTCCAGAGGGCCGTTGGTCAGTTCGATAGTGGGCGATTTGTTGTCCTTTACATCGCCTGTGAAGACTTCCGACCCGGAACAGCCTGCCAGCAGCGCCGCAGTGATGATCACGAGCATAGCCATCGCCGCGTATACCTGCGCACTGAAGCGTCCCGGATTCTCTCCGCGGTGCACGCGCCTTTCGATATATGCCTTCGATCTTCCAGTCATTTTCTGATACATCACCTTATTATAACAAATTTTCCGATAGTCTTGGGAAATTCGCTGTTATCCGGCTCCACAGAGAATATATAGACACCGCTCGTCACATTCTGTCCGTTTCTCGAAACAAGGTTCCAGACCGCTGTGCCGTCTCCTCCGGCTCCGTCATGATAGATGACCTCGACAAGATCGGTCGCTATAGTATAGATCCGTATCGTCGAGCGGCATTCCGGCAGGTTGCGGAACTCGCATTTCAGGCCGGTCGCGTCGGAGTTGTTCGGTTCGAGGCGCCACGGCGCCATAGCCTCATCTGTCACCGGATTAGGCACGACATAAACTGCCTTGTCGACGAAACTGCTGGCGGCCTGTGCGTCCGACCTGGCATTTATGAAGAGAAAATTCGAAGAGGGAGAGTTGCGCCGGTCAGGTTCGTACGGTTGACCGTTGAGATAACTGTGGTCGTATGACGTGACCGCGTAGAAGTAAGGCAATCCGTTCTTGGCATTATTGTCGACGTATCTGTAGTAGCGCTTTCCTCCCGGATATCCGAGTTCCCATCGTACCATGCTCTCGAGAGTGTCGCATATCTCGGAGGTGAGACCGGGAGGGCATGCAAGAGTATCCATGGGATAGGTGATGACCTGGAGTTCGAAGTGGTCGAGATGCTGCTGCCTGTCCTTGAGATCCTTCAGGGGAGTGTATAGAAACCCGCCCTCCGATTCGGGGAACTCGAAACCCAGGTCGGGAGCGACACCGTTCAGCAGGTCCCCTGCTCCAAGCAGGCTCCACAATTCGTGTTTCGGTCCGGTATTCTCAGTCGTTCCCGCCGGCCTGTGCCAGTCGTCGGCCCGCCATATCTGGTAACCCTCGAAGTCGTATTCCAGCGATATCGGGTCGGGCACTATCTCGCTGAGATTATCCCAGTAGATCTCCACCGATTCGTCCCTCGGAACGAGTCTCATGCCTGGGGCCGCCGGGGCTGATCCGGTAACCCAGAGGAGCTGGTGCTCCTCTCCATTCAGGCCGGTCATATAGGTCGTCGCGTCAGCATCTATCTTCCTGTAGCATGTCGTCGGCCAGGAATATCTTCTCATTTCTGTCATGCAGTCATTGTTGGCCCATATCGAGTCGCCTCTGACAATATCGAGCTCCTCTTTTACGGGATCGCATGGATCGGGATCGAATTCCTTCAGGGGACCGTAGCGAATTGATTCTCTGCCTATCAGGCCGGTTTCGGGATCGCCGTCCAGGTCGTACCAGGTCCCTTCCCACGACTTCTGGGCTGCTGCTACATGATCGAGCATATCTTCGAGGTTGTCTCCCGCGACAAAGGCGAAATCAACGAAGAAGGATCCCCCGGGAGCCAAATAAAAGAAGGGGCCGCAACTCATCAGTATCCTGTAGTCCGCCGTCAATTCGGTATTCGGGTCTGTCTGACTCGTGGCCAGCACCTCATACCTCTCGTAATCGTTGGTAGCGTCGCCTCCATGGACGTAGGGTGAGAGTCCCTTGAATGTGCGGAAGGCTCTAAACTGTTTTGACGGGTAGCGCGGATGTCCGTTATAGCCGTTGGGGTCCGTAGAGTGGCCGAGAAGTGCTATTCCGAAGTATGAAGTCGTTCTGCCATCGTCGCCGTCGCCGTCATAGACATAGGCCACGTGAATCGAGATCGGGATCTCGGAGGAGCCTACGCTGGCGCACCAGTCGCCCTCGAAGAATCCGACCTGATCGTCCATGTGGTAGCTCCCGTATTCGCGGGGGCCGGCATCGACATCGGCATAGAGCCCGACATAAACACTCGTCAGGAACCTGTTTCCGACGTTGTCGATCGTGTACCTGATCCCGATAAAATCCTGGTACTGGTCCTCGCCCCACTGGAACGATTCCTGTCGTATCCGAATGCCGAGAGGTTCGTGGTCCGGCCAGACGGTCTGGCTCATCGGCAGGTCATCGTAGAACTGGCAGGTGAACATCTGCTTGCCGATAGCGCCGAAATCCTCGTCGATGTGGCCGTCCCCGTCATCGTCGTAACCGTTGAGGAAATCCTCGTCCATCAATCCGTCGTCGTCGTCGTCGGCGTGGCCTGGTAGCCTCGCGCCCCTGTGGTCCCCTTCGTATGTCTCGTAGAGGCCGTCTCTCGGATCTGTCGTCGGATAAAACTCTGTCTCGGGATAGCCTGTCGTCACGAACGGGATGCCGTTCTTCTCAGCGCCGACCCAGAGGCCGGCCGCGTAAAGATACTCGATCCCTGAACCGGACGGATACTGCGCTGACGGGACGTCGGCCATGGGGTAGCGGCTTTTCGGCATCGAGCCGACAAATCCCCAGTTTGTGATGTTCATCTGGAGGCGTCCGATATTATGGACGAACGAGCCGTCGATGACTGGAGACCTGTCCGGAATCTCAGTCTTGCCGGCTCCGAAAAGATCTGGATCTTTCAGGTCGGGATCGTCGGAGAAGAGATTTGAGGGGGCGACCAGAAGAAGGGCGCACAGCAATCCACACAAACGCCCCTTCGACGCAGAAAGGCTCGAAAACATAATCACTCCATGGTCCGAAGACCCGAGGCAACAGGAACTACCCGGCAGGGAACTCCCCACCCTACCAGTTACTACACAAATCTAACCCTTTTTGTTTCGCTTAACATGTATTTTTTTCATATATATACAGCCGTTTTTATGGGTTTTTAGTGTAAATACACTATTAATACTCGACTCGGCCGGAGGGCTGGCGGATAATATTTTTCGAAAGGGAACATTCGCGGTTCTGCAGCGTAGGAATACTGAGTATGGCTGATGCTGATCATATAGACGTTCTCGGAGACGGCACGGCCACGTGGAACGCGTGGCGGAAGATGAATGACGAAGTGCGTCCCGATCTTTCCGGATCCAATATCAAGATGCTCGAACTCCCCGGGATCAATCTCTCCAATGCACGGATGAAGGGAGTCATGCTCGCCGGCGCCGACCTTTCAGGCGCCGATCTCAGCGGTGCGGATCTCACGGGCGCGGACCTGATGGAGGTCGATCTCAGCGGCGCCGATCTTTCCAGTGCCGACCTGACCGAAGCGAACCTCATGGGCGCCGACCTCTCCGGCGCCGATCTCACCGGAGCGAGCCTCGATGGCGCGATTCTGTACCGCGCCGATCTCGAGGGCTCGGAATGTGTCAGCCATCACATATGGCTCAACCAGTTGGTCGAATTCGCCGACGGCCTGGGATGTGTCGACGGGACGGACGAAGCCTTTGTCTTCGACGACATGGAGGCTTCGACTGTCGAGAGCAGCTTCATGTCCACGAAGATGTCGCGGCTCGAGGTAGAGCTCTCCGACCCGGTGCCCGCGAAAGCGATATACGAGATACTTGGATCTCTAAACAGGCTGTTCGGCATGGTCGCCGATCACGACCTGCCCGGTCCGATAATCAGGATAGGCCCTACGGAAGAGGGTGAGGGGAAATGAACAGGATATCGTTCAAGGGGTCTTCAGCAGTGATCGCAGATTTCGCCGAGAGGTTCCTCGAGCTTCACCCTGTCAGGATCGAGCCTTCCGAGGAAGTCCGGGAAAGATACGGAAGGGACCTCGAAAATATCGCGAAGTCCGAGCGTGTCGAGTTGAGACACCTCGAGAATGTAATAGATTTCCTCTTCGAGCACGGCGTTGTGCAGGCTGAGCTCGAAGAACTTACCTCGACCCGGCAGTGCGACCTCGCCGACCTCGCGAGAGACGCCGCCATCCTCGAACGCTATTTCACCGACGGCACGATCATGGATGTCATGATCGTGGACGACAGTGTCTGAGGCGCCTTCCTCGACAGTTACCTCAGCAGCACGAGCTTGCTGCTCAGCTCCACCCCGTCGGCCCTGAGCCTGTAGAAGTAGACGCCGCTCGCGACCCTGCCTCCGCCGTCTTTGATCCCGTTCCACCTTATCTGGTGCGTGCCGCCGTGCATCTGCCTGTCATGCACCAGGCGCCTGACTGTGCGCCCGGCCGCGTCGTATATAGTAAGATCGACCTTCGTGTCGTTCGCCAGGTAGAACTCTATCGTCGTCATCGGATTGAACGGGTTCGGATAGCTTCCCAGCAGTTTCGTTGGCGTCTCCGGCGTAGGCGGGTCGGCGTCGACAGTGTATTCAGGTATTCCGACCAGCCGGATATCCCTGCATTCCATACCTTCGGGAGTCAGGCTGACGACCTCGAGGAGGTAGAGCCCTCCGGGGAATCCCATCGTATCCCAGTTGAAGGTATCGACGATGCCGCTGCCATTCAGTACCCCGGCGTCGACCTCGATCCATCCCGGATCGGCCTGTGCGGGTATCGCCATCCTGCCGCCTCCGCCGCTGCCCGAATCAGGCGGGGAGACCTTGATGAACTGGGCGATCCTGGCACCGCCTGTGGCCGTGCTGTCGAGGCTGTATCCTTCGAGGGTCGGCTTGCCGTTTCCGTCGGAGCCGACGTTATATTCGTTCTGCTCTGTGCCTTCTCCACCCCAGGGGTCCATGAAGTCGAGCCTGTAGGAGACCGCCGTTCCCATGATAACACCGTCGTCGATCCCGTAGACGGTAGAGCCCTTCGAGCCCAGGGTCACGCAGTGCCGGACGGTATCCCCGTTCGGAAGGACGTTTTCGAGGACCATCATCACATCCTCGCCATCTGCCTCGAACTCGTCGAACATGTCCCCGATATCGAGATAATGCTCCACGTCGGTCTTCTCGACCGTCCAGCCCGTCTTGCCGTGCCCCTCGAGATAGCTCTTGATCCCTGTGACCATTCCTTCCGGCGTAGTGCCTTCCGTGCTGTTCGTACCCATCGCGCCGCGCAGTTCTCTCGCCATATCCTCGCCGGACTGGTCAGGTTTGGTCGTATCGCCGCCCGGGTTATCAAGCTCCGGGTGCCCGTTGTCGGCAAAGTATTTCAGGCAACTCGCTGCTGAGGCGGGGCCGCATGATTTCTTGTTCAGAGTCGAGTCTGCGCCCAGGGCAAGCTGATCAACCGGTGTTAGGGGCCTCTTGAAGTCGACGACGAACGGGAAGACCTGGATCCTCGCTGGAGCCGGTTCAAGGAGATACTTGGCCATCCTCACGAGTGCCTTGATCCAGGCGCCAAGCTGGACCGTCTTCGCTGAATCTACGGGGATATCCACGAACTCAGGGAAAGGCGGGGTTGAATAGATCCTGATCGGGGGAGATATCCCGGTTATCGGGCCGTTGTCGACCATGTTTGCTTCCGCCCGAAACTCGTATTCTTCTCCCTCCGCGGGAAATGACACCCTGTCGAGGTACCCAGACCAGCCGTCTCCACCGATCATGTCGGAGATGGTCGCGAAGTTCTCCGAGCTCCCATCGATGTCCACATCGAAAACGGTCCACGGATCGGGGCTCCCCGCTATGCGGTAGCTGAACTCGACTTCGGTGACCTCATGTGGTCCCGATACATGGGCCTGGATCCGGTATAGATCCTCGTTGTGGCGGTACGGCTCGAGGATGTTCGAGCCCTTCATCTGGTCGACGATTATATGAGTCTCGGGAGGGTAGTAGTATGAAAAGCTTACCTCGAGGAACCCGATCGTACCCACCGGATCCATCATTTCATTATACAGGACCTGGTTCGGCAGCGGCGGG
>CAYWGA010000095.1:0-9385 GCA_964457905.1 uncultured bacterium | reverse complement strand
TAACAAATGAAATACCTTTTTAAAGGAGTGTTGTGAAATGTCAAAGATAATCGGAATCGATCTGGGAACGACAAATTCGTGTGTCGCCGTTATCGAAGGCGGCGAGCCGGTGATCATCCCCAACCCAGAGGGAGGAAGGACGACACCGTCTATCGTCGGGTTCAAGGATAATGAGAACCTCGTGGGCCTTCTTGCAAAGAGGCAGGCGGTCACCAATCCCACAAACACGGTATTCTCGATCAAGCGCTTCATGGGGCGCAAGTTCGGCGAAGTCGCTAACGAGATCTCCGAGGTCCCCTACGAAGTGATCGAAGGGCCGAAAGGCGATGCCAGGGTCATGGCGGCCGGGAAGGAGTATTCTCCTCCCGAGATTTCCGCGATGACTCTTCAGTACCTTAAGGAATCTGCCGAGAAGTATCTCGGCGAGAAGGTCACGAAGGCCGTCATAACCGTCCCTGCCTATTTTAACGACAGCCAGAGGCAGGCGACGAAAGATGCCGGTAAGATCGCCGGGCTCGAAGTCGAGCGGATAATTAATGAGCCGACGGCTGCTTCGCTGGCTTACGGCCTCGACAAGACGGGCGACCGTACGATCGCAGTATTCGATCTTGGAGGCGGCACCTTCGATGTCTCCATCCTGGAACTCGGGGACTCGGTGTTCGAGGTCAAGGCGACCAATGGCGATACGCATCTCGGTGGAGACGACTTCGACCAGAAGCTTATCGAATGGCTCGTCGCCGAATTCAAGAAGGACCAGGGGATAGACCTTTCGTCCGATCCGATGGCCCTTCAGAGACTCAAGGAAGGTGCCGAAAAGGCCAAGTGCGAGCTGTCGACAGTTCACGAGACAGACATCAACCTGCCCTTCATCACGGCGGACGCAAGCGGGCCCAAACATCTCAACGTCAAGCTTACCAGGGCAAAGTTCGAATCCCTGACGGAGGAACTCGTGGAGAGGACCGTCGCTCCCTGCCGCAACGCGATCAAGGACGCCGAGTCTTCGGGCGCCAGCAAGATAGACGAGGTGATCCTCGTCGGCGGGACGACAAGGATGCCAGCCGTTCAGGCCAAGGTGAAGGAGATATTCGGTCTCGAGCCTCACCAGGGTGTCAATCCTGACGAGGTCGTAGCGCTCGGCGCCGCGATCCAGGGCGGCGTCCTGGCAGGCGACGTACATGACGTCCTTCTGCTTGACGTTACACCGCTTTCTCTCGGTATCGAGACCCTCGGCGGTGTGATGACGAAGCTGATCGAGAGGAACTCGACGATCCCGACTCGCAAGAGCGAGACCTTCTCGACTGCCGCCGATAACCAGACGACAGTGGAGATTCATGTCCTTCAGGGTGAGCGTGAGATGGCCGGGCAGAACAAGTCGATCGGCCGTTTCCAGCTTGCCGGGCTCCCGCCGTCGCTGAGGGGTATCCCGCAGATAGAGGTGACCTTCGATATCGACGCGAACGGTATCCTCAATGTCGCGGCGAAGGACAAGGCTACCGGCAAGGAACAGAAGATCATCATCCAGGCCTCCAGCGGCCTGTCAGACGATGAGATCGATCAGATGGTCAAGGATGCCGAGGCTCATGCTTCCGAGGATAAGGCCAAGAAGGAGCTTATCGACCTGCGCAACCAGGCCGACCACCTTCTCTACCAGACCGAGAAGCAGCTCAAGGAGTACAAAGACAAGATCCCCGGCGGTGACCAGGACGAGATCCGCAGGGCCCTCGAGGAGCTCAAGGAAGCGGCGAAGACTGACGACAGCGCGAGGATCAAGGCCGCCATCGATTCGCATAACGAGATCTGGCAGAAGGCCGCGAAAGTGATGTACGAGCAGGCTTCGACCGACGAGCAGCAGGCTGCCGGACAGCAGCCCGGGCAGGAGCAGCAGGCTCCGCAGGACGGGCAGGAAGACGAGAAGGTCGTCGATGCAGAGTATGAGGTCATCGACGAAGAAGAGAAGAAGTAACTGGTTGAAAATACGGTTGCAATACCGTATTCCGGTTACTATAATACTGCCTGAAGATTGCAGGGTGGGCGATTAGCTCAGATGGTTAGAGTACTTGCTTGACATGCAAGGGGTCACTGGTTCAATTCCAGTATCGCCCACCACTTACTGCAGCCCTCATTCAAATAATGGAGATGCCGGACGTGGGCGGGGAGTATCCGCCGCTCCGGTGCTTTCCGTAATTTCGGTACTCCCTCAGGGTGGTTAATCTGAACATGATAGAAATCACTTATCCGGACGGATCGAAGCAGGAAATAGCCGAGGGCTCTCCGATCATGGAGATCGTTTCGAGGCTGCCCCAGTCGGTGAGGAAGAAGACCATCGCCGCACGTATCGGCGGACGGACCTATGATCTGCAGCAGACGATCGAGGAGGGTGGCGAATTCGAGGCCGTCCTGACTGGAGATGAAGGCTCCCTCGACGAGCTGAGGCACAGCACATCGCATCTGATGGCACTGGCGATCCAGGAACTCTTTCCCGGAGTGAAATTCGCCATCGGTCCTTCGGTCAATGACGGATTCTATTACGATATATTGATGGATCACAGGCTCTCGCCTGAGGATCTCGAGAAGATAGAAGCAAAGATGTCCGAGCTCCTCAAGAGGGGCGGATTGAAGTTCGAGAGAAAGGTCCTTCCCCGCGATGAGGCGATCGCTTTCTTCGAGAAGCTCGAGCAGCCGTTCAAGGTCGAGCTCATCCAGGACCTCGACGTCGATGAGGTATCGATATACAGCCTCGGAGAGTTTACCGATCTGTGCACCGGCCCACATGTGCCGAGCATGAAGCTGCTGAAGCATCACAAGCTGACCTCGCTCGCCGGCGCCTACTGGAGGGGCGACGAGAAGAGGGATATGCTGCAGCGTGTCTACGGCACCTCGTTCTACAGCGCAGAGGACCTCAAGGCGGAACTCGACCGCAGGGAAGAGGCGAAGAAGAGGGACCACAGGAAACTCGGTCCGGCACTCGAGCTCTTCGACATCAAGGAAGAGGCGGGCGGGGGACTCGTCTTCTGGTATCCGAAGGGATATCTGCTCCGCGAGACTATCGAGAATTACTGGAAGGACCTGCACCGGCGCAACGGCTACGACGTCATCATGACCCCGCACATAGCGGACAGCAAGCTGTGGAAGACCTCCGGCCACCTGGACTTCTACAGGGAGAACATGTATATCATCGGCGACGATGAGGATAACGAGTTCGTCCTCAAGCCGATGAACTGCCCGTACCATGTCCTGGTCTACAAGACCAAGATCCACAGTTATCGCGACCTGCCGATAAGGTACGCAGAACTCGGGACCGTCTACCGAAACGAGCGCTCGGGGACCTTGCACGGACTGCTCAGGGTACGGGGATTTACCCAGGATGACGCGCATATATTCTGCACTCCCGAGCAGCTTGACGAGGAAGTCGACAAGTGTTTCGATCTTGCCCACGAGATCCTGAGCACCTTCGGGTTCCACGACTATAAGGTCGAGCTCAGCGCTCACGACCCTGCGAACATGGAGAAGTACGCCGGTTCAGAAGAGGAATGGCAGATGGCGGAGGCCGCCCTCCTCAAGGCGATCGAGAAGAGGGACATCCCCTTCAAGAAGATGCCGGGAGAGGCTGTCTTCTACGGGCCCAAGATCGACCTGAAGCTGATCGACGCGATCGGCAGGGGCTGGCAGGCGACCACCATCCAGTTCGATTTCAACCTCCCCCGCAGGTTCGACGTCAAGTACGTCACCAGCGAGGGGAACAAGGAATATGTATACATGATCCACAGGGCCCTGCTCGGTTCTGTAGAGAGATTTATCGGCACCCTGACCGAGCATTACGCGGGAGCGTTCCCGCTCTGGCTCGCCCCGGTCCAGGTTGTTGTCATACCGGTCTCGCCCGACCAGAACGATTACGCGGTCGAATGTGTGGAAAAACTGAAGGCTGCGGGGATCAGGGCCGAGGCCGACCTTCGTGATGAAAAGCTCGGATACTGTATCCGGGACGCCGAGGTCAAGAAGATCTCCTACATGGCTGTCGCAGGCATGAAGGAGGTGGACGAGGGGACCCTCGACATCAGATCGAAGAAGAAGGGCCGCCTCGGGGCCAGGAAGGTCGATGAATTCGTCAAGGAACTGGTTGACGAGATAGAGAAAAAAGACTAGATTTACTGGAGATCAGTAAAGATCGAAAGCAGGGAGCGAGAGCCCCTCACCTTACGGTCATTTTAATGTACCTGTAGGGTTTCATCTGATGCCGATAACGCCGGGCGGGTGAAACTACTACTCGCCCTTTTTGTATTCCCAGAACGGGAGGTGACGTATCAGAGGCAATTTCAGGAGAGACGACAGGCGTGAGCCGCGCACCAGGATCAATCACATGATCCGGATACCCGAGATAAGGGTTATCGATGAGGAAGGTGAGCAGCTCGGCGTCATGGCCACCGACAAGGCTAGGGCCATAGCAGATGAGAGGGGACTCGACCTGGTCGAGATCTCCGCCAATGTGAGGCCGCCCGTATGCAAGATCATGGATTACGGGAAGTACAAGTACGAGCAGAGCAAGAAGGCTCGTGATACCAAGAAGAAACAGCATGTCACACATCTCAAGGAGATCAAGCTCAGGCCGAAGATCGAAGAGCACGATCTCCAGTTCAAGATGAAGAACGCCGAGAAATTCCTCGACCAGAGAGACAAGGTCAAGTTCACAGTGATCTTCCGCGGCAGAGAGATGGAACATCTCGAGCGCGGTTACAAGATGCTGAAGATCATCGAAGAGAAGTTCGCCGATATAGCACATATCGAGAAAGACCCCGGCAGACAGGGCAGAATGATCTCCATGATCATGGGGCCCAGGTCGGACAGAAAAGGGAAAAAAGGGGGTGGAGAAGGGGATGCCAAAGATCAAGACAAATAGAGGGGCGGCCAAGAGATTTCGCCTGACTGGAACCGGCAAGGTAAGGAGAATGAAAGCTTATACCAGCCATATTCTCACAAAGAAATCAACGAAGCGGAAGAGAAAGCTTCGCCAGTCGACTATAGCAACCAAGGCGGATTCCGCTAGGATCAAGCGAATGCTTGGCAAATAGGAACTGCCCCCGCTGACAGAATACGGAAATAGAGAGGGAGGCATAATAAAATGCCGAGGACAAAACATAGTGTAGCTTCTCGTAAGAGAAAGAAAAAGGTACTTAAAGCAGCCAAGGGCTTTGTAGGCGGGCGTGGTAATCTCTACAGAAGCGCCCGCGAAGCAGTCGACAGGGCGAGGTCATACGCGTACCGCGACCGTCGCGTCCGCAAAAGAGATTTCAGAAAGCTCTGGATCGCGCGTATCAATGCCGCGGCCAGGATGAACGGACTGAGCTACAGCCGGTTCATCAATGGACTGAAGAAGTCCGATATCGAGATAAACCGGAAGCTCCTTTCGGAGATAGCGGTCAACGACGCGGACGGATTCGCGAAGCTGGCTGAGATCGCCAAGGACGCTCTTTGATGAATGATGAGATCCCCGACAGGGATTCGATAGACCGGATGGGTGAGGAGGCTTCGAGCGAGATAGCTGGAGCCTCTGATCTCGAAGCGCTCGAGCAGATGAGGATCGTATGGCTCGGGCGCAAGGGGAAGCTTACTTCCGCGTTGAGATCTATCGGAAAACTGCCAGCCGACCAGAGACCTATCGTCGGCGGAATGATCAATGAATGGAAAGAGAAGCTCGGGATCCTTTTCGAGAACAGATGCGCCGAGCTCTCAGGATCATGCGGTGACGAGGAGCCTTATCCCGGCGACCCGACCCTTCCGGGGCGGAGAGACTGGGAAGGCGGCCTGCACATACTTCACCGGGTCATCAGGGATATAAAGCAGATATTCTACCGGATGGGCTACTCTATAGCCGAGGGCCCCGACGTAGAGCTGGACTATTACAATTTCGAGGCTCTGAACTTTCCCGCCGACCATCCATCACGAGATCTTCAGGATACATTTTATGTGAACAGGGATATCCTGCTCAGGACACAGACCTCTCCGGTCCAGGTGAGGTATATGGAGAAGAACGAGCCTCCGCTCCGGATCATCTCCCCGGGCAGGGTTTACAGGAACGAGACGCCTGATCCATCACACGCCGCGGAGTTTTTCCAGGTCGAGGGCCTCTACGTGGACAAGGACGTATCCCTGTCCGACCTTAGAAATGACATCACTTTCTTCGTCCACCAGTTCTTCGGTCCTGACGCGAAGGTCAGGTTCCGGCCGCATTTTTTCCCGTTCACCGAGCCTAGCGCCGAGGCCGATATGACATGTTTCGGATGCAGGGGCGAGGGCTGTTCGATCTGCCAGAAGACCGGGTGGATCGAGATAATGGGCGCGGGTATGGTGCATCCCAACGTATTCAAATACGCCGGTTATGATCCCGACTCAGTTACCGGATTCGCGTTCGGTATGGGGATAGAGAGGATGGCGATGCTCAAGTACGGCATCGACGATATAAGGCGTTTTCTCGGGAACGACATGAGATTCCTCAAGCAGTTCTGGAACGAGACCTGGGTGGGGGTGCAGGAGTGAAGGTAAGTCTTAACTGGTTGAAACGGTATGTGGACATCGAGGAGGATCCGGCGACCCTTTCGCACGACCTTACTATGTTTGGCCTTAACGTCGAAGGGGTAGAGATCACCGGCGGCGAGTATTCAGGTGTGGTCTTCGGCCGCGTCCTCGAGTCCGGACAGCATCCCAATGCCGACAAGCTCAGTGTATGCAAGGTAGATACCGGCGGCGAAGCGCCCCTGGATATCGTATGCGGAGCTCCTAATGTCAGGGCGGGTCTCAGTGTCGCCGTCGCCGTTCAGGGAGCGGTCCTCAAGGGCGGGTTCAAGATCAAGAAGACGAAGCTCAGAGGAGAAGTATCGGAAGGTATGATCTGCTCCGAGACCGAGCTTGGGATCGGAGAAGATTCCAGCGGTATTATCGAACTAGACATGGACCTCGAGCCCGGCGCCTCTCTCGACGGAAAACTGGGATCGAGCGATATCATCCTCGACATCGAGGTGACCCCCAACAGGCCGGATCAGTTGTCTCACTTCGGTGTGGCCAGGGAACTGGCTGCTCTCTACATGAGGGAGCTCAGGGAGCCCGAACTGTTCGACCTCGGGCCGGGATATGATTTCAATATAGAGACCGAAGACGATGGCGACTGCCCGAGATACAGCGCCGCTTTCGTCGATGAGATAAAGGTGGGCCCCTCGCCGAAATGGATGCAGGACCTGCTCGTATCGGCGGGCGTCAAGCCGATATACAATATTGTGGATGTGACCAATTTCGTGCTCCTCGAGATGGGGCAGCCGCTGCACGCTTTTGACCGGGAAAAACTCGGCCGGGACGGAATATTCGTCCGCAGGGGAAAAGAGGGCGAAAAGTTTTACACTCTCGATGACATCGAAAGAGAAGTCGGGGAGGATGATCTGCTGATTACCGACGGCGAGACCCCGGTCGGTGTCGCCGGTGTTATGGGTGGAAGGGATTCCGAGATCACCGACAGTACCAGGCGAGTGCTTATCGAGAGCGCATGGTTCGACCCGAGGGCGGTCCGTCGCTCGAGCAGGGATCTGAAGCTCGATACAGAAGCCTCCTACCGTTTTGAAAGAGAGTGCGATCCGGGGATAACCGTGAAGGCTCTGCAGAGGGCCTGCATGCTTATCGCCGAAATAGGAGCCGGTAAGCCGGAGAAACTCTATGCCGACTACCTCACTGACAGCGGACTGATCGAGCTCCGTACGATCACGCTGAGGACCAAGCAGGCCAACAGATTGATGGGCACGAAGCTCGCTGCGGACGACCTCGTCGAACTGCTTTCGAGGCTGGAGCTCGTCTCGAAGGTAGACGGGAAGGACGTATCCGTTACCATCCCGACATTCAGGCGCGATATCGCCGAGGAAGTCGACCTGATCGAGGAAGTCGCGAGGCTCTATGGCTATGACAATATCGGGAGGGATGAAGAGAGGCGAAGTTCACTCTTCTCCGAAGTCTCGGTAACCGATATGAGGAACGATGAACTCTGTGACAGGCTGGCTTCCCGCGGATTCGCAGAGGTGATTACGACCTCGTTCATGGATCCCGGTGACCCCGGCAGATTCGAATGGGGCGAAAACGACCCGAGAAGCCATCCGGTCGAGATATCGAATCCACTGACGGTCGCACAGTCCGCCATGAGGTCCTCGCTGCTGCCTGGTATGCTCCGCGTGATCCAGCGTAACGCTCCGGTCGAGCGGGAGGGTATCAGGATATTCGAGCTTGCCAAGGTCTTCCTCAAAAGGGAGGAAGGGAACGGTCTGCCGCTCGAGGAACTTCATCTTACAGCGATGTTTACACGAAAAAGCGGTCCTCTCCAGTGGCACGGGGAACAGAGAGATTTCGACTTCTTCGATATGACCGGAGAGGCGGAATCTGCGATGGGATGGCTGGGAGCCCCCGAGGATCTCGCGATGGAGCGTAGAAAGACCGATGAGCCCGATTTCATCTTCGAGTGGATCATCAAGAACAAGCCTGTCGGTACCTGTGGTATGATTCCCGCAAGAATCGCCGTCAGATTCGATATAGAGACCCCTGTTTACTATTTCGACCTTATCCTGGACGCCTTTCCTCCCGGTGGAGGAGGCAGGACCGCATTCACCATGATCAGCCCATACCCGGGCGTCAAGAGGGATCTCTCGGTCCTGGCCCCGGAAAGGGTTACGTTTTCTGACATTAGAAACGTTGTAAAGAAAAGAGCAAAACACCTTGAATCGGTGAGACTTTTCGATTACTATCGTGGCGATCGGCTGGGGGAAGGAAAGAAAAGCTACGCCTTCAGGATGAACTTCAGGTCCCTGGAAGGAACCCTGGACGATGAAACAGTGGACAAGACAATCGAAAAAGTGCTTGCGTCCCTGCAGAATGAGTTGCAGGTGGCGCTCAGGTCTGAATAGGAGTCGAAATGGGCACAGCAGGTCTCGCTGACTTTGATCTGCTCGAGAAGAAGATCACCCAGGCTGCCGCGTATATCGAGCAGTTGAATACGGAGAAAAAGCAGATAGAGGACGCTAATAATGAGTTGAAAGAGAAGCTCGATTCGATTTATATTAAGAATGAGGAGTTGACGAAAGAGCTCAAACACCTTAAGAAAGAAAAAAACAGTAAAAAAGATCTGGAGAAGACAAGAGAGGAGTTAAGCAACAAGATAGAGGGAATGCTCGCGAAGCTGGAAGAACTCGACATATAGACTTCATGCTGGCGCGGGCGGTTCACGGGACGGGGTTGTGAGGATGGATCCGCATTGATCTGAGAGGTAATACGATGACCGAAAAAAGCAGCACAGAGAAGGTCGAGATCTTCGGTCAGGAGTATAAGATAAAAGGGGCGGGCGACCCCGAATATATCCACAAGA
>CAYWGA010000094.1:0-9484 GCA_964457905.1 uncultured bacterium | reverse complement strand
GGACTCATTCGACCTTCCTCAGTCCTGGGCGGACGGGAAGGTAGGGATTTATGTACCGCGCCCCTCAAGGGGCACGGATACGGAATATAGCAGAAACACCCGGCGGAGTCAACCCCACCGCGGCGCATCACGGCCCGTCAGGACCGTTATCGTCATCACGGGGCGCTTTCCTGTTATATCGCCCCTGGGCCGCGCCGAGGCCCCTTATAAGCAGCATCTCCACCGCATCGACGGCTTCTGCGACCATTGAGCGTACCGGTTTCGCTTCTTCGTCGCTGAAAGTTCCCAGGACGAAGTCGCTCCAGAGAGCCCCCGGCGGGGCAGGTCCGGCCCCGAGCCTCAGCCTGGCGAATCCTTCGGTCCCGAGCGTCCCCGTGATCGATTCGAGGCCGCGGTGACCGCCGCTGCCCCCTCCGGACCTTATCCTGACAATGCCTACGGGGAGATGTATATCGTCACATACGGCCAGAACAGAATCGGGGGAAGCGCCGGTTATCTTCAGCGCGTCCCCCGAAAGATTCATGAATGTAATAGGCTTTATCAACGTGATGTGCCGGCCAGCGAACCGCCACCGGGTCTCAAGAGCGAGGTTCCCGTGCTCTTTCCATCCGAGCCTGTGGCGCCGGGCCAGTTCATCGAGAGTATCGTAACCGAGATTGTGCCTCGTGCCGGCATATTCCTGTCCCGGATTGCCAAGTCCAAGAACGAGAGTGATCTCCGGCATCCGCTATCAGGCTTCCTCTCCGCCCTCTGCGGCAGCCTCGCCCTCGGCACCTTCGCCCTCTTCGCCCTCGGCTCCTTCTTCCACGCCTTCCTCGAGTTCCGCGGCGACCTCCAGCTTCTTCGGTGGAGATACGTGCGCGAGGTTGATATGTCCCTCATTGAGAAAATCGATATCGGGATAAAGCGCTACGAGGTCGGAAACGTGGATCGTATCATTGATCATCAATTCCGAGACGTCGAGTTCGAGCTGCTCGGGAACGCTCGAGGCGGTCGTGGCGACCATTACCTCGCGGACACCCTGATCGAGGATACCGCCGAACTCCTTGACTCCCTTGGCAACGCCTGTGAGCACGACAGGAATACCGACCTTGATATTCTCGCTCATCGATATTCTCTGGAAATCGACGTGAAGGATATCACCTGAAACAGGGTGGTGCTGGACGTCCCTTACGAGTGTTATATGGTCTTCCATGTCCACGCCATCGACTTCGAGCTTGATGATAAGATGCTCACTCGTCGCGCTGTGAAGGATCGACCAGAACTCGTGCTCAGGGATAGCCAGGTGAACGGGATCCTTCTTGTGGCCGTAGAGGACACCGGGGATCTCGCCTGCATGACGCAGCTCGTGAACGTTCTTCTTGCTCGCTTCTTCCCGCATGCGGGCGGTCAGCTTGATTGTTTTCATCGTTTCCTCCGTACTACACGAACAACATGCTGATTGATTCTTCCGTATGGATACTCTTGATGGCCTTCCCCAGAAGGGGCGCCACGTCGAGAACCTTGATCTTGCTGCACTCCCCGTTGTTTTTGAACGGTATAGAGTTGGTGACCACCGTCTCCTCAATACAGGAGTTCTCCAGCCTATCGAGAGCCTTTCCAGAGAATACGGGATGCGTGGCCATCGCCATTATCCTGCCGGCACCGGCGTCCTTGAGGACCTGGGCCGCCTGCGTTATCGTGCCGGCGGTACTTATGATATCGTCGAGTATGATGATATCGCTGCCGGCCACTTCGCCTATCACGTTCATGACTTCAGACTCGTCCGCCCCGGTCCTGCGTTTATCGACGATCGCGAGGTTCGCGTCGAGTCTCTTGGCGAAGGCCCTTCCCATCTTGATCCCGCCGACATCCGGCGAAACGACGGTAAGGTCCGAGAATTTTTTCCCTCTAATATATTCAAGCATCACCGGCGCCGCAAAAAGATTATCGACCTGAATGTCAAAAAATCCCTGTATCTGGGCTGCGTGCAGTTCGAGCGCCAGGACCCTGTGGGCACCCGCCGTCTCGATCAGGTTGGCGATCAGCTTGGCCGTGATAGGTACCCTGGGCTGGTCCTTACGGTCCTGCCTGGCATAGCCGTAATAGGGTATGACGGCCGTTATACGGTTTGCGGAGGCCCTGTAGCACGCGTCAATAAGTATCAGCAGTTCCAGGAGGTTATCCGCCGGCGGGAGCGTGGGCTGGATGATAAAGACATCCTTGCCCCTGATATTCTCGTGGATATTTACACGGATCTCTCCATCGGAAAATTTGCCGACCTCGACATCGCAGAGTTCTCTGCCAAGGTATGCCGCGATCTTTTTCGAGAGGTCCGCATTGGCGTTCCCGCTCATCAGTGTGACAAGATCCATCTTCGCTGTTCCTCCGACTTCGCTGTTTATCAGAAAAAAAAGTGACCTGTCCGGCCACCGATCCATTCATAAATGGTTGGGGCGGGAGGATTCGAACCTCCGATCCAGGAACCAAAATCCTGTGTCTTGCCACTTGACGACGCCCCAAGCAGTTCTATTGTATTTTTTTACTGCTCGGCTACTTCTATCCCGGCCTCCGACTCGGTATTGGCGAGTTCCTCCTCGTAGGCCTTAACGATCAGATCCTCCATCCAGTCCCTGGTCTCGTTGTTGATAGGATGGGCTACATCCTGGTAGGTACCATCCGGCCTTTTGCGGCTCGGCATCGCAACGAATACGCCCTTAGCGCCTTCGATGATCTTCAGGCCCCTGACAACGAAGCAGTCATCGAGGGTGATGCTCGCAAAAGCTTTCAGTTTGTTGTCGTCTCTCAGTGAAACCCTGATCTCTGTTATCTTCATGTGGCCCCCCCTGAATTCTTTCTTACTCCCTCTCTGGGAGTACCAGTGTCCGTCCGGCGGGATATACGATCAAGGCCGAATGCCCCTCACCGAGCATGAGGTCTTTCACCCTTGACGCCGTTGTATCGTCTTCGTAAAGCGCGAAACATGCTGACCCGCTCCCACTCAGTGAAGAGAGCCTCGCTCCTTCGCGCTCCAGGAGAACCAGAATCCGGTTGATTTCCGGATACTCTCCGGCAACGACTTGCTGAAAGCTGTTGCAGGTCTCGAGTGCGACCTCCGGAAATTTCTTCAATCCCCCCAGCAGACAATTCAGTTTATGACCGCCTTCGTGCCTTGTCAATATTAAATTGGGATTTTGATAAGCCCATTTCGTGGAAACGCTTATATCGGGTTTGACAATAAGCAGCGTTCCGCTGCCCAGCCCCTCCACCTTATCCAGGATCTCCCCCCTTCCCCTGCCAACAGCGGGCCCGCCGAAGAGAAAGAAAGGGACATCCGAGCCTATCTCCAGGCCCATCTCCATCATGCGTCCCGGGTCTATTCCAAGGCCCAGAAGGTTGTTTATGCCTGCCAGGACCCCCGCCGCGTCCGAGCTCCCGCCGCCGAGACCCGCCCCGGCCGGAATCTGCTTCCGGACATCGATCGAGACTCCCGGACCGTTCGCGTACTCCCCGAGGATCAGCTCCGCCGCCTTCCAGCAGAGGTTGGAGCCGTCCCAGGAGATATCGGGATCATCGCCGGTCAGAGAGATCCCGCCTCCTGTCCGCTCGATACGGATCAGGTCATGGAGGGTCACCGGCTGAAAGAGTGTCTCTATATCGTGGAAGCCGTCATCGCGTTTTCGGATCACTTCGAGGTAGAGATTGATCTTGGCGTTGCATCTGACGGTGATGGCGCCGGCGCTCACCTGTAGCTCTCCCAGAGGTCGCCCCATTTCGTCTTCCTGAATTTCCTGATCTTCGACCGTCCGACGATCGGGTACCAGAAGAAATCGTGATAGATATTGCTGGCCATCGGGGCCCATCCGACCAGGGGCGAGTGGAGCGCCGGTTTCTCGAGGAACTGGAGCGGTCCTTTCCTCAGCATCTGGTCCCCCCAGATGACGAAACTCTTTTTCACAGTGAACTCGAAATTCAGCTTTTCTATATCCTCGCCGACTATCTCGATATTCTCGATCCTCGCCTCTCCCAGGCCCCTCTCTGTCGACCACTTCAGGTAGTCGATCGACATCGGATCGAATCCCATTATCTTCGCCGCCACCGCGTCTATCGCTACGGAATCGGAGCTTGCCAGTATCAGGTCGCCCTCGACAGGGTCCATCGTCCTCGGTCCCGCCCCGTTGCCGCAGACAGTCCCATCCATCACCGCGAATATGTTGGGATGAAGCTCGCGCTGCATCAGGAGAAGGTCGACCAGCACCTCGTGCATGTACTTGTGCGCGTAATGCCTGACCTCCTTGAGCAGTCCGCCGAACGAGTTCTTGATGGCGCCGGTCGTCGTCGAGTGGCCATGGGTCTTTACCGTAGGGAGATGCAGGACATCCCTGCCGATATACATCTTCGGGATCTCGATCCCGTCCGGAAAGATCTCGCCGAGCTTGAGAAGGTCGGAGCGGAATTCGTAGGTTGTCCATTCGACCTCCGTAAGGGGTATGAATGGAAGTCCGTATTTATCGAGGACAGGCATCCACAGGTTGTTTACAGCTCCCTTCCTCGGATTTGTCACCACCGTCTTGTTCTCGACGGGTATAAGCGAATCCTTCGTATAGCCCCTGCCGAGAAGATCCTTCACGACGCCCTCGAGCTGCCAGGGCTGGCTCGAACAGGCGGGGAAATACTTGGTCCAGGAAAGGTTGAGCTTGAGGAGCAGGTCCCTCTCCGCCGTTAGGACATCACCGGCTCCGGCCATATCCATCAGCCTGTGGTAATCTTCTACTACTCTGTCCGGGGTCGTTCTCAGTACGGCTACTTTGCTCATATTATCGGGGCCTCTTTCCGGAAACCGTGACGAACATCCAGCCAACGGTCTATCTCACTATTATATAAATAACCACGGCGAACCACAGGAACACGTCGATGATGATCGCTTTTTCGGTCAGGAGAACGCCCGAAGGATCTCCACCTTCGTGCCGGCTGTAGACGAGAAAGAGGTATCGCATGATACCGAATACGACGAAGGGAATCGTATAGACCAGGTCCCTCGTCCCGAACTTCAGAACGGTCGAGGGCCAGACCGTGTAGATCGAATATGAGATGATCGAAGCTGTCGCGGAGAGGCTGACCAGCTGGTCGAGAAGTGTCACCGAGTAATCCTTGAGCGATACGCGATGATCACCTGCCGCGACAAGATGTGTGATCTCGTTCCTTCTCTTGCAGATCGCCAGGAAAAGAGAAAGAAAGAGGGTGCATATCCACAGCCATGGAGAGAATTCCAGGTCGGGGAGAACCGGGTGCAGGACCGCTACTCCAGCTCCTGCCCTGATAAGAAAACTGAAAGAGATCGCAATCACGTCGAGAATGACGACATTACGGAAAACGAGCGAGTAGGCAAGGTTCACTCCGACGAACGCCGCCACGAGAAGGAAGAACTCCCTGCCCAACGTCCATGACAGGGGAAGGAGCACGACGATCAGGAGGACCGCGAATCCGGCCGCGAGACCGGGTCCGATCATGCCTGCGGCTATCGGGCGGGCGTTCTTCTTGGGATGTTCCCTGTCCCTTTCCCGGTCGAACAGATCATTTAGTATGTAGATCGCTCCGGACAGGCCGCAGAAGACGATGAACCCGTAGAGACTCAGGCGGACGAGCTCCGGATCGGTAAATCGCTTCGAAAAAACGATGCCGGCAAAGAGGACCAGGTTCTTGGTCCACTGCTTGGGCCGCATCGAGACTATGAGGTACCAGATCTTTTTCATGTCAGATATTATACATTCTCTCACTGTTGGCGGTCAAGGGCCGCCGCCCAGCCGGCTCTCAGCTCCCCGAACAGGGCCGCGTTCAACCCGACGATTATCAGCATCATAGTCAGCACCTCGGCGTCACCGAAGTTCCAGTCGAACAGCCCGTTGACGATAAACCCGGCCATCGCTCCGAGGGATCCGGCTGTCAGCGCCCTCTGCGGCGGCGGCAGATCGAGTCGAAGGTTCCTTCCGATTATCCTGAACATCGAGACCAGGAGCCAGAGGAAAGATGCCAGCCCCAGACTTCCCAGGGTGACCGCTACATGGAGGAATATGTTGTGCATGTGGCCGTGAACGTATTTGGCGCCCGGAGGCATATGCTCCTTGTAGATCTCCCCGAGATCCACCGGCCCCGTACCGATGACCGGATTCTCCCTGAAGATCGATATACCGCCCTTGATCATATTGATCCTCTGGATGTTGGTCCTGTACTGCGGGTCGATTATCGTACTTATCCTCTCGCGGTAGGTGCTCGGGCCGAGAAGTATCAGGGCGGCCAGCGCCGCGATATATACGGGGATCCACCGCCGGCGAAGGACCGCGAATATCACTATGCTGGATACGAACATCGCGAGCCATGACGACCTGGTCTGTGACAGCACAAGGGCCGCGAACGACAGAACCGCGGCGATCATCGATAATATCCTCATCTTTCGCGGTATCCGTGGTGCTATTGACACCGCGGTGTAGAGCGAGAGCAGCAGCAGCATGATCCCGCCGAATGTCATCGAGTTGGAGAATGTTCCGGGGGTCCTGTGAAGCGCCCCTCTGCCCATCCCCATGAAATAGATGACTATTCCGTAAAGGGATGAACCAGCTCCCGAGACAAGCAGGACGTAGTAGATCCTTTCGCGCACCCTGCTGTCAGCAGCCAGGGACGCTGCGATCCAGACGATCACGAACAGAAGATAATTCTTCATGTTTCCGAAAGCGTCTGCCGGGTCGCCGGAGAGCAGGGCCGAGATCACCGTCAACAGCGTGAAGATCGCGAAAGGGAGTGCGAGGGGAAGCCGGCCCGGCCAGAAAGACCGGTCGAGAATACATAGCGCGGTGAAGAGAAGCACCATTATGGACAGTGATATCTGGCTGATCGCGATCGAGAAGGTCGAAGCGAAGACGAGGATGCCGAAGAAGACCAGTGCCGCCTGCCGCAGGCGGACAACGGCCTGACGGCCGTCAGCCGTTGTCATGTTCCTCCACTCCGATGCTGTTCGTGAAATCGAGCAGGATGTCCGACACCCTGTCGCCCTTACCTTCGGCAAGGGCCCTCGATATCTCCATCAGCACGCCGGAGACATCGGCAGGGACAGGGGCCGCCTCTACAGGTTCGAGCAGCGTCTTCCCGTCGTTCTCCCGCACCAGGGCCTCCCATATTGTCCCTTCGACCCCGGACACTCGGCCCGCGGCCTGAGCGAGACTTGCTGTGCCGGCTTTTCCGTCGGTGCGTATTATCAGCAGCCTGTCCTCCATGTCCCTGAACATATTCCGTGCTATTGCCTCACCGAGAAGGGATGCCCGCCTGACATCATCGTTCCTGTGAGCTCCTCCGCGGCTGATCACAACGAGCATCGAGCGGGCCGAGACCGCCGCGGCGGCCAGCCTCTCGAGCGGCATCACCGTTTTTCGTATGCAGGCATCGAGCGGATTCGAAAGCTCCCTCGCGGGCAGGTCGAAATCGGCGACGACAACGTCGGGTGAGATCTCCGCTATGAGCCTCATCGTTGCCATACGGTCCTCGAGCAGACCCAGGTACGCCCCGTCCGGCGTCTCGAGAAAAGCGGAACTCTCCCTTACGATGAAGAGATCGTCGGTTATCACGGACAGTTTCGCCGAGCGGCCGAACCTCACAGGTGCCCCTCTCACGACCGGCCCGTTCCCGGCGGCCGCGACTTTCATACCTTCAAACGGCCCCTTTTCTGCCGGGATGCTGCCCGCCGATTCAGAAGGATCACCGAGGATCCTGACGGGAACGCCGTAGCGTTCGAGCTGATCGAATCTTTCCGGAGGGACCCTGCCGGCGTACGATGCCGAGATCACGACCTCATCGACTCCGTGATGCGCCGCGATGCTCTCTATCTCCCCCATGCTCCCGAGAACAGGGATGCCGTGTATGTTCCGCCCGTGCATCGAGCGCCTGTCATCGAGCCATCCGACAGGATGCAGGCCTTTCGTCTGCTTTACCTGGTGAAGCACCGCTTCGGCGACATGTCCGGTCTCACCGATGACGACTCTTCTGCCCTCGACCTCCTCGTGTGTGGGGAGCTCGTGGAACCAGCGGGTGACTACTCTCGCTCCCGCCATAAACACTGTCAGGATGAAGAGGTCTATGAGGAATGCCGAGCGTGGAAAGGACTGGAACCTGAACAGGAAGGTGAACAGGACCACCATTATCGCCGAACCGACAGCGACCGCCTTGAATATCCTCACGATGTCGTCAAATGTCGTATATCGCCAGACGTCCTTGTAGAGTCCGTAGTAATAGAAGACCGCGGTCCTGATCACTACGACTATCGGCAGGCTGATGAGCATCGTCCTGGTCTCCGCTTCAGGGAAGCTGAAGTTAAGACGGATCATATAGCTGAGTATGTAGCTCCCTGCGATCAGTATGAGATCGGTGAACGCGGCGGCAAATATCCTCCGCGCGCTCCCCACTTCCCCGCCCTTTTCAAGTTTCCTTATCTTGATCACGGCCCAGAGGAAAAAACCGGCCCATATGACGGCAAGGCCGGAGACGAACTCGTTCTCGCCGCTGACCAGAAGAAAGGCGCTCCCTCCGAGGAGGGCGGCGATGAAATACTCGAGAAGGGTGACCTGCTTGTGGGAAAGGCCGAGATCGGTCAGTCTCTGATAGTAGTGCGTCCTGTGGGCGGTAAATATCTTCTTTCTCTGTATCGTCCTTCTCGCGAGGGTCAGGGCCGCGTCGACCAGCACCCCACCCATCAGCAGTATCGTCACGAATGCCGGCACCCCGTGACGCGCCCCGGCTACGGAGAGTACGGCGAACATGAATCCGATAAAGGTCGAGCCGCTGTCGCCCATGAATATCCGGGCAGGCGGAAAGTTGAATCTCAG
Organism: uncultured bacterium; assembly: GCA_964457905.1. Taxonomy (GTDB): domain Bacteria; phylum Krumholzibacteriota; class Krumholzibacteriia; order Krumholzibacteriales; family Krumholzibacteriaceae; genus JAUWCL01. The sequence continues at coordinate 635 of CAYWGA010000094.1, read as the reverse complement.
GAACCCGAAGAGGGCGCCAGCTAACACGGCATAGATGATGCCGAGGGCGGGATCTCCCGTAGCGAACCCGAGCAGCACGAGGAAAGCGGCAGCTATCATGCCGACACCAGCCGCCAGACCGTCGAGCCCGTCTATGAAATTGTAGAAGTTGACGATCACCGTTATCCAGATGACCGTGACGGGGATCGCCGCCGGACCGAGGGAAACGGTACCGACGAGGGGTATCATCACCTCATCGAGTACGAGCCCTGAGGCGATGACCGTTCCGGCCGCCACAACCTGCGCCGCCAGTTTCAGTCTCGCGTCCAGCCCGCGCAGGTCATCGAGCAGGCCCACCATGGCTATCATCGCGCCCGCGCCCAGGATGCCCGCTTTTGAATCTATTCCGGGAAGAGGATCGTACCCGGCGAGCCTTGCCGTCAGGATCGTCAGGTAAAAGGAGAAAACGATGGCGACACCGCCGAGACGCGGCTTGGGCACTTCGTGCGAACCACGGTCAGTCGGCATGTCGAGAATCGACCGGCGAAGCGAATAGCGCAGTATCGCCCCCGTCATGAGGAACGAGATGAGCAATGCCTCAAGAAAAAACAGAAGTTCACGCATGCAGTGCTTCCCAGGCGAAATGCCGCTTTCCG
>CAYWGA010000093.1:0-9497 GCA_964457905.1 uncultured bacterium | reverse complement strand
AGGTAATAGAGGGAAGAAAGAAACTCTCCGATCCAATCGAGAAGTATGAACGGATTACGTGATCAAGGTCCCTGGCCGGGTTTGGTCATTTCGGCGATCCTGTCGACAGCCTCCACTATAAGTCTGTAGATCCTGCGGAATTCACCGAGATCTTTTCCATAGGGATCGGATATTGTGTTGCTGGGCGGGTGCAGGAGCGATCCGATCCGGAATATCTTTGATTGCGTTTCCGGGAACATCTTCGAGATCTTCGAGTATATCCTTTCATCGAACACAAAAATGACATCCTGCTGCCGGACGATCGCATCATCGATGACTGTGGATCTGTGACCGGAGATATCGATTCCAAGTTCTCCCGCAGCCTGGACAGCTTCCGGGGGTGATTCTCTTCCCGTGGATTCATAGTACCCCGACGAGCCAGTTATTATTCTGCCTGGGAAGATCGATCTGGCGTAGTATTCCGCAAACGGGCTGCGGCAGATATTCCCCTTACAGACAAAGTGAATTCTTTCCGACCGGGAGATGATCTCTCTCATTTTCATCGAACTCTCAGCTATCTCAGGGATTCCGGATTTTTTCGCCCTTCTGAACAATCGCTTCAGTGCGGTTCCGGCAAGTTGGGCTGTCTGGACAAGCGCCGGCATCATATCATCAAGGACAAATGTGTCACTTCGCTCTCTCAGGGAGACCACATTTTTTACTTCTGATATCACCGAACGAAGAGGAAGTGTATTGAGCGTCGTGTCAGAGCGGTTGCTTCCGGCATTGGACAGGTTCCAGTGGAGATCACTTGCAAGATTTCGGCAGTAGATCCCGGTTTTGTATTCCTGCGGGAATTCTCGGCGGTCCTCGACAAGCATCTGGTAGAGATACCAGGGGAAATCAGCGCCTGAGGCAAGGGCAAGCGGGAGGGATCCCCAGAATCTGCCGTTGATCTCGAGCAACCGCCAGTCTCCCGAGGCATTATCGTGTCTGAATTCGAACATGGCGACGCCCTTGTAATCCAGGGCGGAAACGATCCGGCGAGTGGCGTCCAGCATGTCATCGTCAAGCGGGATGCTCCTCCTGTATGATGATCCGCCTCCTTTAAGGGGTTCATGGATACGCTCGTGTTGAAAGGCGAAGAGGATCCTGCCCGAATCGGCTATGATCTCGATCCCCGTCCCATGCCCGGGCAGAAACTTCTGTACGACAAACCTTCCTCTCAGAAGCATGGTTTCCACGAAGTCGGCCAGCTCGTCCAGGTCATGTGCCGTCCGGACCTTGTTTTTGGTCGCGACATCGACCGCTGAGAACGAAGATACCGGTTTCAGAATAACGGGGAAACCCAGGGACTCAGCTGCTCTGACCGCCTCTTCCTTGTTTTCGATTTCTATCTCTTCCGGAACAGGTACGCCCAGCGAACTCGCCAGCGCGATGGTCTGTACCTTGTTTGATACGATCTCGTATGTATCACCGGGTAGCAGGTAGAATCTCGCCAGGCGCCGCAGTTCATCGCTGGCCGATCTGAGCGGTATTATCGTCTGATCGGTACATGGGATGACAAGATCAAAAGGCCAGCTTTCAAGAATTCCGAGAAGATCGTTTTTCCACGATCCGGATTCAGAGGAGAAGGGCCTGATATGGTGAGCTTCAGTGATATATCGTGACGCCAGGGCAGGAGAATCAGATGGACACCATCCAGTGTGGACCTCGATCCCCTTTCTGCCAAGCGACCGGATAACAGACAGGAAACTTCTGTCGTCGTCACCGAGCACGAGGACCCTTCCGCGCATGTCTTCTCTCCCGTTGTGAAAAGCCCTGTTAAGCTTCTTTCGTGAACCATTCATGGTATTCTGTAAGTGTCTTTCCTGTGAAACTTCCCTTCGCCGTCTCGAAGAGGAACTCGATGTCGCGGTAGAGAGCTTCTATGCTTTCTGCTGTCCTGAATCTGGGACTGCCGCCAGGCATCAATTCAGATGAATGGAGGATAAATTCTGCATAATCCCGATTCGTGCCGATTACTTTCTCCAGTATCATCTCCATCCGGGCACGGTTGGCCCCATCAGGCCTGAGCCAGGAAACAGGCCTGTTGAGACGGTTAAGGACTCTTGTGGCAAGGGGGCTCCAGCCCACGGTACGCGCAAGTGCGTCTCTGGTCCGACCGCCTCTCTTTACTATCGAGACGGGGACCTCGAGCAGGGGAAGTCTGCCCTCACGGCTGATATCATCCGGATCGAGGAAGTACGATCTGTCTGGAAAATCCCTGAAGTCTGGGCCTCCTCGACCGGCTGGATCCCCTTTGTGTCTGCTCCATGATACATGCGGTGTAACCGAGCAATCGACAAGGTATCCTTTTTCAGACAGGATTCTGGCGTATCTGGTATCAAAACCCCAACGACCGGCCCTGTGGCTTGACATTGAGATCTGGAAGGTGTCCTCCAGAAGACTGGTCATGAAATCGATCTTCTGCTCCATCACTCCATCGGAATATTCGGTGAGGTACGGCTGATTGACATGATCATCGTTCGTTAAGGGAAAGTGAGGTGGAGTGTTCCATGCGTGCAGGTGCATGCCGACTTCACCGGTTTTTCTTTCAAGGACATCAGATGCGAATTCGATGAATTCCCGCGATTTTGCCATCTCATAGTCGACCAGCCAGGTGGGCTTCAGTGAATATTTTTCGCAAAGCTCCTGGAATCGTGGCAGATATCCTGTGTTATGAGTACTGATCTCCCTGCCACCTGACCAGAGATCGTCACCCTCTGTATCGATGGTTATCAGGAAGAACGGTTTCTTGTTGACGGATATCATAGGCAGGATTCTACGTTGGACTTAATCTGGCTGCAAGCAATAGTGGATCTAATCTCTGCATAAAAGACATGGAGTGAAATGAAAATCGGTTCTCTTAATATTTTTATCGGTATATAATACGACAGATCGATCAGGAGGGATCAGGAAGCTATTGAAGAAATGAAAGAAAGACTCAGTATCCTTATTGTTACAAGTTCGCTCACCGGTGGTGGGGCGGGAAACCATATTCTGAATCTGTGCAGATATCTTGGATCTGTGTCGATAGATGCGCACGTTATGTCGATTTCTGCAGAGAAACACGAGTTAGAGGATATTTTCAAGAGCGAGGGAATACCTGTCTTTCATAATCCTTTAAAATCAATTTCCGGTATGATTTCTCGTAGCTGGATCTCCCGCCTGAAAGGAATTATCGACTCAATCGATTCTGATATCGTTCATGGACACCTGTATCATGGAGAGATAACAGCTTCCCTGGTCTCACATCTGACAGGATTGCCCATGGTCACAACAAGGCATAGCTCAGGACTTGAATTCAACGGGAGCAGAAAATGGTTTTCCAGGATAGCGGCAGGAAGAATAGGATCCGCCATAGCGGTGAGCGGGGACGCGGCCCTGGAAGCAGAAGCGACCGGAATTCCCCCGAGCAGGATCACTGTCATACCAAATGGAGTCAATACCAGGAGATTCAGGATGCTCGAAGAACCTGACAAGACTCGGATAAGGGAGGAGTTCATCAGGGAGTTCTTTCCGGGAGATCCTCCTGCCGAACCGGTGCTCATAGGAGTAGCCGGAGCTCTCAAGACTGTAAAGAACCACTCCCTCTTCATCAGAATGGCATCTAGGATCCTTTCCTCAGATCCCGGTTATCGTGAGAAGCTGAGATTTATCGTTGCAGGCGAGGGAGAGCTGAGAGAGAAGCTGGAAGCACAGGTGGCTGATCTGGAAATGAAACGCTATATATCGCTTCCGGGGTATATCAACGGGCTTGAGGACTTTTTTTCCAGTCTCGACATCTTCCTGGTGACTTCGAGGTCAGAGGGTGTTCCGATCGCGCTGCTCGAGGCAATGTCTTCAGGTGTAGCTTGCGTCTCGAGCGATGTCGGTGATATCGCTGAAGTTGTGGGGGATGCGGGATATATGCTCCCATCCGAGGGGGAGGATGAGTTCGTCGACACCGTAACGCGGCTTGTTAAGGATGATGTCTTGAGGGTCGAGCTTGGAAGAAGATCCAGGCTCAGGATCCTGGAGCATTTCGACATCGAGATATGGGGAAACAGGACCGTCGAGGTCTATGAAAAACTGATCGGCCGGAACGGGCATCAATAATCCTGTAGGACTTATCAATAAAAACTGAAACTTTTTAACCGCTCCGGGATATATGGGGGAGAAGAGAGTCACGACCCCTTTCCATTGTGCCCCTGAGGAGGTGATCGGTCGGCAAGAAGTCCGGCCGAGGAAGATGAGGAAACTAGCAATACTTTCACTGGCTGTTTTCGTAGCGGTATCGCTTTCATTGACAGCCTTCGCGTTCGCGCAGACGAAGACAAAGACGATCGTGATCGAGGACAAGAAGATCAACAAGATCGAGGAAAGGGGAGCCTTTCTCGGTATCTACATGGAAGACCTCGACAAGAAAATGATAAAGGAATTCGATTATCCCAAATCGACAGGGGTCCTTATTACGGGGATCATAGATGACAGCCCCGCAGAGGAAGCGGGACTGAAGGAAGACGACGTCATATATTCGATTGCGGGCGAGAAGATCTCTGATTCGAAGGAACTGGGCAAGCTCATAAGTTCGAAGGAGCCCGGGGACGAGGTAAAGGTCGTCGTATACCGCAGCGGAAAGAAGAAGACCTTCGACCTGGCCCTCGGAGAGAAGAAGACCGCCTATGTGACGATTAATATGGATGATTACGAGAACATGTCGCAGAAGGCATATATAAAGACCCTCGGCAAGGGCGGCAACATCTGGGTCACTTCCACCGGCAACGCCTACTCCGTGTACGGCGGGCGCGGCAGGATGGGAGTACAGCTTCATGAGCTCGATGCCGACCTGGCTCCGTATTTCAAGGCCAAAGAGAATGGGGTCCTCGTGCTGAAGGTCATGGAGGATTCTCCCGCCGAAGAGGCGGGCCTGAAGGCCGGCGACGTTATCGTGAAGATCAATGACGAGGAGATCGAGGAGATCGACGACGTATTCGAGGCTATCAATGAGGCGCATGTCGAGGTGGAGGAGACCGAGGACGAGGAAGAGACAAATGTCGATGTGACCGTTGATATGCAGGTCACCGTGACCGTTCTCCGTAACGGCAAGACGAAGGTCTTCGAGGTCGAGCTCGAGGAAGAATTCGCGATGCACAACGAGTATATCATCAAGGGCGGGCCCCACATGGAGCATTACGAGATGCGTGCCCCCCAGATGAAGGCGATAAAGATCCAGGGAATGGAAGAGGAGAAGCTCGAGGCCAAGATGAAGGCCCTCGAGATGGAGATGGAGAAGCTTCAGAAGAAACTCGAAGAGATGGACGAAAAGGACTGATAAACCAGTAAGATTCCAGCGTATAGTGGAGCCGGTCGCCCTTGAGGTGGCCGGCTCCTCTCTTTCTGAAGCAGGATATTGACAGATGGGCGAAAGTAGTTTATTTTACAATTTGTTCCTTTCCTGAGGTGCGGCACCCGAGCGGGCGGCCGCCGGAGTCTATTCAAGGGTAAAAGGAGTGGAAAGATGAACGAGAACCCGGGACGTAACCCCCAGGAAATGGATGAGTTATCCCCTTCCGGAGAAGGCAGGGGCGGATTTGTGGCATCGCTGATCGACATATTCATCGATCCGGTCAAGGTCTTCAAGAGGATCAAGGCCGGTCTTCCGTGGTGGCAGCCCTACATAATAGTGGCGATAGTCATTGCAGTGATCTCATACTTTCAGATACCGATAAACAAACAACTGGTGATGCTCAACGAGCGGGGACTTTCTGCCGAGCAGCTGGAGACCCAGGTCGAGATGATGGGCAAGTTCGCCTTAATCGGCGTTATAGCGGCTCCTCTTATGGTCCTGCTTATCTACGTCATCCTCGCAGCGCTCTGCAATGTCACAGCGAATCTCGTCAGCGGAAAGTCGAGCTTCAAGAAGATGCTCAGCCTGCTGACCTTTACGGGCTTTGTCGGCCTCATAGAGCAGTCTTTGAAGATGCTGATACTTCATATGAGGGGAATAGAGAACATCGCTTCGCGTGACGACCTCTATTCGGTCTCATTCTCTCTGAACAGGTTTATTGAAAGCGATGGTATTCTCCGCGCCGTGCTGGAGAGTTTCAGTATATTCCAGATCTGGTTCCTCATACTGTTCACGATCGGAGTCTCTGTCGTATACGAGATAGACAGGAGCAAAGCCATAGTGCCGACGATCGTCATATGGGTGCTCGGAGTACTGGGGATCATGCTGCAGGGTCTCGGCGGAGGCTGAGCAGTTTAAGGAAAGGTAATCAAACTGGAGGTTGTCTTGAAGAAGTTTTCGATCGACTTGATAAGGAACATCACCTTGGTTGGGCACCAGTCGTCGGGGAAAACGATCCTCGGCGAGGCGATTCTCTTTGACACGGGTGTAACCAGCAGGATGGGTAAGATCGAGGATGGAAACACCGTTTTCGACTCCGCTCCCGATGAGATCGAGAGACAGGTATCGATCAACGCGGGTTTCGCCTGGTGTGAGTACAACAAGACCAAGATCAATCTCCTCGATACTCCAGGGTACGAGGATTTTGTGGGCGAGGTCATCTCGTCAATAGCAGTCACCGAGGGCGGCGTGGTCGTAATCGCGGCGGATTCGAGCATCGAGGTCGGCACGGAGAAAACGTGGAAGCTCCTCGAAGCGAAGGGCATCCCCAAGATCGTATGTGTCAACAAGATGGACAAGGAACATGCCGATTTCGACAAGTGCGTTTCAGACGCGCAGAGCTATCTCGGGGCCAAGGTAGTGCCCCTTACCCTTCCGATCGGCCAGGGTGACTCGTTCAAAGGCGTTATCAACGTCCTCAAGAACAAGGCGTTCATCACCTCCGGCGGCAAAGTAACCGAGGAGGACGTTCCGGCCGACATGGAAGGCGCCGTCAACGATATGCGGCAGAAGCTGATGGATTTCGCCGCCGAGTCGGATGACTCGCTTCTGGAGAAATTCTTCGAGACCGGCGAACTGAGCAACGATGAGCTCGTAAAGGGCCTTTCCGCCGGTTGTCTGTCAGGTACGTTTGTGCCCCTCGTCGCCGTATCGGCGACAGAGAATATCGGCGTACGGCAGCTCCTCGACCTCATCGTCTCAATGCTTCCGTCCCCCGAATGGCGCACCGAGATCGATACGGTCAAGGGCGAAGAGATCGAAAAGACGAAGATCGGGGCGGGAGAGCCGACAGCTGCGTTCGTCTTCAAGGCGCTCTCCGAGAAGCATCTCGGCGACCTCTCCATCATCCGGACATACTCCGGAGAGATGAAGGTCGGAGAGGACCTGTACAACTCCTCACTGGATTCATCCGAGAGGATCGGCCAGCTCTACTTCGTGCAGGGCAAGGAGAGGGAGGACACCGACTCGATACCGGCCGGAGATATGGGTGCGGCAGTCAAGCTGAAGTCGGCCAAGGTCGGCAACACGCTCTGTCCGAAGTCGAAGCAGATCATCATCGCGCCGGTCGAATATCCTCAGCCTTCGCTCCACACTGCTATCGAGGCGAGGGCGAAGGGCGAGATGGACAAGGTCAGCGCTGGACTCACGAGACTATCCGATGAGGACCAGACATTCACAGTAGAGAACAACGCCGAGCTGAGGCAGACAATACTTTCGGGACAGGGCGAGCTCCATCTCGAAGTCATCCTCGGCAGGCTCAAGAGAAAGTATGGCGTCGAGGTCGACATGATCGCCCCGAAGATCCCCTACAGGGAGACTATTGCGGCGAAATCCGAAGCGCAGGGTAAGCACAAGAAGCAGAGCGGCGGCCGCGGCCAGTTCGGAGACGTATGGCTGAGGCTCGAGCCCCTGCAGCGCGGCGGCGGGTTCGAGTTCGTCGACTCGATCGTCGGCGGAGTCATCCCGGGCAAGTTCATCCCCGCGGTTGAGAAGGGCGTAAGGGACTCGATGAAGAACGGCGTAGTGGCCGGGTACAAGTTCCAGGATGTCAAGGTGACGCTCTACGACGGCTCGTTCCACACAGTGGACTCGTCCGAAGCGGCCTTCAAGACGGCCGGATCAAAAGGGTTCAAAGCCGCTGTCCAGCAGGCCAAGCCTGTGATCCTCGAGCCGGTCTACGATGTAGAAGTGCTCGTCCCCGAGGCGTACATGGGAGACATCATGGGCGACCTGTCGGGACGCCGGGGCAAGATCCAGGGTACCGAGCAGGAGGGAAGCCTCCAGAAGATCAAGGCACAGGTGCCTCTGGCCGACCTGCACAGGTACTCTACCTCGCTACGGTCGATGACCCAGGGAAAGGCTGTTCACACGAGGACTTTCTCGCATTACGAGGTCGTTCCGCACGATATAGCCCAGAGGCTCATCGCGGAGGCGGAGGCGGAGAAGGAAGAAGAGAAGTAACAGCAGCATTTGGAGGCAACCGTTGTCAGGACATTCCAAGTGGAGCACGATAAAGCGTAAGAAGGGGAAGGCCGACGCCGAGAGAGGCAAGGTCTTTACCAAGCTTATAAAAGAGATCGTTGTCGCGGCCCGCGAGAGCGGCGGCGATCCGGATACCAATCCGAGACTCAGGACCGGTGTCCAGGCCGCGCGTGATGCCAACATGCCCGTGTCTAACATCGACAAGGCGATCGCACGTGGTACCGGCGACCTGGCCGGCGTGGTCTATGAGTCCGCGACCTTCGAGGGATACGCCCTCGGCGGAGTGGCAGTACTCGTCGAATCGCTGACCGACAACAAGAACAGGACGACCGCGGAAGTCCGCCATATCTTCACCAAGCACGGTGGACATCTCGGCGAGCCCGGTTCTGTCGCCTACATGTTCGAGAGCAAGGGCATGGTCGTCATCGATCAGGCTGCAGCCGAAGAGGACAAGGTCTACGAGATAGCGCTCGAGAACGGCGCCGAGGATATTAAGACTGAGGATGACCATTTCGAGATCATCTGTCCGCCCGAATCCTTCGAGGCAGTCAGGGAAGCGATCGTATCGGCCGGCATCGAGTACCAGGTAGCCGAGGTGTCCCTGCATCCCACAACGACCGTCGGCCTCGAGAGCGACAAGGCGGTCAGGGTGCTCAAGCTCGTATCGTCTCTGGAAGACAACGAGGATGTTCAGCGCGTCAGCGCCAACTTTGATATTTCGGATGAGATTCTCGGGAAGATAGAGGACCAGATATAGCGCCCTGCGGAGGGAGCATTGGCTGTCATCATCGGTATAGATCCCGGAAGCCGCGTCACCGGTTACGGCCTGGTTGAGAAGCGGGGCTCCGGGATCGTCTATATAGGGTCGGGAGTGATCAAGGTCAAAGCGTCGGATCCGATGCCGTTGAGGCTCGCCGCCATAAAGAGCGGACTCGATGAGGTGCTGAGGAAATACGAACCTGCGGCTATGGCTGTCGAGGAAGTCTTCGTGGCGAAGAATCCGAAGAGCGCACTGAAGCTCGGGCAGGCGCGGGGCGTGATCATCCTTGCCGCTGCCGAGGCGGGGCTCGTGTTGCCCGCCGCATCCGTCGCCGTCGCCGTGATC
>CAYWGA010000092.1:0-9658 GCA_964457905.1 uncultured bacterium | reverse complement strand
GCTGCTCGTGCAGGTAAAAAATATCCTCGGAAATGACTAACTGTCAGCCTTGATCACTACAAGAGTCATATCATCGGCCTGGTGCATGTTGCCTGTGAAAACCTTGACGTCCTCAACGATAAGATCTTTTATGCCCGACGCCGAGAGTGATGATGTGTCAGTTTTCGCGAGCAGGTTCTCCAGTCTCTGCTGGTCGTAGAACTCACGGGAAAGATTCAGCGCATCGGTCACACCGTCGGTGAAGATCACAAGGACGTCTCCCATATCGAGAACAATCCTGTCTTCCCTGTATCTGCTGTCTACCAGGGCGCCCAGCGGAAGTCCGTGTCCCGCTCCCTCGAGAGAAGAGACAGTACCGTTTGATTTTAGCAGGGGAGCGCTGAACCCAGCGATAGTGTAGGCGACCTCTTTTTTCGGAACATCAATAGTGGCAAGGCAGAGGGCCGTATACATACGTTCATTTGTCTTATGGTAAAGGGAGCGGTTCAACCTGACGGCGACCTCTGAAGGAGATGTCGACTCGTCCGTATTCGAATAGATCATACCGCTCGACATGACAGCTATCATCGCGGCCTGCATTGCCTTTCCTGAGACATCTCCTACAGCGACTCCAAGCTTAGTCTTCTTGTCGTCAATCCAGAATATATCATAGAAATCCCCGCCGACTTCACTTGCGGGAATGCAGATCCCTGATACGCCAAGGCCTTCCATCGAGGGATCACTCTGAGGCATGATCGACATCTGTGCTGTATGCGCGGTCTGGAGCTCGATCTTCATCCTCATCGTCTGCACGCGCCTCCGGTACAGTACGAGGAAAATGCCGGCAATCATGAGGACGATGGCTATCCTGAACCACCATGTCTGCCAGAAAGGAGGGAGGATGACTATATCGATCGATGCTCCCTGATCGTTCCATATCCCGTCGTTATTAGAGGCTTTTACACGGAAAGTATATTTACCCGCCGGCAGAGTCGTATATGTAGCGAACCTTTTTTCGTAGTCTGTGTAGACCCATTCCTGGTCCAGGCCCTCCATCTTGTAGGCGTACCTGTTCTTTTCAGGAGCGCTGAACTCCAGCGCCGCGAACTCGAAAGAAAAGACATAATCTTTATGCGTGAGGCGTATCTCATCGATGTCCGAGATCGGTTCGTCGAACCGGACTTCCTTGTTAAGTTTGGTAAACGAGGTGATCACGACGGGAGGGATATACGGATTGTCCTTTATTTCCGAGGGATAGAAGGCGTTGAATCCCTCAGTTCCTCCGAAGAACATCTCGCCTGACGGGGAGCGGAAGAACGAGTTTCCGTTGAATTCGTTGCTCTGCAGACCGTCACGCTCGTTGTAGTTCTTGCAGACAAGTTCTCTCGGGTCGAATCGGCAGATACCGTTATTTGAGCTGAGCCAGAAGTTGCCGTACTCATCCTCGAGAGCGCCATACACGGAGTTGCTCGGAAGTCCGGCCTCATCGGTATAGGCGGTAAAGATCTCTTTTTCCCGATCGAATGAGGAAAAGCCGCCGCCCCACGTACCCATCCAGAGAAATCCTCTCGCGTCTTCGAGAAGAGAGAAGACAAAGTCGCTGTTGAGACTCGTGGAATCTTCAGGGTCCCTTGTATAGGCTGTGAATGTCCCTGATTCCCTGTCCATTTTGTTGAGACCGCCGCCCTGTGTCCCCAGCCAGAAGCCGCCATCGCTGTCCTCGAAAATGACCCTGATAAAATCATTGCTGATGCTCGACGTATCATCCATCGCGTGGACGTACCTGGTGAAGGTCCCGGACTCTCTGTCCATCCGGTTGAGACCGCCTCCATTTGTGCCGATCCAGAGGTATCCATCACTGTCTTCGAACATCGATCTGATCTGATCGTGGCTGATGCTCGATGGATCACCGGAGTCATTCCTGTAGCAGTAAAATCTTCCAGTCTCGCGCTCCAGCCTGCAGATGCCGCCTCCGTTTGTACCGAGCCAGATCGTTCCGTCCCCGGTCTTGTAAACGACCCTGACAATATCGGCACTGAGGCTGTATGGATCCTCCGGATCGTTGCGGAAATTCTTGTATAACCCCGTAGTTCGATCGAGGAGATCGAGTCCTCCTCCATGTGTACCTATCCAGAGCTTTCCGGGCTCATCCTCCAGGATCGACCACACGATCGGATGCCCCATTGTGTTCGGACCGTTCGGGTCATACCTGAAGTGAACGAATTTCTTTCTCTTCAGATCGAACATGTTGGCGCCGCCTCCATACGTGCCAAGCCAGATGACACCCGACCTGTCTTCGAAGATATCGTATATCTCGTTGTAGCTGATGCTGGTTGGGTCGTTTGGATCGTTCACAAAACGCATGAATTTGCCTGTAGCAGGATCGAACCTGTTCAGTCCGCCGCCATTGGTTCCCATCCATACGATCCCGTTGCTGTCCTCGTGAATAGCGTAAACTGCCGGGTGGCTGAGTCCGTCAGGGTTATCGGGATCAGCCGTGTAATTCGTGAAACTCTCGGTCTTCTTGTTGAGGAAGGAGGCTCCGCCACCGTTTGTTCCGATCCACAGATTGCCGTGGCTGTCTACTTCAAGAGCGGTTACGGAGTTGTGAGGGAGGCTGCCCGGATTGTCCGGAGCATGTCTGAAATTCTTGAACTTACCCGTTTTCGGATCGAGGCGGCAAAGACCGCCGCCGTATGTCCCCACCCAGATGTATCCATCTTTACAGTGACACAGAGACACCACCTTGTCCGCTCCGAGGCTTTCGGAATCACCAGGATCATGCAGATAACGGGTGAATTTGCCGGTTTCGAAATCCAGGCGGTTAAGTCCCTCGTCCGTACCGGCCCAGATATCGCCGTTCTGATCCTCATGAATGCAGTTGACCATGCCGTTGCTGATCGACGTTGGATCGTCCTTGTCGAACTTGAAGTGGATGAACTCATCGTTCTCGCTGTCATACCAGTCGAGGCCCTCGTTGAATGTCCCTATCCAGAGTATTCCGCGACTGTCGATAAAAAGCGAGAGTAGATGATTGTACGCCATACTTCTCGAGTCATCAGGATCATGTTTTATGACGGAGAAATGATAACCGTCATAGCGGTTAAGCCCGTCCTCGGTGGCGAACCAGATGAACCCGTTATTATCCTGAGCTATTGAAAGTACGATCGTCTGGGAAAGGCCGTCTTCGATCGAGAGTTCCTCGAACCTCATACGGTTTTCTTGACTATGTATGATGGGAACCGCGAAGAAGAGAGAGAGCAGGGCCGAAACAAGTAGTACCCTTGATGTCAAGGGACCTGTTCCACGAAACTTGCCTGTCATTGCTACCCCCTCGATACAGGCTCTTGATTCAATGCGCCCTATATCTAGTTATACGTAAAATATCGAATAATGGTTCTTATTTAATGAGGCAGGGCCCGGGAGACACAGTATCCCTGGAGAACAGCATGACTGAATAAACACCCGGTAACGCAACCACATTGAACGCGTCAACATGATAGTCCTTAGAGCTATTTCTTTTCAAGCCTGATGTTTGTCTTGAGAATCAGCATAAAAAGGAGTAGAATGCGTTCGCAGCATCGGGGTACACCATTCCATCAGAATCAGGTTCGAGATGATCACTGAGCGATCCCTAATGTCGAAACTTGGGCTCACCGACCGGATACTGCTCGGTGTTGCCCTGATACTCGGTATCACAGCCACTCTGAGAAGTTTTGGGACCGAGGGTATCACTATCCAGGCTGTGGCTCTGCTGTCTGTCGCGGCGCTGCTTGCTATCCGTCCGCTTGCCCGTTTGATAAAGGACCGGGGAGGGAGCGCCGACCGGCGAGGACTGATCCTTGTTGTCATCTTCGGTGCTCATCTTGTCGCTACTCTCTTCTTTTTCCCGCTGGAAGATATAGCCAATTCAAGACCGGTACTTTCCCTCGATCACGCACTCCACTACCAGCAGGCCTCCCGGGGAAGTGAACTCTTCCGTGATTCGCTGAAACTCCATACATATGACCCCTATTTCATGGCCGGGTACCCGGGCGGCACTGTCTTTGATATCGATTCAAAGGGGGTGGAGTTATGGTGCGCCCTGCTTGTCTTCATCGATACAGCCAGGGCATTCAAGATCTTCATACTCTTGGGATATCTTCTTCTTCCTTTCACTATCTATGCGGGAAGCCGCCGACTCGGATTCAGTCTTGAGGAATCACTCCTTTCCACAATAATCCTGCTATCCTTCTGGCACTGGGGAAGGCCGTATGTCGGGGAGTTCCGGTTTGCCGGCATGTTTTCATGCCTGATAGTGTCTCATCTGGCTATTTATCTTATCGGGCTGTTCAGATCGTTTCTTAAGGAAGCGAAGGCAAAGGCATTCTGGATCGTCGGACCATTGGCTTTTCTGATCCATCCTACCACCGCTGTCCTGCTTCCTGTTCCGTTCCTCGTGCTGTTCCTCATCGAACGGCGCCTTGTTCCCGCTGGAGAACCGCATCGGAAGTGGGAGACTAAGCTGTTTTCGAAACTTATCGTCTGGTGTCTGCTCGTGATAGCCGTGAACGCGATATGGCTTTTTCCATTCTTCCGATACCTCGGCATTAAAGTCGCCTCTGAAACTTTCTTCCAGGTCAACGGTATCATGGGCCTGATGGAGATACTGGTCAAACCCGGCAATCTTCCCGCACTGCTTCTTATCATTCTTTCTGTTATCGGTCTGGTGCATCTTCTTCGAACCGGGAGGGCAGGAGACGCAGCGGGTCCGGCAGCGGGAAGCATCTATCTCCTGCTTATAACCGCCTTCGGGATATATATACCGATATTCGACCAGATGGAACCGGGCAGATTCCTCGTTCCGGCTCTCATCCTGATGGCACCGCTGGCCGGTCCGGGGCTGATGGCACTGTTCAAATTCTGTGACAGAGTGCCAGATTCCGGTCGCAGCTTCAGATGGGCGGGCACAGCCGCGGTGATCATAATCTTCCTGAGTGCGCCCGTCTTTTCCCTGCTCGCATCGAGGGCATATTACCGTCATACGCTAAGTACCACCTTTACCGCTGAGGTAGAGGACCTGATTGATGCGCTGGAGAGTCACACCGGCGGCTCAGGCAGGCTGTTGATCGAAGACGGTCCGGCATGGAACTACGGGGACAGCTTTCTTCCAGCGCTGATTCCGGGGATAACAGGGGTCGAGCAGATAGGGGGCCCCTACCCGTGGGCTTACATAAGGCACAATTTCACGAATTTCCACAGATGTGCCGCTATGGGAAGGCCTCTGACTGAGATGAGCCCTGACATGCTATGGAGATATATCAGCCTTTACAATATCAAGTGGATACTTGCTGCCACACCCGAGTGCCGGGAATACTTCGACCGTGTCCTGAATCAGGAACAGGTATGGGGGTCCAGGCACTTTGCGCTCTGGGAAGTCGCCCCGCCTGCTGGTTCACTGGAAGATCGCGGGATAATTCTCAAGGCCTCCTACGGGCGCATCGAGGTGACCCTGCTTCCAGACGAGGAGGGAATGCTCCCCGGCCGGATATTGCTCCCTTATCACTGGGATCCCGGGCTCCATGTAGAACCGCCTGCTGTCCTTACGATGGAGCAGCGCATGGAAGATCCTGTTCACTTTATCGTGCTGGAACCGCACGGAGAGACCGACATCCTTATAGAGTACCGCTGAACTGCAACGCATTTTACTGTATCATAACCCTTTAGAAGCCTCCGTTGACTTCATCGTCTGTTTGTTGTACAATTAGTGTCTAAGTCCTTATATAAGAAAGGAATTCGTAAAAAGCACCTTCAGCTAACGACTGCGTGAATCATGTCAGAAAAAAGCCGCAACACGCTTGTATTATGCGTGCTCCTCGTCATCGTGGCCTTCCACATGGCAGTGGCGTGGCAGGATTTTGCGACGCTCAACCGAAACGGCTTCCTCTACGACGACAGTTTCTACGCCTTCCAGATATCACGTAACATGGCTGACGGCGCCGGAATGACATTTGACGGCATTCATCCTACAACAGGCTTTCAGCCTCTTTATGTATTCCTTCTGGTCCCAATATTCATGATCGCCGGTGGTGACCCGGTCCTGCCGATATATATCGCGCTTTCAATGCTGGCGTTGTTCAGCGGGATGACGGCGTATCTCCTGTACAGGATAGGCAGAAGATATGTCGGCTTCACGGCCGCCCTGGCCGCGACCTTGATATGGTCCTTTTCGCCGATAGTCACTAAGCAGACGGCGAACGGGCTGGAGACTGCGATTGCATCATTTATGATAGCGGCCGCTGTGCTCTATTACCTCAGCAGGGTCAGAGGAGAAGAGAAACCCTCCGCGTCACGATTCTTTGTACTCGGGCTACTGCTTGGACTCGGGATCGTGTCGAGGATAGACGGCACATTCCTCGCTCTGGTCATGACCCTCGATTACCTGCTTGTTCTCAAGAGAAGAAAGGCTTCGGCAAGTATCCTCATCAAGCTGGCCCTGGTGCCTGCAGGCGTTCTGATACTATACGGGCCCTGGTTGCTCTTCAATATAGTGGAAAGCGGAAGCATCATACAGGACAGTGGCAGAGCGACACGCTTCCTGTCCCTTGCGTACTCATCCTATTTCGGATACAGCCCCGAATCGCTCGCCTTCAAGGGTCCGGACATATCCTTCATGTGGATCCATCTTGAGCACGCCATTTCTTCTCTCAAGGTGATACCGCCGGTACAGGTCCTTTTCCGTTCGGCAGAAAAACTCGATAATATTCTCGGTACAGGCGCTGCTTTCAGGATCATCGCAAACATAGCGGGCTATATCATCCTGATTATCGCCGGAGCCGGAGTACTCAGCTGGCGCCGTGACGAGAAAAAATCAAAGAGGGGAGAGGTCAATTTTCTTCTGGTCTACTCAGCCCTGCTGATACTCTCTTATTCCTTCTACATATTCGGCGCGTTTTTCTTCCTGAGGTATTTCTTCCCGATATTCATGATCGCGTGTATCTATCTCGCATTCTTCCTGCAGGATGGATTCGACTGGCTCAGGGGGAGATCCATAACTGTCAGGCGGACCGCTTTGGCTGCAGCGGCGGTATATCTTCTCTTTTTCTCTTTATTCTCGTATTCGCAGGCGTTCCGTTCCCATCCGATCTATCCATACTACGACATAGCAAAGTGGATAGACGCAAATACTGAAAAAGAGGACAAACTCGGGGTGTTCCAGTGCGGTACGATCGGCTACCTCTGTGACCGGCAGGTGATCAATCTTGACGGAAAAGTCAATCGTGAGGCCTTTTTCGCGCTGGAGACGGGCCACATCAATGATTACCTGAATGACGAGGGAATCGATATCGTGATCGATCACTTCAAGATCATCGAGCTTTTTCTCGGCATCAAGCCGGTCAGCATGAAAGATTCATGCACAAAGGTCGCTGTTGGTTCGATGTATCCGAGATGTGGCTGGTATGCTTTCCGCCGCGCGCTGGCCGGCTCGAAGGGTCTGGCAGGGGAGATATCCGTTCCCGACTCTTCCGCATCACAGCATCTTATCGAGAACGAATAATCTCCTCGAGGCAAACTAGCGTACAACAAACATCACGATGACTGCGCCAAGGCCAAGCAGCGCAAGGGTTGAAACGGATATGATACCCGCTAGCATGATCGTACGAATAAGCATCAGCCTCTTGGCTTCCTTGTAGGCATCCATCTTGTCCTCCCATGTAAGTGGAACAGGCGCGTCAGCGGGCAGCTTCATATCTGCTGTCTCTTTCACCATCTCAGCCAGCTCAGGATCTGTCTCCAGATACTCCCTTACAAGTTTCCTCGTATCATCGCTAGTCTCTTCCTCGATATAGAGAGGCAGCAGATCGATGATCACGTTCTTAGTGATTTCCATATCAGGAAACCTCCTTTTCCATTCTGTCTGTAAGAAGGCGCTTTCGCACCCGGTGGACCTTTACCTTCGCTGATGTCAGGGAAAGGCCCAGGATGCGTGCAATATCGGCGTAGGGCAGTTCGTGCTTCACCCGGAGAACAAACGCGGTCCGGTCACACTCACGCATTGACTGAAGTATCTCCTCGATCCTGCTCAGTTCATGGCGCGATTCGGTGACCCTGTCAGGTCCGGGAGAGGGGTCAGAGTGGATATCCTCGAGATCAGTGACGCGGCTTTCTTTTCGGATCTGCATCAGGTAGAGGTTTCTGGCGATAGATATGAGGTAGGCCTTCAGGGTCTCAGTCCTGATCGCGTCTCTTCGTGTCCATGCCCTGATGAAGGTCTCAGACGTCAGGTCCTCGGCTTTAGCCCTGTCCCCGGAAAGCCAGAGAGCGAAGCGGTAGACATCCTTCGAGTATGAATCGTAGAGATCCTGAAAATCCATTATCATCCCTTCTCTGCTGATAATATGCGCGAACTGCGGAGAAAGTTACATTTTTCCGGGTCGATAGCACCGAAAAGAGCTGGTAGACTGTGACCGATCCACTTTTATGTGTATATTGAGATATAGAAGGTTGATATTTCCAGGGAGGGGTACCTGGTGTGAAAGTTCTAAGTCTGTTGTCAGTAGCTCTGCTTTGCATTTCAGTATTTGTTTCCTGCGAGGACGATACCGTATGCGTCTGTCCGGAGCCTGTCAGTGTAATAACCGGGACTGTCTCATACGCTGATTCCATGAAAAGTGCGGAAAACGCACTCGTATTCCTATCCTACGACAACCCTCTTCAGTATTCCGATACCGTTCGTACCGATACGCACGGAGTGTTTCTGTTCGAGGATGTCCGGCAGGGGCCTTTCTACCTATTCGCCGGAATCACGGATGACCCGGATAGTGAGATCTTTACATTCATGAGTCCCGTGTCCGATGAGATGGATAATACCAGCATGAACTCATTCAACGCCGGCAACATATTCATTTATCAGGTCAGGGAGGAATCCGTTATATCAGGACAGGTTATCAGCCTGGAGACCGATCCGCCGGGGTTGCCTGTCGAGAATGCGGATGTCTATCTGACCGTAGTCTCTATCTATGACTATGATGTAAAATATTCAACATTGACTGATGCAGGCGGCAATTATACGTTCACAGGAGTGAAGACAGGAACCTATCGCCTTTACGCAACAACTCCTTCAGAATATGCTATGTGGTCCGACATATTCTGCGATGGGAATTCTTCCTATACCGCGGATACACTTTTCCTGCAGTACATGGAAGTCAAGAAGCCGGCCATATATATCTATCCTGACAAAGACAGGGATTTCCTTGTAGAACTGGAATTCAAGAATGGTACAGCACTCACTGCCAGCATTCCCGAGTATTCCTCAGGATGGAACGTCTTTGTCGAAACAACAGGCACTATCGATCACCAGTACGACTATCTCTTCTATGAAGCCTCGATAAGGAATGCGCCCGACCTTTCCACGGGATGGTCCATCAGCAGGGATGATCTCGCCGTGCAGCTTCGTGGTATACTCTCTGGTATCGGACTGAATGAGGATGAAACGGACGATTTTCTCGCTTACTGGATGAACCACCTGACAGAATATGACTACTACTCCATCTATCCGATATTCGATGATGCGCTTGATAATTACGTAGAACTTCAGGTCACTCCAGAACCGGACGCAAGGCTCAGATTCTGGATCTTTTTCGAGGGATCGGATGTATCCCGCGTTCTGTCCGGTTGCGATATTTCTGGATTTGAGAGA
>CAYWGA010000091.1:0-9682 GCA_964457905.1 uncultured bacterium | reverse complement strand
CCTGGACGGATTCAAGCGGAACCGCTTCCGGGTACTGGTCGCCACTGACGTGGCGGCGCGGGGCCTGGATGTAGACGATATCACCCACGTAATCAATTACGATCTTCCCGTTGAGGCCGAGACCTACGTGCACCGCATCGGGCGTACGGCCCGGGCCGGAGCGGATGGCAGCGCCATCTCGTTCTGCTGCGCCGAGGACCGTTCATATCTGCGGGAAATCGAGCGTCTGCTCGGCAGGCCGGTACCGACCGAGATGAAGCACGCTTATCACTGCGACAAGGCCCTGCACTCGACCGGGTCAGCTCCGAAATCGTACAGCAGCAACAAGGGAAGGCGCAGACCAGGCAGTCGTCCCCAGGGCAACTACAACAGGTATCGCAGCCGCAGGAGCAGAAACAGCTGACGCTGAGGTAATTCTCCGCCGGGTATCCGGGTTACAATAATCATTCATGTGAGTCGCAAAAGAAAATCGACCCTCTCGGAATGAGAGGGCCGATTTCTGGATATGCTATATATCGCCCACCGGAAATCCGGCAGGACGGAAATTCTTACTCCTGGAAGAGTGACTTTACGGCACCCCAGGACGAGGTCTCGGTAGCTACCGGGTTGAACGGCCCGATCGTGATTGATCCGAACGCCTCTACATCGGTGACCCAGACGTTTACACCAATCATCTGGAAACCCCACTGCACATGGCGTCCAGCGTCGTTGACGGTCTCAAGACTTATGCTGAACGGTCCGACCGATGTCAGCTCTACAAAGCTAAGCTCAAACGATGAAAAGTCCGGCGCAAAGTCCTTGATGAACGCTATTACGGTATGCGCGCCGGTCAGGGTGATATCCTGTACGACACCGCTGAAGACTACGGTCTGTCCTGCCAGCGGTCCGTTTGACTCCCCATACACATTGGCTTCCATACTCTTGTTGCCGGGCGCTCCCGGTCCACCGCAATCGGGCGCGGTATACCCTTCGGTGCACTGATACCAGTACTCATTGATATCGCCGATAGTATTAGGACCCAGGGTCAGCTCGTCTACGTTATAAACAGCGGTCAGATCGGGCAATCCCCAGCCCGAGGCGAACATAAATGCTCCGTCCCCATCGGGGGCCGGAAGATTGTATACATTCATGAATCCGTTTACAATTTCAACCGGGTCAACAGTGAGGTAGGTCTGCGACTGGGCAGTCCCAAGCCCCGTGACTAAGATCAGCAAGGGGAGAATTGCAGCTATAGCAAGTTTCCTCATCTCACATTCTCCTTGTTTAAAGAATCTCATCGAAAGATCGTGGATTAATTAAGACTTCCCAATTTTCGATGATCTATCTGGTCTGACTGGCACATCCGGGGGTATTATATCATTGATTGAGTGCCATTTACAAGAGATAAATTGTAGGTATTGTTAGCAAGCCGGCTCGACTTATTACTGACATTACTGCCTCAAATCGCGGTTATAGGACGGCAAGGTTATATGAAATTGAAAGTTATCACATTCCGCATCTTGTGATTTCCTGACCAATATAGTATAATTCTCAAGTAGAGTCCGGCAGGGTGAATACAACACGCTTTTCTGCATCGGCAGGACGACGATGTGTTCTGCCGTCTCTTTCTTAAATCAAAAAGCAAAAACTTGTCCGGGAGGGCAGTCGGATGTCGAAGACGATAATTTTCGCATCGGTATGCGTTCTGGTATCTGTATTGATCGCATCCGCAGGATTCATTACCCCTGTACACGCCACATTCTCTCTCGTCTGGTCTGACGAGTTCAACGGAACCAGTCTGGACGCGGGCAACTGGGTCATCAACATCGGCGATGGTTGTCCGGATCTTTGTGGCTGGGGTAATAACGAACTCCAGTATTACCGTGCCGAGAATGTGACGGTTTCAGGCGGCAACCTCGTTCTCACGACACTGGCGGAATCATTCGGGGGCCGCAGCTATACTTCCGGCAAGGTCACGACAAAAGACAGACATTCATTCCTGTATGGAAGGATGGAGATGAGGGCCAAGCTGCCGGTCGGAGGCGGTATGTGGCCGGCGTTCTGGATGATGCCCCAGGACGATGTCTATGGAGGGTGGGCCGCGAGTGGCGAGATCGATATCATGGAATCGGCGAACGCAATGACGTTTATCGGCGGAACCATTCATTATGGCGGCACCTATCCGAGCAATACTTATTCGGGCGGATCATATTCTCTTGGCGGAACCAGTTTCGCCGACGACTTCCACATCTATGCTGTCGAATGGGAGCCTGACGAGATGCGCTGGTATGTGGACGGCGTGCTCTATTCGACGAAGAGCAGCTCGGAGTGGTACACAAACGCAGCGCCCGGCGATGAACAGGCACCCTTCGACCAGGAGTTCTACATCATATTGAATGCTGCGATAGGCGGCAACTACACCGGCTGCACGAATCCGGGCTGTATAACCGCTGCACTTCCGCAGCAGTTCCTGATCGACTACGTCAGGGTATACGAAGACATACCAAACGCGACACCCGCAGTTTCCATAACTTCGCCGGCCTCAGGCAGCAGCCTCCCCGCTGGCGACATCACTATAGAAGCGACCGCTTCCGACACGGACGGATCTATCGCGACCGTTGAATTCTATAACGGCTTCACCTACCTGGGAGAAGACACCACCGAACCATACTCCTTCCTCTGGGCCTCGGTCCCCGGCGGATGTTACGAGATAGTAGCCAGGGCCATTGATGACCTCGGCGGCGAAGAAACAGACGCCGTTGACGTCACTGTCGGGACCGGTTGCGGGCAGGCCCCGTTTTCGGGAAGCCCGATAGTCTTTCCGGCCAGGGTCGAAGCGGAAGATTATGACATCGGAGGAGACGGCGTCGCATACCATGACACGGATACGGGCAACAACGGCGGGCAATACCGCTTGGAAGACGTCGACATAGAAGCATGCTCCGACACTGGCGGCGGCTTCAACGTCGGATGGGTAAGCCCGAATGAATGGCTCGAATACACCGTGACTGTTCCCCGCGCCGGCGACTACACCTTAGAGGCGCGTGTAGCGTCCCTTTCCGGCGGCGGCACATTCCATGTGAATTTCTCCGGCATAGACAGGACCGGAGATATCAACGTGCCGGTTACGGGAGGCTGGCAGTCATGGACGACCGTCACCGTGACATCTACCCTCTCCGCAGGAACGCAGTATATGAGATTCGTACCTACTGCGGATGGATTCAACATCAACTACTTTGATATTCAGATAGTATCGACTGACGCTCTGCCGGGAATCCGGGAGTCAGGGTTTACTCTGCATCCATGTTATCCCAATCCCTTTAATCCCGTGACAACGATAGGTTATGACCTGCAGGCCCCCTCGATCGTCAGCCTGACTGTCTTTGATGTGTCGGGCAGGCTGGTGCAGACGCTGGTTGACGCGGAAGCGACTGCCGCCGGTCATCACAGAGTCGTCTGGAACGGCCTCAATCGAACGGGAAGAGCTGTCGCTGCTGGTGTGTATTTTTACAGGCTTGATGTGGGCGGCCACTCGGAGACAAGAAGAATGATACTGGTCAAATAGAAGGAGATCAATCCATGAGATGGATCATACTATTGAGCGCAGCAGTCTTCCTGACCGGGAGTGCCGCACACGCCCAGATCGGAACACTGATCTGGGAAGATGATTTCAACAATCTGGACAACTGGATGATAATAACGGGCAATGGCAGCTGGGGCTGGGGAAACGGCGAGCTTCAGTACTACTCCGAAGGCAATGTCGACATCACGGATATCCCCGGTGAGACGGGCAATCTGGCCCTTCGCATCACCGCCCGGCAGGAGAGCGGCCCTGGCATAGTCGATCAGTGGGGAAATCCCCTGAACTACACGTCGGGCAAGATCATCTCCAAATCCAATATCACCATCAAGTACGGCATGATCGAGGCCAGGGTGAGGATCCCCGACCTGGATCTTGGCGGCTGGCCCGCTGTATGGCTCCTCGGCACCGCCAACTATGCCTGGCCGCGCTGTGGCGAGATAGACATGATGGAAATGGGTGCCACGCAGTCCTTCAGGAACCTGCACGACGGGCACAATGGCGGTAACGGTCTGGACAACTCGACAGTCAACGAGGCTGTCGGCGGTAATGCCATCTACTATTCCGATGACTCGGTCACGCCTGAGAATCCTTCCGGTGCGGCCAGCCTTTCCTGGGACCCCACCGACGTATACTGCCGCCCCTATTTCGAATACGCTGAAACGTTTGTCGAACGGTTCCTTACCTACCGTCTCTACTGGGACGAAGACAGTCTGCGCATGACCGTTATCGACGACGGCGAGGAGTACGATCTGTACGAGTTCCCGTTCCCGATCAACGAGGTCTCCGACGAGTTCTCCAAACCTTTCTATCTGATCGCGAATATGGCAATCGGAGGCGTCTTTACCGATGTCTACAATCTGGGCGATCCCGGCAGCGGCGCTCCGGTTTCCATGCCGTTTCCCGCCGAGATGTATATCGACTATATCCGCGTCTATGAGTGGAACGGTCAGGGCGAGGTCCTTATAGGACCGCCAGCTTTCGAAAGCGGTATCTTTGGTGTCTACACCGACGAGACGCCCACCAGCGGTGGACTGGAAGCGGAAGTCTCGTCAGAGATATACGTCTGGGAAGGAACTCTCATAGATGGGACCATCCCGCCATACGAGGGAGATAACGTGCTGTCCTGGCAGTCGGCGGGCCGGGGCTGGTTCGGCGCCGGCATCATGTCGATGCAGCCGTTGAATCTTTTCGACTTCGGCGAGGGACACCTGAAGTTCCGTATAAAAATCCCGGCGTATGTCACATTCAAGATCGGGATAATCGATGCCTGGGGAAACCAGCAGTATGTACAATTCCCGGCGTATCAGGAGAAGTACGGGCTGGTACGCGATGGTGAATGGGGTCAGGCGGCGATTCCGGTCATCGACATCCGGGGACTCGCCATCGATCTTCGAATGCTGAGCTATTCTTTTGTCATCCTCGAGGAACACGGAGCTGCCTGCGAGTTCGCCCTCGACGATATCTACTGGGATGACGGCATTACGACCGGGGTCGAAGAGGGTGAACTTGCGGACGGACCGAAGCTGCAGCTCTTCTCCAATTACCCTAATCCTTTCAATGCCATGACCGAGATCCGTTTCGAGCTGCCTGCGGCGGGCGCCTATTCCCTCGTGATCTACAATGTTGCCGGGCGCAGGGTCACCGGATTCCAGGGAATCGGCGTGGCCGGGATCAACGCGCTGCACTGGAATGGACGCAACGATCACGGGACAAGTGTGGGCTCTGGGGTCTACTACTACCGGGTGGAAAACGCAGCAGGCTCAGCGACCAGAAAAATGGTGCTGGTGAGGTAATACGGAAGCAATATAGAGGTTGAAGTAAATCTCTGTACCGGACGGTACTGCTCATTTATAGTATCTCCCGTGAACTCAAGGATCTCCATAGACCTCTCGGGAGGCGGCAAGGCAGGTGCTAACGAACCAAATTGGCTCTCGCCGGCGGTCTATGTCCTTCTCTTCATCCTCTGCCTCGTCACTTTCAATGGCATCACCGACAACTACCTCTTCAATGACGATTTTTCGTGGATGAGCAGGGCACGCTACGACATGACCCTGTCGAACATCTTCACGTACCGTGTCGTCAACTTCTTCAGGCCCTTAATAAATATCACCTTCTACGCGTTCGAACATCTCGCCCCCGGCAACCTGAAGCTGCAGTACACATTCAATCTCCTTCTCCATTTCATATGCTCGGTACTTGTCTTTCACCTCTTCGTATATCTGATCCGTGACTGGAGACAGGCCGCCGCGGGTGCCGCGATGTTCGCCGTCTCGAGTATCCATACAGGAGCCGTCTTCTGGATAAGCGCGAGGACGACGCTATTGTCCACAGCGCTCCTTCTCGGTGCCATACTGTTGCTGATATCCGGGGAAAAACGAAAGCGCCTCACTGTCATCTCCTCTTCCATCCTGTTCGCACTCTCCCTGCTTGCAAAGGAGACGGCAATCGCGGGGCTGCCGATACTCTTTTTCATCTGGTTCCTCTACCGTGACGAATGGAAGAACGCAACGGCATTGAAGATCTCGGCGATCTCATGGTCCGTCATATCAGCAGCGTACCTGATCACTAGAAAACTGGTGATCGGCGGATTCACACAGCACAACTGGGGACCGGGACTGCATATGCTCCGCAACACGGCAGGCGGATTCCTTTACGAGCTCCGGCCATGGCCCTTCTTCTCGCTCTTCTATCACAAGGGCACGGCGTTGCAGGAGCCTGCCCATCCATTTCTGCCGGAGCTTCTCGTCATCGGCGTACTCGCTTTTATATGGTGGATCGGACGTGTGACCGGAAAGCAGCGTGAGTTTGCCCTCGGTTCGCTGTGGGCCCTTGCGGCCCTGGTGCCCGCATCGGCCTTCAGATACAGATTCTTCTCGACTGTTTCTATCACGCAGAACCGGTACTATTATCTCTCATCGGTCGGCACTGTCATGCTGTTCGTACTCGTCCTCGCTCTGCTCTGGAACTCGAGAAAAAAGGTTCTGAGGATCGTATGCGCAGCGGTGATGTGTATCTTCATAGCGGGCAGCATCGTAAGGGTGGATAGACTCGAGAAGGTCTGGAGCGATTTCACGGGGATGTACAGGGAGTCGGTCAGCTTCATGGTATCGACTATTGAGGAGAATCCCGGTTATAATGTCGCCGCGATCGAGAATCCTTCACTTGCCTTCCCGTACGCGGCGGACGCACTCTCCCTCTATAAACCTGATCTGCGGGTCGACGAGGTCGAGGGCGGGCTGGAGAAGGCTCGGGCATTCTCACCTTGCATCTATATATTGTTCAAGTACGATGGCGAACGGGTCGAGAGCGTCGACGTTCATACACTGGATTAATCATGAGTGAGATCGAAGAGACAAAGATCACTGTAAAGGACGACTGGACAGGCTCGAGACTGGACAGGTTCGTCAGGGCCGTTCGCCCCTCCCTCTCCTTTCCCATCATCCAGACTCTGATAAGGAAGGGCAAGATACGCCTCAATGGTGAAAAGTCCCCCGGCAAGGCGAGGCTCAAAGACGGCGACATAGTCGAAATACGCCTTCGCATAGACAGGCCGGCAGAGGTCCTGCCTGAGATCCAGGTCGGAGACGAGAAGCTGGCAGCAAGGTTCGGTGACATCGGGATGGGGATCCCCGTGCTGTTCGAGGACAGGGATATACTCGTGATAGACAAGCCGGCAGGCCTGCCGGTTCAGCCGGGAAATCGCAGCGAGCTCGGCTCTCTACTCGACCTGCTGTGCAGATACCTGCCGCCCGTGGAGCAGGGTCCGGAAGAACCGCAGCCCTTCGCCGCATCGCCCGTTCACAGGCTCGATATAGAGACCTCCGGGGTACTGATTATCGCAAAGACCCGGCGCGCGGCGCGGGAGATGTCACAGGCACTTGTTGAAGGCGGCCTGATCAAGACATACATCGCCGTTGTTGACGGCATACCCGGAGCACGAAGCGGAACGATCAACATGCCTCTGAGAATCGAAAAGGGTGAGTCGTCGAGGGCGGTCCCGGACAGGGCCGGTCAGAAGGCAGTGACACATTTCTCGGTCATCAGGGAACTGCCAGGCGGACGCGCGCTTCTCGAGATCATTATAGAGACAGGCAGGACCCATCAGATCAGGGCTCATATGCAGTCGGCCGGGCATCCTGTCTCGGGCGATCCCGTATACGGCACTGACCGGGGCGGCGACCGGCAGGGCCGCATGCTCCTGCACGCATGGAAGATCTCTCTGCCGCACCCCGTGACGGGTGATACGATCGAGATCATCGCTCATCCCCCATCGGAATTCGGCCTGTAACTGGCTCGCGGTAACTGCTAGAATCTCCCCGCTGATTATTAAAGACCACCAAATAAACTGAAAGGACCGAAATGGAAAAGGCACTGATGGATTCCGCGCTGATAGCCGTAAGGGACTGCCTCAAGGTAGTCGAGGGCGAGAAGTTTCTCGTAGTGACCGACACCGAACTTGCCGATATAGGAAGGGCGCTCGTAGAGGCGGGACGATCGCTGGGCGCGACCGGCGTGATAATGGAGATGCAGCCCCTCAGCCGGAACGGCGAGGAACCTCCCGTGATGGTCTCGGAAGCTATGAAGTTCGCTGACGCTGTCATCTGTCCCGCTTCCAAATCGCTCACGCATACAGCGGCGAGACGGAACGCCTGCGAGGCCGGCTCGCGTGTGGCGACGATGCCCGGCATCACTCTCGACACGATGGTCAGGTGCCTCAACGCTGACTACTACGCGATCGCCGACCGGACACATGAGGTCACTGCGCTTCTCAACAAGGCGAAGGTCGCCAGGGTGACGACTGCACTGGGCACCGACCTGACAATACCTATCGATGGCATAGATGCGATATCATCGACCGGCCTGATCCATGACCCGGGCTCCTTCGGCAACCTGCCATCAGGTGAATCGTACATGATGCCCGCCGAGGAGCAGTCGCACGGAGTCTTCATCGTAGACGGATCGATGGCCGGCATCGGAGACCTGAACGGCAAGACGCCGATCACGATCAAGGTCGAGGGCGGCTACGCGGTGGAGATCACGGGCGGGCCCGAAGCGGACGAACTGCGATCGAAGCTCGAGGCTGTCGGAAAGAAAGCATTCCACACGGCCGAGCTCGGTATCGGCACGAACGACGCGGCGAAGATCATCGGCAACATCCTAGAGGATGAAAAGGTGCAGGGCACCGTCCACATAGCCCTGGGCAACAACATGTCGATGGGCGGAACGTTTGATGTTCCTATTCACCTTGATGGAATTATCAAAGATCCAACTCTTGAGCTTGACGGTAAAGTAATTATGGATGCCGGCAAATTGTTAGTCTGATTTTGTGTTGATGGCTGGCCCTTCTTACATAGCTCGAAGTCGGGCGATACGCTCTTCGATAGGCGGATGTGTCGAGAACAGCGACTTCGCCCGTTTTTCGAACGGCTTGATCGGATTGACTATATATAGATGCTGCGTCGCCCGGTTCGCCACCTCGAGGACCTCCTTGTCCCCCGATATCTTCTCCAGCGCGCTTGCCAGCCCCTCGGGGTAGCGTGTTATCAGCGCGGCCGAGGCGTCGGCGAGGTACTCGCGCTGCCTCGATACGGCGAGCTGAAGCATCTTAGCAAACACCGGCGCGAGGATAGCGAGCAGAAGTCCTATAAGGATCAGGGGGGCTGAGCCCTTGCCGCCGCCCTTCTTCCTTCCTCTTCCGCCCCAAATCACGCTGCGGACGAAGAAATCACTTATAAGGACTATCGAGCCGACCATTATCCCGACCATCATCGAGAAGAGTATGTCGCGGTTCTGTACGTGAGAGAGCTCGTGGGCCATGACGCCCTGAAGTTCGTCACGGCTGAGCTTCGAGAGCAGGCCTGTCGTAATGGCGACAGAGGCATGCTCGGGATCCCGTCCCGTCGCGAACGCGTTAGGCGCGGTGTCATCTATTATATAGATGGCCGGCATCGGTACGCCGGCCGAGATAGCGAGTTCATCGATTACATTGAAGAGCTGGGGATGGTCCTTCTTTTCGATACGTTTGGCCCTGCTCATCGCCAGTATCATGCCGGCCCCGCCGTAGTAGCTGACCAGTCCCGATATGAGGGCTATTACAAGAGCGAATACTATCCCCCCGTA
>CAYWGA010000090.1:0-9815 GCA_964457905.1 uncultured bacterium | reverse complement strand
ATCAACGTCACCAAGCTGCTTGTTGTAAGACTGACCGAAGAAGCTAAGGTCCGAAAGGTTGACGAAGCAGTCAGCGTTGATGTCCGGGCTGACGATCACTATGTCAATACAGATCGGAGTCGTACAAGTAGCAACATCCAGGAAAGTCTTACCCTGACATGCAACATACATCCCACCGGTAAGGATACAGCCACCGCCGGCAATACGTCCTGAGAACGTAGTGCGTCCAGCAGTGTTGGTCAGTGAATCAGCAGCGATAGGGCTCGCGCAGAGGCAAAGCTCCTGTCCTGCGTCACAGGCATTCATCCAGTAATCCGTCCAGGGAATACCAGCAATGCCGACACCAACCGCGTCCTTGACCTCGACCCAGATATAATCTGCGTCGCCGCCGCAACCGTTACGAATGAACTCAAAGTCGCCAGCCGGGCAGATTGATACTCTGAGAGCACAACTTGATCCAGCTTCACTTTCGCACTCATCCACGTCGCCAGCGGAAAGGGAGGTTGCGAATACCAGCAGCAAAGAGAAAAGCAGGACTTTTCCTTTGAACATCTTGTTAACCTCCTAAACCTCCTAAAAGGTTTGGGACCTTAAAGGTACAAAGTAACTCGGGCTCTTCACGTACTCCTTCCGCCTGTTTAATTGGAGAAACCGTTAACTTACTCGACAGGGTGAATTGTAGCATACTATGCAAGTGTATGTCAACCCCGAAAGTAGAGACATTTCCCTTCTGAACACCTTATTAACAGTAAGGGAGGGTTTACTCGCAGCACCAGGGAGTGATAAGATGCTCAAGGGAACATACAGGACGCTTTTCTGGAGTGAAAAAAAAGTTGGCCGAGAAGAAAATAAAAGTAAAAATCCCCGGGTTCAGGCGAATCGCTATCATCGGGGGGACCTTTTCGGGGAACAAGGGCGCCTCCGCGATGCTCGAGAGCACGATATATAATCTCCGCCATATGCTCGGGGGGCAGCTTTCGGTAGATGTGATAAGCGTTTACCCTGCTGAGGACAGAAAACACAGGCTCCCGCCCGATACGAACCTCGTCGCAGCCCCTCCTGTCGCCCTTGTCTTCATTCTTCCCTTTGTCTCAGCATGTTACGCTACCCTGCGCAAGCTGGGCCTCCCTCGCGGATTCATGAGAAAATGGCCCCTTCTCGACGCCGTTGCCTCCGCAGATGCGATCCTCGATATCGAGGGGATCTCTTTTGTCGACGGAAGGCCGGCCGCGCTCCTCTATAATGTTGCCTGCAGCCTGCCGGGGATATTCTGCGGCACACCTGTTTTGAGGCTTTCACAAGCCATAGGCCCTCTCAGGTCCATTTTAAACCGAATGCCGGCCCGTTTCATCCTCAAGAAGTGCCACATGACCTTCGCTAGAGGACCCGCGACTGCCGCCCAGCTCGAAAAGGCCGGTATAACCCGCTTCAAACCCGCTGCAGACCTCGCTTTTATCCTCGGTGACAACATCCCCGGTGAGCCGGGACCAGCCATCAGGATCCCCGAAGGGGAAGGGCCCGTTATCGGCGCCGCCCCGAGTCAGGTGCTGGCCGACAATCTCTCGGCTAAAGGGGTTGACCTTGCCGGCCTGATGGCTTCCCTCCTCGACCGTATGATCGATGAGACGGGGGGCAGGGCCGTTCTGATCGCACACAGCTGGCTCGGGCCGGAAAAGGCCTCAAGGAACAACGACTACCATATATGCAAGGCGGTCCTGGAACAGATGCGGAACAGGGACAGGGCCTTTTTTATCGACCAGGAACTCTCCTCCTCCGGACTGAGAGAGGTGATCTCAAGCTTTGATTCATTTGTCGCCTGCAGGTTCCATGCGATGGTCTCGTCCCTCTGCGTCGGGGTCCCGTGCGTGGTGCCGGCATGGAGCCACAAATACAGGGAAGTGATGGACGAATTCGGGCTCGGGCGCTATGTCATAGAGATGTCCGGCCTGAGCGTCGACAACCTCGCCTGCGCGGTCGCAGAAACGCTCACAGAGAGAGCGCGAATCAGGGAGAGGATCGAAGCATCCCTTCCCGCCGTACGGGATTCCTCCCGCTCCCAGCTCGAATACGCGGCAGATCTCCTAGGCAGGGCGGAGATGACGGTCCGCGCGGGAAAGACGGCTGCCCGCCTCTACGGGGACATATATAAGAGAAGGCTCCGCAAGGCATGGGCGGGATACAGCGCAGGGGCGGATATACGTGAAGGAGCCGCCTCGGGAGGACTCGTCACGACCCTGCTGATCGATCTCCTCGAAAGAGGCGAGATAGACGGGGCTATCACGGCCCGGACGGTGCCCGGCAGCGGAGGTCTCAGGTTCGAGACCGTCCTCTGCAGGACCCCTGCCGAGATACTTGACTGCCGCACAAGCATATACAGCGATTTTAGCCATTCGGCGGGGATCATAGACATCCTGAAAGAGACGGAGGGCCGGTTTGCGGCCGTCGCACTCCCCTGCCAGTGGACATCGGTCAATAACTGGCTCGAGACCAAACGACCGCGCGCCGGGGAACTCACCCTGAGGATCGGTCTCTGGTGCGGCCACGCTACCCACAGGCGCCTGCTGGACGACTTCCTGCGAGTCAGAAGGGTGGAACAGGGAGATATAGAAAGGTTCTGGTACAGGAAGGGCCGCTGGAGGGGCGCGACCGAGATCCTGATGAAGGACGGTTCGACGGTCAGTATCCCGTTCAGCCATGGATACGGCCTTTTTCAGAACCTCTATGTCGACTGCATGGGGCGCTGCCTCTCCTGCGAGGACCATTTCGCGAACGATTCCGACATAAGTTTCGGCGACGCCTGGCTCCCCGAGATGAAACGCAGGCGGATCAAACACTCGATGGCCGTATCACTGACAGAAAAGGGAGACGAGGCGGGAAGCCTTCTCGTCTCATCGGACAGCGTTCTCGCGGCGGAGGTCCCTCCCGTTCTTGCCGTACAGTCCCAGAAGCGGGCCGTCATCTGGCACACGTACGGAACGGCCGGCCGGGGAAAGGTCTCCGGCATCTTCGGCCTCAAGGTCAGGGGATCGGGCAGGTACCGCGCGAGATGGAACGACAGCGCCTCGGCATTCATGATCCTCCTCGCCCGGCAGGTCTTTGCGGGCAGGATGCGGCCGGTGATGCTGAGGCTTCCATGGCCCGTTCATTACGTATACATGCTCATGCAGAAGACATTCCTCAACTTCTGACCCGCCTGCGGGGATGAAAAGGCTGAACTTGGATCAACAGGGTAAACAGTCAGCAAAACCGGGGTGGCGCAGATTATACCGCTGGGCCCTCTTCGCGTTGACCCTCGGCGCTGTCACCTGGTTCATCTGGATGAACGCAGGCAGACTGGGCAGTTACGCATCGAGGATCAGTGCATGGGCCGTTCTGGCCTGCTTCCTGGCCATATCGGCGGGCTATCTTGCCAGGTTCGCCGCATGGACACGCCTCGCATCCTTCTTCGACCTCCATGCCCCGGCCCTGAAGGCGGGCAGGGCATATTTTCTCTCTGTCCTTGGAAGGTATATCCCCGGGAAACTCGGCCTCGCCCTGATAAGGATCGAGGCGTACAGGCCGCAGCCCCCCGAACGCGTGGCCCTGGCGACAGGCACCGAGATCGTGACCGCACTTTCGGCGGCCCTTGTCCTGATGCTCGGCGGCATCGCGTCAGCTCCCGGCTCGTTCCCCGCATGGCTGAAATATGCCGCGCCGGCCGGGATCGTTGTGACACTGGCCATCCTCTCCCCTCCTGTCCTCCACAGGCTCGCCGGCCTGGTCTTCAGACTGACGGGAAGGGAACGGCCCGAACGCCTTCCTGGATACGGGCAGATGCTGGGGCTGACCGCCCTCTATATAATTCCGGGGCTTCTGCAGGGGCTTGGGCTCTATGTGCTCCTGCTCTCGCTGGGCCCGGTGCCTGCGGGAAGCTACCTTGCCATAACGGGAGCTTACTATACGGCGGGGCTTGCAGGCATGCTCGCGATATTCGCTCCGGGAGGGCTCGGCGTCAGGGAGGGCATCCTGATGCTCGTCCTGCCGCTTGTCGTACCGAAGGAATCGGCGATCATAGCCGCGCTTCTGCTCCGGCTCATCATGATAGCCGCCGAACTCTCTCTTGCGGGGATATTCAGCGCACTCGCCGCGCGCCGGGTGAAGTGATCATTCCCTCTTCCGCAGAATAGCCAGGATCTCCTCCTGATTGATCCTCATCCTCGCGAACATATCGAGGATAAATCCGAGAAGAAAACTCATCGCGGAGATGATAAAGAGGAAGCCGGCGAGGAAGCCGGCCCACTTGTGGGGAGTGAAGCTGCCTGTGCGTCCGTAATGCACCGCGAGGAATACGGCGGGGACGAGACCTGCCGCGAGCAGTACGGTCGATACGCCGGCGAAGAGCCTGAGCGGCTTGTAGTCACGCATCGTCCGCACGATGATCTTCAATGTCTGCCATGTATACTTGAAGAGGTTGGAGGCGACCCTCGACCGGCCGTGCTCCCGCGTCCCCCTTACCTCGACTGGAACCTCGAGTATCGCAACGTCCTTGAACGCGAACTCGAGGAATGTCTCCTGGGTGTATGTGAATTCACCGAACAGGTTGAGCCGCAGCAGCGCCGCCCGCGAGTATGCCCTGAAGCCGCACGAAACGTCATGGAACCGGCGGCCGGTCAGTCTGCTGATAAGGCACGACATCATCCGGTTGCCTATAAACTTCGTCCTGCTCATCTCGGGATAGAGGTCGGGATCCTTGAAGCGTGATGCCGTGACAAATTCCGCCTCGCCCTCAGCGATGGGCCCGACGAGCTTGGCGATATCGGCCGGGTCGAACTGTCCGTCCCCGTCCATGTTGACCATTATGTCGGAACGCATCGCGAGCACACGGCGCCGGCCAGTATCGAACGCTGCCCCGACACCCCTGTTCCGGCCGTGGCTTATCACCTCGGCCCCTCTCCCGCGCGCCACGTCAGCCGTGTCGTCGGTCGATCCGTCATCGATGACCACGACTGAATCGATGAACTCGGGGATCGAATCGAGCACCCCGCCTATATCCTGTCCCTCGTTCAGTGCGGGAACGACCAGGGTCACTGTCTTGCCGTTATACATCACACCTCACCTGTTCATGTCACGATATGTCGGATAGTATCGAAAGGGAGCCGTATCGTTCAATCGTTTTTACCTCGTACGGCCTGATGTGCTAGAATCATCCAATGGACGGATGGAAGATAATACTGCTCATCATGCTTGTCGCAGCGTCAGGCATCCGCATCGCGACAGCCATCACCTGCGACTCTGCGCCGGACTACTCCGACATGGCGATATACAACCGGCTTGCTCTCGACAAGGGAATCGTCATCTCCCCTCCGCCCGGCTATCCCCTGTTCCTGCGGACGATATATGCCATAGCGGGCAGGGAGAACTACAAGGCGGTCTTTATCGTGCAGGCGCTTATAAGCGCACTGACCGTCTGGCTGATCTTCCTTGTGGCGAGGCGCGTTTCCGGAACCACAACGGCGCTGGTCGCTGCGGGTATATCCACCCTTTACCCGAATTTTATCATGTACAACCTTACGACGATGACCGAGACGCTGGCGCTTATGATCACGATGCTCATGCTTCTCGCGACCGTCTCCGACCGCTCAGGGAAGGAGAGGTCGATCCTGTCGGCAGCGGCACTCTTTGCCGGATGTGTCGTAAGGCCGGCGCTCTTCTATTTCTGGCCCGGCATGCTCGCCGTACAGAAGAAAAAGAGAGCCTTCCTGCTGACAACAGCCGCTGTAATCGTACCTCTAGCCATAATCGGGCTGTCGACCGGGAAAGCTTCCAACCGGGGGGCCCTTGCCTTCTACAAAACCTACAATCCGAAGTCAGACGGCAAGGCCTACTTCGGTCTGGAGGATACCGAGATAGGCACCCGCGACCTGCCCTCAACTGTCTACCTGCGCGAGGCGGCGAAGTTCATCAGCGAGAACAAGTGGAGGACCATCGACATCATATACGTCAAGACATCGAAGGTATTCTCGAGGGGATGGGATAATTTTGTCCTTCGCGACCAGACAGAGGGGCAGCGGTTCCTGAGGAACCTGCTGCTGTACGCGTACATGCCGGTGATGATACTCGGATTTCTCGGGATGATCAGGTTCAGTGACGAGCGCAGCAGGCAGCTGACTCTGCCGGCGCTGAGTTACCTTGTCTTTTTCATCCTCCTTGCGATATTCAAGGTGAGATACCGTCTGCTCATAGAACCGGTGCTCATCATCTTCACTTCGATAACAATCGGACATCTATGCAGATTTCAGGAATACCGGGATTCATCGGACGGGCATTCGGCTCCCTGAGAACAGGCGCTTCCGCCAGAATGAACGCGACAGCCGCGGCCGTACTGGCAATCGCCGCGATATACCGTATCTATCTTGCGGTAACAGCGGACAGGATCTCGGTCTTTACGATATTGCCTGCCCAAGGAGAGATGGGCACATATAACAACATGGCGGCGAACCACTACATCGACACTGTGACAGGTCCTCTCTACCCCGTTTTCCTGATGTTCATGAGACTCTTCGACCAGGACGGGGGATTCCGCGCGGTCTTCGTGATCCAGGGTCTTGTCATCGTCATCTGTGCCGCATTCGCCGGCATTATCGCGACACGCCTCGCGAACCGGAAGGCTGGTATGGCGGCGCTCCTGCTCGTCTCCGCCTACCTGTCATACATCCTCTACGGGCTGGTGAGCCTGCCGGTCGTATTCTGCATACTGATCGTCTTTCTCATGATGCTTGTCCTGTCTGCCGACACAGGCGATGGGAAATGGGACATGCCTGGCTCGGTGGTCTCGGGGATCCTCGGAGCGGCCGCGCTCCTGCTCCACCCGGTGATGATCTACCTTCTGCCCGGCCTTTTCGCGGCTGTCCGGAAAAGGATGCTCATGGCATCGATCCTCCTGGTGATCGTCGTGCCGTGGGGCGTGAGAAACAGCATACTGGCCGCCCGCCCCGTCCCGGTCTACGAATCGACCGCGTATGAACTTGCGGGCACGGAGACTGTCCGTACCGGCAGCGGATGGAAGATCATCGACGACCTCTACTTCAACGTCTCGTTTCTCATGAAGAAGAGCGTTGAACGTGCGCATATGCCGATCCTCTTCGGAAAGAGGGATACGAACAAACATGTCCTGGAATACGCCTTCGTTATCGTGGCCCTACTCGGCCTCGCCGGCCTGATAAGATATTCAGGCAGGAGCAGCCTCAAGACGATGCTCCCGATCGTCTCATACACTCTTCTTACTATCCTCCTCACGCGGTATTCGACAAGATCGAGAGTGATCTTCGAGCCGCTGCTCCTTGTCTATGCTTCGATCCTTATAGGGAAATCACTCGGAAAGATCGGGAAGAGCCGTGCGGGAGAATCTGTTCCTGAACCAGCCGATGATACAGGGTAGGAGTACCGCAGTATAGAATATCGCAAGATGTTCAGCGAGCAGCCTGTTCGTATTCCTCGTGGTGGAGAAAAGGACAAGAATTCCCAGATAGATAAGCACTGGGTAAAGAAGGGCCCGGTGCTTCTTCGAGTGGTACCTCAACAGCCCCACGACCCCGCTGAGAGCCATCACCATGTAGAAATACGCTCCGAATGTAGTGCTGTTGCGGATGTTGTCACTCGTCGTGGACCCGGCCGGTTCGACCCACCCCGCACCTCTCGATATCAGGTTCGATCCATTGATATAGAGTTTGTCCACAAGGTGGTAGAAATCCTCGAGACTTCCGACCATCCACCTCGTGATATCTAGCTCGAGGGCCGCCGTGGCGTAGACGGGAACGGGCATCCCTTCACGTGAGGAGTTCCTGAGGGTCCAGGGCAGGAGGACGGCGAAGAGTGCTCCAAGAAAGATCTTTCTTCCGCGGGACACGAGCAGAAAGCCGGGCGCGAACAGGAGCAGGTACGGATCTAACATTATACCGAGTCCAAGCACGGCACCGGCCAGCCCGTTCCCCTTCTTTCCTTCATCTGCCCTTAACAGGATGAAAGTAACGATGAAGAGAGCGAAGATCCCCGGCACTCTCGGAGACAGCGCCAGAGAGGCCATCATGTAGTTGACGTATATGGCGGATATTGCGGCGGAGATAACGGCGATGGTCCTGTCCGATATCTCTCTGACGATATAGTAGATCAGCACAACCGAGATCGTGCCGATGATCCCCTTTACCACAAAAGCCGCCTGTGCGGCGCCATGGCCGAAAAGCCCAAGGCAGATCCTGAGAAACAATATATACAGGGGAGGTGACACCGAATCGATCGGCTCTCCTCCGACCTGGCCGATATACCTGACCCCTTCGCCTGCCTGGTCATAAAGGGTCGCATCGTATGAGAGGGCGAACCACATCCTCAACACAAGCGCCAGGAGAACAATGACCGCCAGTATGTCCCAGTCGGGGGGCAGCATCTCCTTGAACGTCCGCTTACGCTTTTGTTCCTTTTTCTGTTTCTGCTGCAGTTCCCGCCTCTCTCTTCTTTTACTCTTACCCATCACGCGTCACATCCCCCGCACCGGCAGTTTCCGGCTGAGAACTGTGCCTGCGTATTAGCCGATCGATGAATATCGCGCTGAAGATGATGAATACAGGTTCGACGAGCAGCCTGTACCTGACCTTGAAGATCGCCAGAAAAACAAAGGCGACAAGATAGCTCATCAGCAGGTATGCCAGTATCCTGTTCTTCTCGTCGATATCTATGATGATCCCCGACATTCCCAGAAGCATCACAGGGACGAACGAATAGATCATGACGAATCCCCAGAACCCGCCGTTTCTGACTATCCGCTGCATGAAATGCAGATCCCATCCTCTCGAAAAGATCATCGCAGATTTGCTGTATATGATGTCGAGCGTCTTCCACTTGTTGTTGGAGATAAAATCAAGCGCCTCACTGAAATAGACCCTGTTGGGAAGATCGGTCCTCGACAGCGGTGTGTCCACGAATTTCACATACTGCTTTCCATTCGATTTGGGATTGTATGTCTTGTAGAATGCCCTGCCCGGCCTGTTTGTCATCTTGCCTGTGGACAAGCCGTAGATCACCCATGGAGAGACGAGCAGTATCGTCGCCACGATGAAGACGGTGCGTTTCTTCAGCCCCGCCAGCATGCCGGGCCAGAAGTAGATAAGTACGGGGCGCACGACGCAGGCAGCTACCAGCAGGACCGCGGCGGCTATCGCTTTTACCGTGTCTCCGAGATCGGAGACAAGAAGATAGAATATAAGGACAGCGAAGAACAGCCCCAGCGTCTCACTCATCGTCATCAGATTATAGACAAGAAAGTTCGGAAACAGTGCCGAGGTCGCCGAGGCTATGACAGCCGTTCTGAAGTTCGCCACTTTTTCAGCGACGAGGAAGATCAGTCCCACCGTCAGAGCGCTGATGATCCCCTGGATGATAAAGACGGCGAGGTAGTTCCTCGGGCCGAAGATACTGTAGATGGAGCGCAGGAAAAGCTGGTATCCGGGAGGTGGAACGATACTGATGCCTCCCTGGAGGGCAAGCACGTTGTATGTCTCCATGTCGCTGAAATCGGGGACGCCTGTGCAGTCGAAGGCGAGGACCAGCCTCAAAACGAGGGCGAGCAGCATGATCAGCAGCAGGGCCGTGTTACGGTTCGATATACGCTTGAAACATTTCGTGACTGAAAAAGCCACTGCGTCCCTCACTTGCCGAAAAAAACGGGGCGGGCTTATTTTACCCGCCCCTGACGGCCGGTCCCTGTCAACCGTTACGCCTGGATCCAACGATTCATTGCAACGGCTAGACCGGCCATTTGATAACCATTAAATGGCAGGCGATGC
>CAYWGA010000089.1:0-9824 GCA_964457905.1 uncultured bacterium | reverse complement strand
CGTACCGGGCCGCGCATATCCTCGTGAAAGTAGAAACCGTGCGCCGTATAGACGATCCATGGCACGCCGGCGATCTTTGCCGCGATCCGCCCGAGCAGCCCGGCGACCGGGGTATGGGTGTGAACGATATCAAAATCCCCACCCCGCATCATCCGATAGAGCCGGAAAAGGGAGACCGTGTGTGAGAAGATATTGTACGACCTCGAGACAGGGATCCTGTAGACGTCGAATCCCTCCTCCTCCAGATGATCCAGTCCCTCGCCCGGCGAGCAGCAGAACGAGACATCGTAACCGGAGTCACGAAGAGCGAGGCCGAGCGGCCTGAGCAGATGGTATGCGGTGAAATCTACGGCGCAGAGCTGAAGAATCTTCAAGACGCCCCTCCGCCTGAGGACCGGCCGGCTGTCACGCCTGGCCGGGTGTAGTAAGTATTTCCTCGACCAGCCCGCAGAGGATATGGCCCAGCATCATGTGGATCTCCTGTATGCGGGCGAAATCTTCTTCGGGCACCGAGATCGCCAGGTCGGCTTCAACTGCCATCGTCCCGCCCCCAGCGCCTGTGAAAGCGAGGGTCTTCATGCCGAGACTGGAGGCCATTGAGATCGCCTCTACGACGTTGGCCGAGTTGCCGCTCGTCGAGAGCGCCAGCAGCACATCTCCCGGGCTGCCAAGCGCCTCTATCTGCTTGGAAAAGACATCGTCGTAACAGAAATCGTTTGCGATCGCCGTAACGATCGAGCTGTTCGTCGTCAGGGCGAAGGCCTTGTATCCGCTGAGTTTCTTCCTGCGGAACCTCCCGACCAGTTCGCCGGCGATATGCTGTGAGTCCGCGGCGCTTCCGCCGTTGCCGCATGTCAGGACGACCTTGCCCGATTCTATCGCGTTCGCCATCAGCTGCGCCATTTCGACCAGTACCTCGGCCTGCTTGCGTGGAAACGCTTCGAGCGCTTTCTTCAGGGAATCGAGTTCCCCGAGGACCTGTGCGATATATTTGTCGTTCATTTCCATCTCTTCCCTTTTGGCTGAGGACTACGACCGTGAGAGTGCCACGATCGAGATGATCAGCGTCCCGACTCCTATCAGCCCGGTGAAGATATCAGCGAATATCCGTGTCTTGCTCCGCTTGATGATGATGACATCACCGCTGTTCGGGTAATAGTGGCTGTCTGTAGTTATCGACTCGCCGTTCTTCGAGATCACAATGACCCTGTCGATGCTGCCCTCCTGAGTGGGACCTCCCGCGGCGCCTACGTACTGCGCGACCGTCCAGTGGCTGACGAATCTCATTCTACCCGGCAGCTGCACCTGGCCGCCGACTGCTACTGTCTGGTTGACTGTCGGAATATGTAGTATATCTCCGTCTCCCAGGGGGATGTCCTCGACGGTACTCGGAGGCACGAATGCCTTGAGATCAACACTGACCAGCTCGCCGTTCTCCCTTTCAAGCGTCGCGGCGGTAAGGTCGGCGTCGATATTATAGATCGCGATACGGCCGAGCAGGCTCCTGAGACCCTCGCCTTCTGTAATATAGTAGGTGCCCTCCTGCGACGTCGCTCCGAACACGAACACCCTGTTCGTACCGGTCATCCCGTCTATAATGTTCAGTTCATCACGGTCATTGAGGATCATGTCGAATTCGTCCGCCAGTACCGGTATGGTATTGACTGTACCGTCTTCATGGACCCTCGTAAGCAGCACCCTGTCCCTGACCGCTTCGGCCCTGAATCCGCCGGCAAGATCGATCAGGTCGCCGATCGACTCGTCAGGCAGGACCTCATAGTTCATACCCTTGTGAACGGCTCCCCTTATCGTGGCGTGCCGCTGGGCGACGGGAACATGTATCCTGTCCCCGTTGGAGAGGAAAGGGTTGGTTGAGAAATCACCCTTCAGGACATACCGGAGGATATCCACTTCGAGGGTGTCGGCACTCCGGTAGAGCATGACCCGCCTGTTCGAACCTTCGGATATGATACTGCCCGCCAGTTCCACCGCGTCCGAGACGCGCTGCACCGCCGAGACGTTGACTGCTCCCGGTGTCTCGACCTCCCCTGTCACGAAGACACGGAAGACCCTCGGTTCCTGCAGGTAGCAGAATATCTTCACATTCTTGAAGAACCTGTTGACCTCTTCGTCCAGTCTCTTCCTGAACTCGGTAAGGGACAGGCCGTCAGCCTTTATCGCGCCTACACTCGGCACGAAGACATCGCCTTCGGGAAGAACGATCATGGCGAAGGTCCTTGACTCCGTCCCGATGACGTTGACGAGAAGCCTGTCGTATGGTCCCAGAATATACTTGTCGGGGTCGATCGCCTGCTCGAGCTTCGGGATGTCATAACTCGACCTCTGGCGCTCCATTACCTGGCCGTATCCCGACTCCTTCTTCTCGAGCTCGGCCTGGTTGGCCTGATCGAGCAGTTCGTTCTCGCTGGACTGCGCCAGCGAATCCCCGACCTGGACCAGCAGAGCGGTACATATGACCGCGATCATCACGACTGTACGTTTCATATTCCTCACCGTTCGTTAATCAACCGCTCTATCAATTCCGGGAGAGCCTCGAATACCTTTGCTTCGCTTTCAAGGTCCTTCGTGCCGAGCTGGGCGAGATGTTTTTTCCCGCCTCCGCCTCCGCCGGCCAGTTCACCGAGCTCCTTGACGAGGCCGTTGGCCGTGACTCCCTTTTCGACAAGATCGTCAGTAACAGTGATCACGAAGTGCATCTTTCCCTTGTCCGGCATCGAGAGAACGGCTACGCCGGACGGCACCTTTTCCCTGAACGAGTCGGCCATTCCCCTGAGGGCGCCGACATCCCGCGCGCCGGGCCTGCCGGCGGCGATCTTCATCCCCGATATATCCTTAGCCTCTCCGAGGATCGCGTCGAGCTGTCCGCCGCCGCCCTTCTCGAGGAGCTTGATCTCTTTCTTGAGCTCTTCCAGTGTCTCGAGGACAGCGCCGGCCCTCGCTGCCGCCTCGGCAGGTGTCGTCTTGAGGATCGAAGCGGTCTCTTCCTCGCGGTCGAACACTTCGTATAAGTGGCCGAGCGCTCCCTGCCCCGTGACTGCCTCTATCCTGCGGACGCCCGCGGCGACGCTGCTCTCCGATACGATGAGAAAGAACCCGGCCTGGCCTGTAGACGAGAGGTGCGTCCCACCGCAGAGTTCGGTAGAG
The DNA here is from genome assembly GCA_964457905.1 of uncultured bacterium. Lineage (GTDB taxonomy): Bacteria > Krumholzibacteriota > Krumholzibacteriia > Krumholzibacteriales > Krumholzibacteriaceae > JAUWCL01. The sequence continues at coordinate 6,659 of CAYWGA010000089.1, read as the reverse complement.
ACATCTCCCATCCTCACAACGCGGACCTTCGCCCCGTATTTTTCATCGAACAGGGCGATCGCCCCCGCGTCGATCGCTTCCTGGTAATCGAGCAGCTCTGTCCTGATCTCCAGTGAATCCCTTATCCACCCGTTGACCAGCTGTTCGATCTTCCTCTTGTCCTCAGCGGTGACCGCCTGGAAATGATTGAAATCGAATCTCAGCCTGTCCGGCCCCACTAGTGATCCGGCCTGGGCGACGTGTCCGCCGACTACCTCGCGCAGAGCGGAATGAAGCAGGTGAGTCGTGGAGTGGTTGGCAGCCGTAGCGAGCCGCGCTGTGTTATTTATATGTAGTTTTATTTCAGGATTATCCACGACGAGTTTCACGATATCTGAAACATCGTTGCCCGGTTCGGCCATATGGACTATCTCTCCGCCCCTCTTGAACACGTCACGGATCTCCAGACGGTGCCCGGCAGTCTCGATCCATCCTGTGTCTGCCATCTGTCCGCCCGAAGTGGCGTAGAACGGTGTCCTGTCGAGGATCAGTTCGACCGCGTCGCCGGTCCCGGCGGCCCAGGCGATATCTTTTCTCTCTGTTTTCGCAAATATCCTGTACCGGCGGATCTCCGCTTCACCGCCGACAGATTCATACCCGGTGAATATAGAGCTCTCCCCTTCGGACAGCTCCGTCATCTCGACGAGTGCCTGCTCGCCGGCATCGAACGCGCTGCTCTGCTGGGCGCGCTTCCTCTGCTCCTCCATCGCGGAGGCAAACCCTTCCTCATCTACATCGAGCCCCTCTTCCCCGGCAAGCGCTATCGTCAGTTCAAGAGGAAATCCATACGTGTCGTAGAGCAGAAATGCCTGTCTTCCATCGATTACCTTTTCATTCTTCTTCCTGATGTCGTCGACTATCACGGCGAACCTCGACTTGCCGTCTTCGAGGGTCCGGAAAAAGCTCTCTTCCTCCGCCTTTATAATCATCGCGGTATCGGGCGCCCTCTCGACGAGCTCGGGATAGTAGTCTCCCATCGCCTTGACGACTTCGCCGACAAGTCCGTGCATGACCGGCCCGTCGATCCCGAATGTATGCAGCCTCGTCAGGGCTCGCCTGAGGATCCGCCTGAGGATATATCCCCTTCCCTCGTTCGACGGGTAGATCCCCTCGGAGATCGTGAAGGTAAGGGCCCTCACGTGATCGGCGATCATATTGATCCCCATCTTCGCCTCGCCCGATGTGTCCGTCCCCTCGGGCAGAAGCGCTATTACAGCGTCGACAAGGGGCTGGAATATATCAGTATGAAAATTATCCTCCGCTCCCTGCATTATCATCGCGATCCGCTCGAGGCCGGCGCCGGTATCGATACCCGGCTTCTCAAGGGGCCTGTAGGTACCATCCTCCTCGAGGAAGAACTGCGGAAAGACGAGGTTCCAGAACTCGAGATAGCGGTCACAGTCGCACCCGGGGGCGCACCCGGCAGTACCGCATCCCCTGTCCTCACCCGCATCATAGTATATCTCGGAGCAGGGGCCGCAGACGCCTGTCTTGCCGACGGGGCCCCAGTAGTTATCCTTGCGGCCGAGTCTGACGATCCTGTCGGCCCGGACCCCGATATGTTCGTTCCATATCTGGTAAGCCTCATCGTCGTCCTCGAAGATACTGACGTAGAGACGATCCTCGGGGAGCTGGAGTACCTCGATGACGAACTCCCACGCCCATTCTATCGCTTCGACCTTGAAGTAGTCGCCGAAACTGAAATTACCGAGCATCTCGAAGAAGGTATGGTGGCGCAGTGTCCTGCCCACGCTCTCGAGGTCGCCCGCCCTGAGGCACTTCTGGACGCTGACCGCCCTCGTGTATGGAAGGTTGTCCGGCGAAAGGTAGAAATCCTTGAACTGGACCATCCCTGCTGAAGTAAAGAGCAGGGTTGCGTCACCTTTCGGGACGAGGGGCGCACTCGGAACCTCCGTGTGATTCCTCTCGAGGAAGAAATCAACGTACGCTTTTCTTATCTCACTGACTGTTCTGATATTACTGTTCATCGGTCTCTCCGGTGATCTCTCCTCTAAGTATTCCAACGCAGATGCTTCCTGTGATTCCGGCCGAGAAGCCTCTTCTCGAAAGAAAGCCGCCGAGCCTGCGCGCCGCTTTTTCCCTGCCGGCCCGTCCGGCCTGACCATCCGGTCCGCGGGCCAGCCCGGTGCGAGCAAGCCTTTCGACAGCAAGTCTCATCGCGAGCCTCTCCTCCTCACCCGGAGGAAAAGCCTCAGCGAGAAGTTCGTCCGTTATAACGGACGGGACCCCGGCCGTGGACAGCTTCCTTCTCAGAAGGCCCGGCCCGGCGGGGTTGTGCCTCAGCCTGAAATCGATCAGCTCCGAGGCGAACCGACTGTCATCAAGCAGTTTCTTCGCCTTGAGCGTCTCGACAATATAATCCATCGAGGCCTGATTATCTATACCTTCCGCCTCGAGAGCGGTGCGTACCTGATGCTCCGTACGTTCCCGCCTCGAAAGGAAATTCAGCGCGAATGAAAGCCCCGCCGCGCATGCGACGGGCCCTTCGAGCTCCTCGATATCGCCATCGTCAAGGACTGTTCCCTCTTCAAGGAATCGTTCGGTCCCCGGGCCCTTCAGGACGAGATACGTCCGTCCGGACGAAGTCGCGACCCTGCGGAGCGACCCAGTGCTTCTTGATACGGTTATTATCTCGATGCTGCCGCAGTTCAATTCCATGGTCCGGATCAAAGCCCTATTCAGGAGCGTCGTTTTTGTCCGGAGCGGTCTTTTCTCCGGAATCCGCCGGTATTGCCGCCTCTTTCGCTGCCGAGGGCGCCGGTGAAGCGGGCACAGGCGAAGCGGACAACCCGTAGTGCTCACGCACACTGGTCTCTATCGTGGAACGGATATCGGTATTTTCCTTCAGGAAGATCCTCGTGTTGTCCTTCCCCTGGCCGAGTCTCGTCTCGCCCCAGGAGTACCAGCTTCCCATCTTCATGAGAATACCGGAAGCGACTCCAAGCTCTATCAGATCGCCCTCGAGACTGATCCCCTCACCGTAGAGGATCTCGAACTCGGCCTGGCGGAACGGTGCCGCGACCTTGTTCTTGACGACCTTGACTCTTGTCATATTGCCGATGATGCTCTCGCGGTCCTTGATCTGTCCGATGCGCCGGATATCCATCCTCATCGTCGCATAGAACTTCAGGGCGTTTCCGCCAGACGTTGTCTCGGGATTTCCGAACATCACGCCGATCTTCATACGGATCTGGTTGGTGAATATCATGCACGTGCGCGATTTCGCGACTGCGCCGGCGATCTTCCTGAGGGCCTGCGACATCAGCCTGGCCTGGAGCCCGACATGTGAATCGCCCATGTTTCCCTCGATCTCGGCTGCCGGCACGAGCGCCGCAACCGAATCGATGACCACGACGTCGAGTGCGTTGCTGCGAATGAGGACCTCGGCGATCTCGAGCGCCTGCTCTCCCGTATCGGGCTGGGAGATGAGGAGATTGTCGATATCGACCCCTATCTTCCGCGTGTAACCGACATCGAGAGCGTGCTCAGCGTCGATGAACGCGCACACGCCGCCCAATCTCTGGGCGTTGGCGATGATCTCGCAGGCAAGAGTCGTCTTGCCCGACCCTTCGGGACCGTATATCTCTATAACCCTTCCACGCGGCACTCCGCCTATACCGGCCGCGATGTCGAGGGCGAGGCTGCCGGTAGGGATGGCCTCGATCTCCTGGTGCGCACCGTCCTCACCGAGGCGCATGATCGAGCCTTTACCGAACTGTTTCTCTATCTGGTCGACGGCAAGGTCTATAGCCTTGCCCCTGTCTTCCGGCTTGGTACTTTTTGTCACCTTGGGTGCCTTCGGGGTCTTGGGCTTCCTGTTGAACCTGTCAGCGCTCACTTTCTTCCTCCCACTTCATCCCCCTGGTCTCTCATGCGGCTGATTTATCCCGTTCCGGCGACAGGCCGGACGGTCAGACTGCTTTTATATCACCAACCAGTCGATTGTTCAACGAATTTCATGCTTAAAAGGGGGCTGGCTGGAAGAGTTCAGCGGCCCAGGTCGAAGCGGCCGACCTCTTCATAGACCGCCCCGGAGGGGGTCAGCCGGCTGTTCATCAGGACGAAATGGCCCGCATCGAGGACCGCTGCCCCCTCGAGGGACCGAAAGGTGCTCAGGGCCTCGAGGACATTCCGCTCCGGGGGCCGCTTTACCCTGGCCAGGGTCAGATGGGCCCGGAACCTCTTCTTCTCACGTTCGAATCCGGCTTTCCCGCATTCATCCTCGATCGATCCGGCAAGATCCCGCAGTTCCTCGAAGCCCTCTTTTATCCCGTAGTAGATCACCCGGGGATTGTCGAGGTTCGGAAAACCGCCGAGCCTTCCCATGGTCAGGCGGAAAGGATTCGATGCAGCCGCCGCTCGCCTTGCTGCTTCGTGCAGGGACGGAAGCGTCCTGCTTTCTACATCCCCGAGAAATTTAAGTGTGAAATGATAGTTTTCCGGCCGGATCCATCTCCACGGGGCGCGCCGGATCGGGGATCCCTCGATGACCTCTGTTACCTGATCAGCTATATCGTCACCGGCATGAATGGCGAAAAAGAATCTCATCGTTCCTCTTTCATCATTTCCCGGTTCTTCTTCATCGACTCTCCGCGAGCAGTTTCCGCCTCAGCATGTCGAGGCATATGCAGGCCGTCCTGAGTCTGACCATACCTCGGGTTCCTCCCATCTTTCCCTTCCGGCACTCCGTCATGTCCCCATATGAGAGACCCATCCAGACGAGCCCTACCGGCTTCTCCGCGGTCGCCCCTCCCGGACCGGCTATACCCGTCGTGGAGAGGGCGACGTCAGCTCCGGAGATCCTTCTCGCCCCCATTGCCATCTGGGCGCACACCTCTTCACTGACCGCTCCCTCGGCATCGATGGCACCGGCTTCCACTCCGAGGATCCTTGTCTTCGATTCGTTGCTGTAGGTGACATATCCCTCGAGGAAGGTCTCGCTCGCACTAGGTACCGAGACGATCATCGATGAGAGCATCCCTCCCGTCAGGGATTCGGCGGTGGCCAGGGTCAGTCCGCGGTCGCGGAGCATTCCGACGACTGTCTCTTCGAGACTTTCGCTGCCTTCCCCGAACAGGTCGTCGCCGAGACTCTCCCGGATCTTAGCGACGGTTCCGGCGTCGAGGCCGGCTGGAAGATATACGCTGATGCCGGCCGGAGATGAGATGATCGAAAGCCTCTCGAATTCGTCCGAATTAAAGAGGGGCGCGAGTCTCTCCTCCACGGCGGTCTCCATAAGGCCGTATATCCGCAGGACCTTTCTCTCGTCTTCCGGCTCCGATGACAGCCGGGGAAGGATGAGACGTCCGAATATCTCCTTCATCTCTGACGGTACACCGGGCAGGAGAAAGAGCCTGCTGCCGCCTGGCTCCAGCGCCAGCCCCGGCGCGGCACCGACGATATTGTCGAGCACCTCCGCCCCTGCCGGTATCCTCGCCAGATCCCTGTATCCTTCAGGCATCGTGAATCCGAGTTCGTCGAATCGCTTTTCTATCCCGGTGACGATCTCCTCCCGGGTCTCGACTTTTCCTCCGAAAGCATCTATCGCCGCCTGCCGGGTCACGTCATCAACGGTAGGCCCGAGCCCGCCGGTCACGATCGCTACATCACTCCTCGCCGCGGCGGCGGAGAGTTCATCACGGATCATGGCGATGTCATCAGGAATAGAGGTCTGTCTTGAAGGAGGGATCCCGGCCGCCGTCAGGGCGATCGACAGCCAGACAGCATTGTTTTCCCTGGTCGCGCCGCGGAGCACTTCGTCGCCGACCGTTATGATCTCGATTCTCATAGCAGTTCAGTGAAATATCCTAGAAGTACCATCACAGCCAGTGCGTAGATACCCGCAATCACATCGTCGACCACGACACCGACGCCTCCGGGAAGTTTCTGGGATCTTCCGGCGGGGAAAGGTTTGACGATATCGAATATTCTGAAAAGAACGAAGCCGATCACTCCGGCCTTCCATGAGACAGGGGAAAGGACCAGTGTGATCTGCATGCCGACGACCTCATCGATGACGATACAGGAAGCATCCTCACCGTAGTATTTCTCCATGATATCTGACAGGACGACCGCGATCGGCAGGAGCCCGACAATGGCGATCCAGTGAGTCATCCAGTGAGCTCCAGGCACAAACAGCCAGATGAGCAACCAGATGGCGCTCGCGAACGAGGCGGGCGCGATCGGGAAGAACCCCGTATAAAAAAAAGAGCCGAATGTCGTGACCAGAAACTTTTTCATCTGCATCCTTTGATGGGTACAGATGGCAGAGTATAGGCAGAAGCAGCAAACGGCAATGAAATAATCACAGGATAGATATTCGCCGGATATAGATCACCGGATACAGTGCCGTCCGGCAGAAGATGATCCTAGGAGAGATTCCGGAGGACTCCCTTGGCTACCGCCTTGAGCGTATCGAATACGCCTACGCCCTTGACCGCGACGGCCTCGAACGCGGGGTAGTGCTTGGGATTCAGTTCCTCCTCGAGATCGGGAACCTCGATCAGGTCCGGCAGGTCCCGCTTGTTGTACTGGATAGCGTACGGCAGCTCGTCGAGCTTGAGATTATACTCGGCGAGGTTCTCGTGGAGGTTGTACAG
>CAYWGA010000088.1:0-10066 GCA_964457905.1 uncultured bacterium | reverse complement strand
GGTCGACATTCAGGACGATCGGCGACATCCCGCTGGCGATGGTCGACCGCGAGAAATTCACACCGCTGCGCGATGACATCAAGAAGCGCAGAAAAGATACGAACGTCAAGATAAACACCGCATTCGACGATCGCATCTCGATCGTCTACTACTACCCCAACATGAAGCCCAACATCATCGATTCACTGATCGACAACGGGTACAGGGGGATCATTATCGCCGGCACCGGCCTCGGACACGTCAACAAGCCCCTCTACCCCGCTCTCAAGCGGGCCTACGATGAGGGGATCTCGGTATACATGACCGTTCAGACGCTCTGGGGTTACGTGCAGATGTACGTATATGACACGGGACGCGACATGATGGAGCTCGGCGTAATACCGTCCTACAACATGCTGCCCGAAGTGGCGTACATGAAGCTCGGATGGGCGCTGGGCCAGAGCGAGGACCGCGAAGAGGTCAAGAAGATCATGCTGACACCGATCGCCGGCGAGATCACCGAGAGGGAGCCCCACAACGGGTACCTGATCTACCAGGGCGGTATTCCGGAAGTCGAGGAATTCATCAGCCAGTACAATAAGTAGATACAGGCGCTAAATGAATCAGAACGATTCGACAGATCAGGACAACGGACGTGGCGACAGCCGCGGCCCTGTCGACCTCACGACCTTCAAGGTCCTCTCTGACACATTCTTCGTCTCACTGTCCTGGATATTCATCACCCTGCTGAAACCGATCCGCTCGATACTGCTTGGCAGGCTCCTCGGGCCGTACCTCTACGGCGTGATGAACATAGCCACTCCCTACATCCAGATACTCGCCCTCGCGGCGAACATCGGCTTCAACGACGCGATGACGAAGCTGATACCGGGGGCGCTGCAGGAAGGCCGTCAGACCGACGCACGCCTCGTCTTCAGGGCCGCGCTGATAATGACGATCCTGCTCAGCGTACTGTGGACCGTCCTCCTGCTCCTCTTCACCGGACCTATCCTGAAGTATATAGCCCACCAGCCTGAGGCCGTCGTCCCGTTCAGGCTCTATGTTCTGGTAATCCCCTTTCTCGCACTGAACACCTTCTACGCGATCGTCTTCATCGCCTTTCAGCGCGGAAAGGCGCGCGCGAAAACGACTCTCTTTTACGGTCTGATCAACGTGGCCCTGCCGATCGCGGCCGTCCTTTTCCGCCAGGACATCAACCTCGTCATACTCGGCTTCGTCGTCTCGGAAGTGGCCGGCACCCTGATATACGCGCGCTTCTACCGGAAAGAGGTAGCTCCACGGTTCGACGGCCCCTCACTCCCGCTGCTCGGCGGCATAAAAGAGATCTTCGCGGTCGGGCACCTCTTTTTCTTCGCGCAGCTCGGATGGAACCTGATAAACGCCGTCGACCGCGTGATGGTCAAGTACTTCATGGACGCGGAATTCCTCGGCTTCTACACGATAGGCGTGCTGATCGTGACGTCTCTCGGCCGTATCACCTCGACAGCAGGCATGGCGCTCGTCCCCTCCCTCTCGGCGGCGAGGGCGGTAAATGACCAGCGTGTCTACAGGAAGCAGGTCCTCAACGTCTCACGCCTTGGATTCATCGTACTTGCGCCCATTGTACTGATCATCTACTCGGTGATAGGGGACATGCTTCAGCTTGTTCTGCCGCGGTTCGCGCCGGCGATTCCTGTCATCAGGATCCTCGTATTCGTAGCGATCTTCGATCTCGCGGTCAGGATTGGACGGGCCTCGGCCGTCGCCTGCGGAAGGGGCGGACTGCTCGCAGTGGCTTACGTGATAACGGCCGCCTGGAACATCGCCTGGAACTGGATACTGATACCGAGGATGGGGATGGAAGGGGCTGCGTACGCCTCGCTCTCCAGCTTCCTTATCCTCGCGCTCCTGCTTCAGGGACTAATGAAGCGGGACGCATCGGTGACGATAAGGGTCAGGGACGCCGTCTTCCCCGTAATCCTCTCACTGGTCTACCCTCTGGTCTACGAAGTAGTGCCCTTCGATGGCGCGATACTGAAGAGTCTCACGGTGCTCGCTGTCGGCAGCGCTGCCTACCTCTTCCTCGCCCTGGTCACGGGACTGGTACGGAGCGATGACCTGGCGCAGGCGAGAGATTCCCTGGAGCCAAGGTCCGGAGTCCCGCATGTAAGGGCCGGACTCGCCCTGCTCGGCCTGATGGAGAGTATCCGGGGAAGTATCAGGAAAGACTAGCGCAGGATACGGGCGGTGAGCCTTCGATGCGCGATAGCGGCGAGACGCGGGTGCATCACGAAATACTGCCTTCCTTCCTCCGGGGCCTGGACCTTTCCCAGGAGCCTGTCTTCTTCAAGCAGCGTAATGCACTCGGCGAGCAGATCGATCCCGAGTACCTGCAACCGTTCCCTCAGATTCAGGAAATCGTCGCCCTCCTTGAGAGTCAGCTCACGGGACAGAAGGATGTCGCCCGTGTCGATGCCGCGGTCTATGAAATGAACCGTCACCCCGATGGGGTCACCGTAGAAGGCGCTCCACTCTATTACGTTCATCCCCCTGTAGGCGGGCAGGATCCCCATGTGGGCATTGAGTATCCCGAGTTTCGGCGCGGCGATCATCCATTTCCTGAATATGCCGTGCCCCGCGTTTATAAGGATATCGACTCCGTTATCCTCAACGAATTTTATCGCGTCGTTCGTATTGAAGCTGCTGAAACACTCCATCGGTATCCCCTCTCCCGAGGCGATCGTCCGGAGAGGAACGTTCCACGAACCATACCCGCGGGAAGAGGCGTACTGCTCGAGCTGTGAGGGCTCCGTTCCGCCGGAGGGCCGGGCCCTCCCGAGCATGTAGCCGGCATCCTCGATGATGGCCGAATACTCGCGCTTCTTCAGGCGCTTCCGCAGCTTTGCCCCCTTCGTCGTCTCGTTGCTGATGATACAAACGGGGAGGCGGCCCATCTCCTTGAGGCGCTGAATGATCACGGCGCCGTACGGGTTGTGGTTCGATGAGGTGACGATACCGATCCTCACGGCGACACCCCCTCGAGTTCCTTCATCGTCGCCTCGAGAAGCATCTCGGCGTCGGCGTAGAACTTCGCAGCCCAGTTCGGGAAGCCGTAACGGATATATCCTCCCCAGACGGGGTACGATCCGGCGATCCCGCCCCTGATGCCGGGATTGGACGAGTCGAGTATCTGGGTCGATTCGAGAAGTTCGACCATCTTGAGCGCGCCGTTGAGGTAGCGCGCATCGAATCCGTGGTCGCGATAGAGCTTGAGCCAGATCAGTGCGGTCTGGGCATTCCCTGTAAGGCACGAGTAACTGTCATCGGAGCGCCAGCGTGAATCGAGTCTTCCCGGGGGCAGCGGAGGCATCGCCTTGGGATCCTTCTTGCCGCGCTCGAAAAGCATCAGTATCCGTTCGGCCCCTGTCCCGACTGTACGCAGGACCTCATCTCCGAGTTCTTCGGGCAGGGCGGATACCGATTCGAGCAACCCCCGCATCGTATAGGCGATCGTATGCGTGAAGGGGAGATCGCCCTCCCTGAAAGATGCCTTCTCGAACCAGCCGTTCTTTCCAGCCTGAGCAATCGTCCATCGAGCGTTGGCCTCGGCGGCATCAAGATATCTCTTTTCACCGGTGATCCGGTATACCTCGATCAGCGACCAGGCCACTCTCGAATAATATGTATGCGGTATGTTGCAGAATGTGTACCGACACCATTTCCCGTCGTCGTCTTGTACCGACAGGAGCCAGTCGGCCGCCCTGACGGCCGCTTCGAGAAAATCCTTCCTCTTCGTCTCACGGTACAGGGCCGTCCATCCAAGGATCACCTGGCCGCTGACGAAGACGCTGGGGACATCATTGATCCCCATACCTTCATTAAGCCCTCCGCCCGGCAGCTGAATCGACATCTCCCATTCGCCCATCCTAACGGCCCGGTCAAAAAAGTCTCTCTCACCGGTCAGCCTGGCGTACTCGATGAATGTCGGGATGATATATCCGGTCGTCTCCGGGTAGGGGGGCATCCATCCGCCGCTGTACGAGAATGAATATGATCCCGCGACACCGCCTGTACCGCTCACATCCTGTGCCCTGCGCAGCCAGTCCATCACGGCGCTCAGATGCTCCCGCGGCTCACCCGGAACGCGGAGACGGCCCCGCATCTGGCGCAGTATGACCTGAAGGTGCGTAGGAGCGGTGTATATGTGGTGAACTGCTCTAAGTCTAGAAAAAGGCATCTCTGTCGAGTGTCCCTCTTGCTTCGTGGACAAGTAATTACATACCGGGCAATGAAATAACCCCGGAACACCAAGATAAAGCGGCTCCGGCGGGGGTGTCAAATGATAAAATCGGGGCACGTTCATTGGCGCCCCGTTTTCGTAAACATTCATTTACATTCACGTAAACTGTCAATTACATTTTAACTCCTTGCTTTTATTGACGTTAGCGAGGATACACAGAATTACGTAAAATATTGTTTACTATTGCCTGATCTCCGCCCGGCCCATCGTGCCGGAAACTGTATTTTTTGACATTTTTATCTCTTTGTATTACAAGCAGTTACAGCTTTACGGGGAACAATAAGGAACAACAGGGAATTATGGCACGCAACTGGCTATAACTGGTAAGCGTGAGCAACGACAATAAATACGAAGTAGCTTTTGGGAGTCACAAGGAAAGGGGTTGAAAATGTTTCACTTCACAAGCATAGCGATGATCATAGCCCTCATGATCGCCGGGAAAAGCGTCTGGGGCAAGAGCGTCTGGTAGATCATCCAGACTCCAAAGGCGGGGCGCACATGCATCCCGCCTTTTTTATATCCCCTCCGGGTTGCTCAAGGCATAATCGCCGTGAGCACGCGGATCTCCGGAGCGTCATAAGCGCTCCGGTTTTTTTTGTCATCTTTACGCCGCCTGATATTCAGATTATATTCGACATCTGACCACTGACCCTGATCGGAAGGAAGGGACCTTGAACAGGCTGCAGGCATATCTCACAGAACTGAGGATACCCTTCCTCACCGTAAGCATACTTCCCGTGATACTCGCCACAGCGATAGCGCGCTTCGAGACAGGAAGCTGGGATCCCCTTCTGGCCGGGCTGACACTTGCCGGAGCTGCCCTCATGCATCTCGGTTCAAATACGATAAACGACTGGTTCGATCACAGGTCGGGCAACGATGAGACGAATGTCGATTTCGCCAGCCCCTTCACGGGGGGCAGCAGGATGATCCAGGCCGGTTTCGTGACGCCGCGCGGGGTGCTGATCCAATCGATCGTCCTTTTCGTGCTCGGGGCCCTTATCGGGGCATATCTCTATTCTGTCAGGGGACCTGCGGTAATAATGCTCGGTATTACGGGCCTCGTACTGGGGATCCTCTACACCGAACCGCGCGCGATGCTCGCCGGACGCGGCCTCGGAGAGATCTCGATCTTTCTCGCCTTCGGCCTGATAGCAGTCGGCGCCTACTATGTCCAGACAGGTTATATATCGAAACAGGCGCTCGTGGCGCCCCTTCCGCTCGCCATATTCACCACGGCTATAATCATCATTAACGAGTTCCAGGACGCCGCCGCCGATGCCTCCACCGGAAAGAACACGCTGGTTGTAAGGCTGGGGAAAGAAAAGGGATCGAGGCTCTTTGCCATAGTGATGCTGTCCGCTTACGTCCCGATCCTCGCTGGAGTCGCTGCCGGCCTGATGCCGCGCTGGACACTTCTGGGACTGGCCTCTCTTCCCATGGCGCTTAAGGCGATACAGGTCGCCTCAGCGGCGCATGACGATCCCCGCTCGATGACGCCTGCTAACGGTTCGACGATACTCGCGCACCTCGCCACAGGCATCATCCTGACGCTCGTCTACATCTTTTCAGGATAAACCGGCCCGCACGGGCCTCACTTCTTCTGCCCGAAATCCACACCGTCGAGAAGTGTAGCGACCCCCTCGATCACTTCATCTACGGAATCGACAAGCCTGACGATCTCGAGGTCCTCGGGAAGGATCATGTCCTCGGCGAGCATCTTCTTGTTGATCCAGTCAGCGAGTCCGCCATAGTATTCCTTGCCGACAAGGAAGACAGGGAAAGGCGCGATCTTGTGGGTCTGTATCAATGTGAGCGCTTCGAAGAACTCATCCATCGTTCCGAACCCGCCCGGCAGGATAACGAAAGCGATCGAGTACTTCACCAGCATCACCTTGCGGACGAAGAAGTATCGGAACGAGATCAGCCTGTCGATGTAGGGGTTCGGGCTCTGTTCGAAAGGCAGTTCGATATTCAGTCCGACTGAAAGCCCGCCACCCTCCTGGGCCCCGCGGTTGGCACCCTCCATGACTCCCGGGCCGCCGCCTGTGATGATCGAACATCCGCGCGACGAGAGGACCTGCGCGATCTTGCGCGCGTCCTCGTACGATTTGTCGCCCTCATTCGCCCTTGCCGAGCCGTATATGCTTACGCCTGCAGGAACGTCGACCATGTTGTCGAATCCGTCGACAAACTCGGAGAGGATCCGGAAGAGCCTCCAGCTCTCCTGTATGGTAAAATCATCAAGAAGGTATCTGGAACTATTACCCGTCTTCTCCTTCATCACGCTGCCTTCCTTCATAATATCCGGTGTAGTAGTGTTTGCCTGCCTGCAGGTTACGGCACGACCGGACAGCTGTTCAAGGACAAACAGGGCCTACTTCCACAGGGAGATGACTTCGCGCCTGAAGTCCAGCTCCACGAGGCTGTAGTCATCGAGAAAATCGTTACCGATGATCCCGCCTCCCTGCCTCAGCCCGATACTCTCGAAGACTGAAAGGTCGGCTGCGAGGAACATCACGTCGGAGTGGAGCCATTCGCCCAGCCTGAGCCTGTCGGCGACCACCGCTCGCGTCTCGACGGGATTGCCGTCAAGCCCGCGGAGCTCGCCTTTGCTACCGCCGGATGCCTCGCTCAACCTCGCCTGATCGGCCTTTGATTCGGAGATTATCGAACTCCTCGCACCCGTATCGAAGAGGAAGGAGACGGGCACCTCGTTAACCTCGCCGTCGAGGAAGATATGCTTCGCCACCAGATAGAAAGGCACCTCGGCAGACGGGGCGTCGGTCTCCGCCATCGTATGCCTCTCGCCCATCATCATCACTCCAGACCCCCCGCGCGGATATTCAAAGGCGATCCTGTCGCATCTCTTCATCAGATCGAATCCGAGTATCCCGACGATCTCTCTCGACCCGAAATCAGGCATCGATTCGATGACGCTCACTGTCACATCTGGAAATTTCACGTCTCCGACATAAAGGGTCCCGAGGCGGGCATTCCCGAGAAATCCGGTCACTTCGCCGCCAGCGCCGGCCATAGCACTCTTTACTTCCCTGCTCCCCTTGTCGGAATACTCCATCGCCCTGACCTCTTCGATATCGATATAGGCGGGAAGGAATTCCTTCGTTATCACTGTTCCGCTCGCGCCGAAATCGACGATGAACCATCCCGATCTTCCATCCGACAGGGAACCCTCTGCGAGGATGAATCCGCCCTCGTAATAAATCGTCGTTTCGCCGGAGACATGTACCGCCGTCTCAGCGGCGCTGATCTCGAGGGTGATCGAGTAATCGCCGTCTTCGAGTGGGATCCTCCCGGCGAACATATCGATGACAGGACCGTCGTCAGTCTCGACATCATCATAACGGCTTATCCTGAAAGCCTTCTTCGTACCGTCGCCGCCGGCTATGTTTACTCTCATATCGTAGGCGGAAAGATCCTCGATCTTTACGACGGGAAAGGATATCTCCCTGCCGTCCACCTGCTTCTTGCTTATATGAAGTTCGCCCCCTGACGACCTTATCGTGATCTCACCGCTCCTCATCTCACTTTTAACGAGGTCGCCCGACTGCCCGACTCCAAGAGGGATCAGGACCGTAATCACATCCTCTCCATCCAGGGTGATGACATCGCCGTCGTCTATCTCGACCTTTTCGATCTCCACCCTGCCGAAAGATTCAGTCAGGTAAAATATATGCGCGGAAAATACCGCTGAAGGAATGGCCGCAATCAGCAGCAGCGCCAGTATTATCTTCTTCAGTGATCTCATCAGGAACCTCCGTACTGCCGTAATGTTCCACTCTCTTTCTATTCTACCTCTACCAATTCTCCGCCCGATGCGCTATCCTTGATATGTCATGCAGGCTCTTTATTTCAAAGACGGACAACTTCTCGAGAAAGAGATGGACAGGCCCCGCCCCAGCCGGGGAGAGGCCCTGGTAAAGGTCCACTATGCCGGCATCTGCTCCACAGATCTCGAGATCCTCAGGGGATACATGGATTTTACGGGCATCCCCGGCCACGAGTTCGTCGGAACGGTCGAGACCCCTCGCAGCCTCGCGGGACGAAGGGTCACTGGAGAGATCAATGTCAGCTGCGGCAGGTGCGAGCTCTGCAGGCGCGGGCTCGGCAAACACTGCCGGGAGCGGACCGTCCTCGGCATCGACGGCAGGGACGGCGCCTTCGCAGAATACCTCACGATCCCGATGACAAATCTTCACGCGATCCCCGACAGCATTACCGATGAAGCTGCCGTTTTCACGGAACTGCTCGCCGCCGCCTGCGAGATCCCGGAACGTGTTTACATCAGCCAGTCGTGCCGCGTCGCGATACTCGGAGACGGCAGGCTCGCCGCGATGGCGGCCCAGGTGCTGAGGCTGAAGACGAAAGAGCTGACGGTACTCGGAGTGGAGCCGGATAAGATGCGCGTATTCAATGAACTCGGCATCGAGACCGCGCACACCGCGGCGATCCCCTCGATGCAGGGGGCGTTCGATGTCGCCGTGGAATGCACGGGGAGCAGGATGGGCCTGCCCGATGCAGTCTCCATCGTCAGGCCGCACGGCACAGTCGTCCTCAAGTCGACGTTCCACGCCCCGTTGAAATGGAACCCGTCCAAAGTAGCTGTCGACGAGATCACGGTCGTCGGATCGAGATGCGGGCCGTTCGAAAAGGCGCTGGGCCTGCTGAAAAAGAAAAAAGTCGAAACTGAGCCGTTCCTCACCGCTATCTACCCCTTCCTGAAGTGGGAGACAGCGATGAGACGCACGAGGAAAAAAGACGCCTTCAAGGTCCTGCTCGAGATGGGATCCTGAGCCTGCACTCAATTATCTCTTTCACCGATGCCGCTTACGCTATATAAATAACCTATGCTGTTTCTACCACTGAAAGACATCAACCCGACCCGCAGGAAACCCGTCATCACCTGGACCCTGATAGGGCTTAATGTCGTCATATTCCTGTACCAGCTCTGGCAAGGTCCAAGCGTCGCGTTCTCCCTCGGAGCGACACCTTTCGAGATAACGAATATGACCGATCTTACCGAACCGCTGGCCGGCCTGCCTCACACACAGGGGCCGTCCCCGATATTCATCACCCTTTTCAGCTCTATGTTCCTTCACGGCGGATTCTTCCACCTCGGGTTCAACATGCTCTACCTCTGGATCTTCGGCAACAATATCGAGGACGTGCTTGGACCTCTGAGATTCATACTCTTCTATCTCGCTGCCGGGCTCT
The DNA here is from genome assembly GCA_964457905.1 of uncultured bacterium. Taxonomy (GTDB): domain Bacteria; phylum Krumholzibacteriota; class Krumholzibacteriia; order Krumholzibacteriales; family Krumholzibacteriaceae; genus JAUWCL01. The sequence goes on along the minus strand of CAYWGA010000088.1, from coordinate 552 downwards.
TCGCCCACGCCCTGAACATCGCAGCCGATCCGGGTTCCATAATCCCGACTATCGGAGCGAGCGGAGCGATAGCGGGGGTTATGGGGGCGTATCTCGTCCTCTTCCCGCAGGCGAGGATAATGACGCTGCTCTGGATATTCATCTTCATACAGTTTGTCTACATCCCCGCTTTCGTGATAATCATCTACTGGATCGTGATCCAGCTCGTCCTGGGGTTCCTCTCTCTAGACGACCAGTTCGGCGGCGGCGTCGCCTGGTTCGCGCACGTCGGCGGATTCCTCGGAGGGATGTTCATGATATTCCTCATGGAAGGCGGCCGTGTCTACTGGCTGCGCAGGGGCAACAGGTAACAGGCATGCAATTATGATCCCTCGATTCGACAGACTGGTCGTACATGATCGAGCCGTTGGCGACCCCCTTGCCGAAAGAGTCATGGAGAGACTCGACAGGAGCGAGACGGTCATCACTGACGATCCGGGCACTCACGCCGGGCCGGGCACCTTCGTAGTGAAGTATCACGAGGGCCGTTTCGTAAAGGATTTTCCCGTCACT
>CAYWGA010000087.1:0-10321 GCA_964457905.1 uncultured bacterium | reverse complement strand
CACCACAGGGACTACGGCAGCATCATCTTCGGCGGCAATGACGATGCCACCGAAGTCATGACATCCGTCGAGGCGGCGGAGTATCTTAAGATGCACGTCAAGACGGTATGCCGTCTCGCGAAGGAAAAGAAGATTCCCGCGAAGAAGGTAGGAAGCGAATGGCGCTTTCTGAGGAGCGTTCTGGACAGATGGCTCGCTCAGGAAGAAGAGGTTGTATTAAGCGCGGACTAACATCAGGGCGGGAGCGGCCAGATGACAAGGACCAGATTCGAAAGACTCGAGTTCGGCGGCGCTGACAGCGCCGGGTTCCAGATCTCGGGCAAACTCGGATTCCACGAGAATGAGAAGATCGAACAGCTGACGCAGGAATGTCTCAAAAGAGAGTTCAAAACTGTCGTTTTCGACTTTTCCGAACTCACTTCTCTCGGTGGCGGTGTGGCGAGGATTCTCCGGGGATTTGTAAAGGACCTGGGGGAGAAGGGTGGAGAGGTAACATTCGTTGTTACAAGCAGTGTCGTTCTCGATTTTCTGAAGGATGAAGAGACAAACATCAATATCTGTTCCACTATGGAAGAGGCCGTTTCCGGAGCCTCCGTTTCAACGGTGGTGAAGGAGGAGGAGACCGCGGATCCTTCTCCTGCTGCTGAGACAACTGATGCCGACCAGGCAGTGGAAGCTGCCGTCGAAGAGCAGGATGCGGACGAGAAAAGCGAACCTGCCGGTCAGGACGGAGTCATCCTTATGGCGTACGACTCCGGTGAAAATCAGCCGAAGGCGGAAGTAAAGCAGGATGAGCCCGCTGTCGAAGAGCCTGTCGAGTCTGAGGATGAAGAAACGCCTCCTCAGGCTGAGGCAGAAGAGGACGCGGGCGGCGAGGAAGAGATAATCTCGGAGATCTTCGAATCGACAGGAGGGGGAACTCCTCCGGAATGGATCGATGATCCGGTATCTCCGTTCAGCCTTGCCGACGAGATCGATACCGAGGATGCCAAGGACCTCAATAAAAAGCTCAAGAGGCGCATATTCGAACTGAAGACCCTGTTTTCGATAAGCGCTGACTTCAATTCCATCAGGGAACGGAAAAAACTTCTGGATATTTTTCTCCTGACATCGATCGCACAGGGCGGGGTAGAATCCGCTGTTTTCTTCGAGAGAAGAGAAGGCGTGTTCATGCCCTCCATTGCCAAGGGTGTCGATGAGGAGAAACTTTCCCCGATAGAGTTAAGTGACAACGAAGTGGAACGGATCGGCTGGGGTCGGGATGTCTTCGAGATAAGCAGCATGGAGCTGAACGAGAAGACCAGGAACAACCTCGGGGATGTAGGGCTTGAGTATGTGTGCCCCTTCAATCTGGGCGAGGAAATGGCCGGCCTGATATTTCTCGGCAAGCGGCTCGCCGGCAGAGGGATGCAGAAGGAAGATTTCGAATTCATGAAGATACTCGTGAACCTCGCGAAAGGCGCTTACAGCAACGCCGTGATGTTCGAGAGGGAGAACGAGAGGACCCTTGGAATAGTAAAGACGCTCATATCACTTATTGAAGAAAACACGATGCTGAAGGGGACCTCCGAGATCGTCTCGCGTTATGTGGGCATGGTCGCGAAAAATATGGATTACCCCGAGGATAACTTCAAGGATCTCATATACGGTACCGTACTCAGGGACATGGGCATGGTGAAGGTAAGCGACCTCATTGTGCGCAGTCCGCGCGAACTGTCCAAGGACGAATGGCAGGTAATCAAAAGGCATCCCGAGGATGGCTCCGAGATGCTCAGGCGGATGAAATTCAACAATCATGTCGTTGATGTTGTACTCAGCCATCACGAGCGATTCAACGGCGAGGGTTACCCGAGAGGTCTCAGGGGCAAGGATATTCCCATGGGGGCGAGGATCATCTCTGTGGTAGAGAGTTACGCGGCCATGATCAATGAAAGGCCTAACCGTCCTGCCCTGTCCGCCAGGGAGGCGCTCGACACGTTAAAAGAGAATTACGGACTCAGATACGACCGTGAAGTCGTCAATACGTTCGCCGCGATCATGGAGAAGGAAATAGCAAAATCGGTTCAGCCCGTGGGTTCCGTCTCCTGAGGGGTGCATAACCTTGAACGGAAATATTCTCGTTGTCGATGACGATCCCAACGTTGTCGAAATAATCACCGAATCGCTGAGAAGCAGAGGGTACAATACCGAGTATGCTCTGGATGGCGAGTCGGCGCTGCGCAAATACGACGAGTTTCTCCCCGATCTGGTCCTCCTCGACGTAGTTCTTCCAAGGAAGGACGGATTCGCCGTATGCGACGAGATACGCACCCGCGATATCAACCGTGACATCCCCGTTATCATGATCTCAGGAAATGCTATTCCGGACAATATGCTCGAAGGATTCAAGTCCGGAGCGCAGGACTATATAAAGAAACCGTTCTCCATCAAGGAGATGATCGCCAAGGTCGATAATTTCCTGTCCCAGGCAAACCGCCGCAGGGACCTGAGGGAAAAGAACGAGCATCTCGAAGATGAGGTCCAGAAGGGGATGGATGACATCACGAGGGTCAACAGAGAGCTTAAGAAGAAGGTCCTGGACCTGCGGTCGATCTTCGACCTCAGCCAGGATCTCAACAGGCTTCGCGATCCCGAGGAACTCACGAACGTCTTTTTCCTCACGTTGGCCGGGCAGCTCGGTATCGGCTCTGTATGTCTTTTCTACTCGCCGACCGACGCGGATAGCCATCTTTCCTACGCGGGAGGCAGGGGTATAAGAGACTCGGTCCTGAGGGCAGTAAGGCTTTCCAGGGACGCCGGGATGAGTCATCTGCTCTTTACCGGTGAGGGAAAGCTCGACCTCAGCCGTGACGATGTACCCGAAGACGCGAAGCGTGAGATCAAGTTCATGCAGGATCTCGGATTCCTCTACTCCTATCCGCTTATCGTCAAGTCCACCCTGATCGGCATAGTCTTTCTGGGCAGCAAGGTGAGCGGCCAGGAATATACGGTGAACGACTGGGAAGTCTTCAAGTCTATCTGCAGTTCTTTCGCTACCGGACTGGAGAACTCGCGGCTCTATGCGGAGCTGCAGTCCACCTATCTTTCGACGATCAAGGTCCTCGTCTCCACGATAGAGGCAAAAGATTCGTATACGAGGGGCCATACAGATAGAGTGGCGATGTTCGCCAGGCTGATAGCCGAGGAGATGGGCCTGGACAAGAAGGATCTCGAGACTGTCAGTTTTGGGGCCGCGCTGCATGACATCGGGAAACTTGGCGTTTACGAGGACATCCTCAACAAACCGGGCGAGCTTACCGATGGCGAATGGGAGATAGTAAGGAGCCATCCCGAGGTCGGAGCGAATATCATCAGGAACATGAAGTTCCTCGAGGCTGCCTGCGACCTGGTCAGGCACCATCATGAGCGTCTCGACGGACGAGGGTATCCGGACGGCCTGAAGGGCGAGCAGATATCAGTCGGGGCGAGGATCGTAGCCGTTGCGGACAGTTTCGACGCGATGACGAGCGACAGGCCGTACCGCATAGCTTTCGGATACAGGGATGCACTCGAGCAGCTCAAGCTCCAGACCGACAAGTTCGATGGTGGAGTGATCGATCACCTGGTCAGGCTCGTTGAGAGAGGCATGATCAGGGAACCGCGAAAAACCTAGACACCGGCAACACAGTTTCCATCACATATTCCAAAGATGAGAGAGCGTTCCTCAGGGAATCGTCATCCCGGGTCCGTAAACGGAGGTTGCGACCTTCTTACCTGCGGACAAGAGTCCACCAGGCACTGGTGAGCGTGTAACTGTCTGTAATGTAACGTTTATCACGTTTTGTGCGGGACGCTCGGAACCGGGCATCATGCTTGCCCTTATCATCCACCGGAACGGTCCTGAAGGAGAAGGGAGCGGAGGCCGGGACGTGAAGATGTGTGTGGTGAGGTTTCCGCTCCCGTTCCGTTACGCGGTTGGAACGGTTTCAGCAGATTTGATACCCAGGATGGCAACGAGCTCGTTTCGTAGCGCGTTGAGGTCAAGCTTGCGCTTCAGCTTGCCTTCACGCGCCAGCGAGATCGAGCCTGTTTCCTCGCTTACAATGATCACTATAGCGTCGGTCTCCTCGGATAGTCCCAGGCCCGCCCTGTGCCGTGTGCCCAGCGCGCGTCCGATCCTCGGGTTCTGCGAAAGGGGAAGGATGCAGCCCGCTGCTATGATCCTGTCCTTCTCGACTATTACAGCGCCATCGTGAAGAGGGCTGGGAGGCGTGAATATCGTTACGAGCAGCTCGCTCGACACCTTCGCATCGAGTCTCGTGCCGGTCTCGATGTAGTTCTTGAGACCGACGTCACGTTCTACCACGATTATGGCGCCGAGACCTTTCTCGACAAGAAGCTGGCAGGTCTTGACCGTCTCTGCGACGGTACCTGTGGATTCGACCTTCAGAAACATCCCTATGATCCTGTTCTGGCCGAGCTGGGTCAGCGCTTTCCTCAGTTCAGGCTGGAAGAGGATCACGAACGCTATTACCCAGACAGTCTTGAGGCTGCTCAGGATCCAGTTAAGAGCGTTGAGATTGAGCCACTGGGCGACAAACGAGACTATGATGAGCAGGAAGAGGCCGATGAACATCTGGATCGCTCTCGTGCCCTTGATAAGCATTAAGAGCCTGTAGAAAAGGAAGGCGACGATCAGTATGTCGAGCATATCTATCGTCAGGTTGAAATGAAAAGAGCTCAAGAGGAGCCGCCCTTCCTGTTTATGGCCTTCCAGACCGCGATATAATCGGCCGTTTCGCGTACGTCGTGTACACGCAGGATCTGTACGCCAGCGTCAAGACAGATACCCGTAACCGCCAGTCCGCCCGATAATCTTTCCCCCGGCCCGTCTCTTCCCGTAATAGTTCCGATGAACGATTTCCGGGAATGCCCGACGAGAACGGGGTAGCCGAGCGTATGGAGATCGCCGATCCGCTCGATGATCTCCAGGTTATCTTCTAATCTTTTTCCGAATCCGATTCCCGGGTCAACGATTATTTTTTCCCGGGCTATTCCGTTTTTGACGAGATCGCCTGTGGCGGACTCAAGCCAGGAGGATATCTCGCCCGGAGCATCGTCGTAATCAGGGTCGTCCTGCATCGTCTCTGGTGTGCCTTTCATATGCATCACCACAACGGCAGCACCTGACCGGGCAGCGATTCCCGCCATTTCGGGATCATGAGTGAACCCGCTGATATCATTGATTATAGAGGCTCCCAGGCTGACCGCTTCCCGCGCTACCAGGGAATATCTCGTATCTATGGATATCACAGCGCCGCTGAGGCCCGTTGTCTTTTCCAGTACCGGTGCGATCCGGTCGAGTTCCTCGGACGGGTCGAGTTCCGCCGCTCCCGGCCTGCTCGATTCGCCCCCGATATCAATAATCGCAGCGCCCTGTCCGATCATCTCTGCGACCCTTTCCGCTGCCGCGGCCGGATCGTTGAACTGCCCTCCGTCGCTGAAGCTGTCGGGAGTGACGTTCAATATCCCCATGATGACGGGGCCGCCGGTCAGATCAAGAGAGCCTCCGGGAAGATCAATCGACCGAGGAGGCGCCGCCCGCATTTTCAGCAGACGGATAATTTCGGAGCCGGCCTCTTCCAGGCCGAAAGGCTGACCGGTCATGTTGCCCGCGAGGACCTCGAGCCTCCTGGCGTCGGAGATAAGATAGGCACATGATTCGTCAGGCGCGCCGCGGATGACTTCCCTGTGGACCGCTGCGTCTCCGCCTATCGACAGCATCTGTTGTTTTATTATATTGGCCGCCGCTGCGGAAAGGCCACAGATCCGTATCACAACGGTCTCGGCCTTCCGTGTCATGATCTCTATGCCTGCAGGATCGACGCCGGCCCTGCGGAGGTGTCCGGCGAGGGTTGATCCGCGCGTGGAAGAGATGAGTTGGAGCTTATAACGCATCTGCCGCTGCCGCGCGCCCCTCCTTAAACGTCGTCCTTCTTTTCCCCGGGTGTGGTCTCATCAGGATCTACATCCGAGAAGAGATCCGTCGGGGCAGGCTCAGTCTCTACCGTATCGTCAGTATTGTCGACGACGGGAGGTTCCTCCGTGGCCGCTTCCGTCTCGGTGGCCTCATTGTCCGCGATTACCTCGGGTTCAGCGGGAGGCGCCGGTTCGGCTTTTTTCTCCTCAGGCTTCTTAATCACTGGAGGAAGAGTGCCGCCGCTGAGAAGTATCTTCACATCCTCGCCATCGAGTGTCTCTCGTTCGAGAAGGGAAGTGGCTACCGCATGGAGTTCCTTCTCGTGCTCGGTCAGGACGCTTCGCGCTTTATCGTAGCAACCCATTATTATCGTCTTTACCTCGGCGTCGATCTCCTGTGCTGTCTCTTCGCTGTAGTCTTTGTGCGTAGATATCTCACGCCCGAGGAATATCTGTTCTTCCTTCTGGCCGAAGGATATCGGGCCGAGCTTGCTGCTCATGCCCCACTGCATGACCATCTTTCGCGCGATGCCTGAGGAGGTCTTGATATCTCCGTAGGCGCCGCTGCCGATCCTGCCTATGACGAGTTCTTCGGCGACCCTGCCGCCCAGAGCCATTGTTATCATGTCGAGAAGGTATTCCTTTGACTGGTAGTAGTAGTTGTCGTCGTCGGTGAGGAAAGATGTAAGGCCGCCGGCACTGCCCCTCGATATGATCGTCACCTTGTGAAGAGGATCGGCGTTTTCGAGGTACGACCCTACCACGGCATGTCCGGCCTCGTGGTACGCGGTCATCCGTCTCGTGTCTTCCTTGAAGACGCGGCTTTTTCTCTCCGGGCCGAGGAAGACCTTGTCCTTCGACTCTTCAAACTCATCCATGAAGACCTGTTCCTTGTCGCGTCTCGCCGCGAGCAGAGCCGCTTCGTTGACGAGGTTGGCAAGGTCGGCGCCCGACATACCGGGCGTCCCCCTGGCGAGTATATCGAGATCGACGTCATCAGCCATCGGTATGTTTCTCGTGTGGACCTTGAGGATGCCCAGCCTGCCCCTTATATCCGGCATATCGACGATCACACGGCGGTCGAAGCGCCCCGGCCTCAGAAGCGCCGGGTCGAGGACATCGGGCCTGTTCGTGGCGGCGAGCAGGATGACTCCCTCGTTAGTCACGAACCCGTCCATCTCTACGAGCAGCTGGTTCAGCGTCTGTTCGCGCTCGTCATGTCCGCCGCCCAGTCCCGCGCCCCTGTGACGGCCGACCGCGTCGAGTTCATCTATGAAGAGAATGCACGGAGCGTGCTTCTTGCCCTTGTCGAAGAGGTCACGGACACGGCTCGCGCCGACACCGACGAACATCTCGACAAAGTCTGATCCGCTCATGCTGAAGAACGGTACTCCCGCTTCGCCCGCGACTGCCCTGGCGAGCAGGGTCTTGCCCGTCCCCGGAGGGCCGAGCAGGATGACACCCTTAGGTATCCTGCCGCCGAGCTTCTGGAACTTCTTCGGATCCTTGAGAAACTCGATCACTTCCTGAAGTTCTCCCTTGGCTTCATCGACACCCGCGACATCGTCAAAGGTAATGCGCGGCATGTTATTGTCCGCCATCTTTGCCTTGCTCTTTCCGAACGAGAAGGCCTTGTTGCCGCCCCCCTGCATATTGCGCATAAGGATCACCCAGAGCACGAGCAACGCGATGAGGGGAAGGGCCGTGGCCAGCGCCTTCACCCAGACGCTGCTTCCCGGGTATTTCGCCTCGATCTTGGCGTCGGGGTTCCCCTGCCAGATACGTTCCGCGAGCTGAGGGTCCTCGGCTGGCAGAATCGTCTTGAAACTCGATATGGTAGTACCATCCCCGCCGGTCGGTATCGTTATCGGGTTCAGGAGCTTTCCGCGGACCTCGATCCCCTTGATCTCCACGCTCGCGATATTACCGTTATCTATCTCGGCGATGAACTGGCTGTAATCGATGGGCCATTCCCTCTCCTTAGTCGAATTGAAGAGGAGGAAGGCAAGGAAAAAGAGGATGATGACCATGACCCAGAGAGCCATCGATCTCGATGGTTTCTGCTGGCCGGGTGCGCCGCCGGGCGGGACCCATTTCTTTTTTGGATTCTTGTCACGGTTCTTGTCGTCACCGTTCATAGTATCGTTTCTCCGTTGGAAAATGGCTGTACAGGCCACAGCAGGAAAGAGCGTACTCTCTCCTCATACGGCCGGGAAATCCGTCGCTTTAAAGTTTCTGAAATCAAGATAAGCGATAACCGGTAGTTTGTCCAACCTAATAACCCGTTATGACTTAATGGTGTTTCTGATCTCGGGGGTGAGCTCGGCGATATAGGGGAGGTTCCTGTAGCGCTCCCTGTAATCAAGCCCGTAACCCACTACGAATACGTCAGGTATCGTGAATCCGACGTAGTCGACCTCGATGTTGACCTTACGGGTCGAAGGTTTGTCGAGCAATGTGCATATCCTGTGGCTGCGTGCGTTGTGATCCTTCAGGGTCCTTATCAGCCGCGAAAGTGTGTGTCCGGTATCGACGATCTCGTCGACGATTATGATGTCGCGGCCCTCGATCTTGCTGCGGATGTGATTGATAACACCGACATCGGAGCTGCGCTTGGTCCCGTTCTGGTAGCTGAACAGTGTGATAAAATCGATCTCATGCTGTATGTCGAGGTTCCGGATCAGGTCGGCAGCGAAAATGAAGGCACCCTTGAGGAGAACGATGAACAGGGGACTCGACTTCGGATAATCTATGGAAATGTCTTCCGCCATCTCGCGCACCCGGCGCTGGATGTCACCCGCTTCGATGAGTGTCTTGAATCCCTGCTGCTCCATCGCGTCCCCTCTCCCGCAAAGGTTATCCACGCAATACTAGCACAACGGCCGTGATTTGACATTCTAAATCTGGGAAGTAAAAGGTAGCGCCCGGTTATTTCTTTCGGGACAGGAGGAAGGAGGTCACTTTCCTGCTCTTGCCGGTGACCCTTGTTCTTTCGGCAGTCACGAGGCCGGGGGCCCAGATGATTCCTTCGCTGTCCTCGAAGACAGGAACGGCACCGCGGCTGCGCCGGGGGATCTTCGCGTCGATCATGATGTCACTGAGCTTCTTCGTCCCCTTCATGCCGAACGGGACGATCCTGTCACCGTCTTGCCTGGGCCTGACCCTGACGGGAAAAGATACTCCGGCCAGCGATGCCTCGCTCTCCGAGGAAGGGGAAGGGGATCCGTCGTGTCTGCCCGTTGTCGTGATGGAAACGGTCATATCCCAGCCCGGGAGGTCGAACTTTCCATCACCCGGGAGAACGATGTCGTCAGGAGTGTCAGTCGGGCCGGAAGGGGCGGCTCCGCGTTCGAAACGGACCGAACCCGGTTCGATCGTCACCCGGACCCCGTGCGGCAGGGTAGTATGCTTACCGGAGCTTCCCGAGCGGATAAGCCCTGCTGCCGCCTCGAAATGGACCCTTTCGATGTCACGGTACACATCGAATCTGTCCCTCAGGACCGAATCTATCAGCAGGTAGAGCCTGTAGTCGGGGAGTTCACGGGCCGATGCAGCATCGATCGTCACGCTGCCGTCAGCGGCGGCTGGGGGGACGAGGTCCCCGATCCCTTCATCGAGTGCGCTGAGCCCGTCAACGGCATTATTAGCCAGTCTGAGGAGCGCACCCCTGATATTGGGGTTATAATCCTTTTTCAGCGATGGAAGGAGTCTGTGCCTTATCCTGTTTCTTAGAAACCTGACGTCCCTGTTGGAACTGTCGACTGCGTATCCGATATGCTTTTTCCGACAGTAATCCTTCAGTTCGTCACCTGTGCAGCACATCACCGGCCGGATGAAAGAGCCCCGGCGCACAGGGATCCCGGTCAGTCCGCGGATACCTGTCCCCCTGATAATATGATGAAGCACCGTCTCTACCTGGTCGTCACTGTTGTGCCCGAGTGCGACGATGCCGAACTTTTCGAGAAAATCGTACCTTGCTTCCCTGGCCGCCTCCTCGATCCCGATCCTTTTTTTGCGGGAAAGGGCCGGTACGTCTCTTTCCCCGGTCACCAGGGGGATACCGAGGCGCCCGCACCATCTCTCTGCGGCATTGCGCTCGGTCTGCGTATCTTTCCTGATGAGATGATCGAGATATGCTGCCGAGAGGGCGAATCCAAGCTCCCCGGAGAGATTGTTGAGGATCGAAAGCATGGCCATCGAGTCCGGGCCGCCCGAGACAGCGGCAGTAACGCTGTCGCCCCGGCTGATCAGCCCGTTTTCATCGATCCAGTCTCTGACCTTGTCTTTGCAGTCCATGGGATTTCCACTGATGAGAGAAGCCGGAAAGAACTGGTGGCGGTGCAGGGACTTGAACCCCGGACAC
>CAYWGA010000086.1:0-10977 GCA_964457905.1 uncultured bacterium | reverse complement strand
ACAGTCTTCAGGCCGGCGAAATTCGAGCCGTCGAATCCGAGTCCGTCCGAAAAAAGTTTACTGTCCGCGTTCGACGCGGGGACGGTCAGACGGTGCCAGCGGCCGAGAAAATCGGTGAACTTGAGGTCGACGAGCTTGATGCCCTGCCGTTTGATCTCAGACTTGAGTTTCGTGATAGAGGTAAAGATGTCACAACCCCCCTGTTTTCAATACGTTCGGAAGATGCCCGCACGCCCCGGAAAGGGGCGCGGGCGCGGATTTCCAATATATTTGATGATATACCCTCTATCAAGGATTAAATGCCCGTCGTTATTCGGGTTGAAGGGTATCAATCATCATGCTGCCGTGATTTTCCGCCCGGTTCAACGCGGGACATGCATACGTCGGATGGCATGATTGTTTGTATCGGCTATATAGATGTAGCCGTTCTCTACATGGATACCGTTCGGATGGTTCAGCATGGCGGTCGACGCGGCGGCGTTGTCACCCGAATAACCAGCCCCGTTTGCTCCTGCGAGAGTCTCCGCTGTTCCACCGGCGATGGGAACTCGCTTAACAGCATGGTAACCGGTGTCGGCGATGTATATATATCCGTCGTAAATAGCTATTCCGAGCGGCTGGTCGAGACCGCTTTCCACGATCGACTGGATGTTGCCGCCCTCTGTGAATGCGCGGATACGGTCACGGATCGTGGAGACATAGAATGTGCCGTTATGTTCCCGGATGCATGTAGGATGCGACAGCGATGCGTCTGTCGCAGGGCCTCCGTCGCCAAAGTCACCATAGTATGTGCCGTCACCGGCGACAGTGGAGATATTGCCGCCTACGGTAAATGTCCTGATCCTCTCATTATAGGTGTCTGCCACGTAGACGTCGTTTCCCCTGGCCCAGACACCGTACGGATCCATCATATTAGCGTCCAGTGCCGATTCGCCGTCTCCGGAGAAACCGGGCATGTATACCGAGCCGCCCACGCGCTCGAACGAACCGCCCTCCTCGAAGCGGCATACGCAATGAACGTTGCCGGCAACGTAGATCCAGGAACCCGATATCCAGATGTCGTTTGGCCGCCCGATGTATGAGTGATCCTCGATTGTAGAGATGTTCCCGCCGACCGCGAACTTGCGTATCGCCGTGTTTCTGTGGTCGGCTACATATACGGTGGATCCCAGGCATACAACAGCCCACGGTTCGTCAAACTGGGCGTTCGCGGCCGGTCCGCCGTCACCCGTGTATCCGTTACCGTTGCCGCCCGCGATCGTTTCGATCTTGTTGGAAATATTGTTCGTTATTTCGGTCGTGCCGAAAGTGGCGAGTACGTTCGGCGGGTCCGCTTCGTCCTGTACGCTGCCGGAGGCAGCATCGTACTGGAGGGTCACGGTATGCGGATACAATACCGGATGGGGAAGGATAAGCCGCAGCGACATGGTCCCCGAGCTATCGATGCTGCTGATGACTACGCCCGTGCTGTTTATCGTCGCTGAGAAACCTGCCGCACTGACAGCGGTCACGATCTCGTTGAATGTTACAACCAGTTCCTGAGGCGAGGCATCTTCGACGGTCATGCTTACGACCTGAGGCGCTTCTGTGTCCGGGGTTTCTTTATTCACAGGAGCTACTGAATCATCGCCGCATCCGAACCATATGAAGGTGACGAGACTGATTAGAAAGATCGGCATGCAATATCGTTTGAACATCTCTCCTCCTGAGCCTGAGGCTTTTCAATTTCCCTGACCATCCTTGGATTTTCTACCAGAGAGAGGCGTCGCCGTAAACACTTATTAACCGTGCAATCTTCACAATATCAGTGGGTTAAATGCGAATCTCAATGTTAGGTGGAGGCAGCCTGTCCCGGAATCATAACTTGACACCGGACAGGATGTAATGTTAAACGGAGGCAGACTTTAAACGGGAGGGATCGCATGAGCGACCAGAAGGTCCTGAATCGCTGGGTAGTGGTGGCGGGCGCCATCCTCATCCAGCTCTGTCTCGGCGCGATCTACGCGTGGAGCGTATTTACGAAACTGCTCACTATTTCAGGCGGCGACTACGGGTTCACCGCAAAGCAGGCCGCATGGGTATTCTCGGCCGGCCTGGCGACATTCGCCGTATTCACTGTGATCGGCGGCAGGCTGCAGAAGAAGCACGGGCCGAGACTCGTGGCGATGGCCGGCGGACTTGTCCTCGGCATCGGCTACATCCTCGGTGGCTTCCTCGGCGGCTCGTTCATCACACAGCTCCTCTTCATCGGGATAGTCGGCGGAGCCGGTATCGGTCTCGCCTACGTCGTACCTATCGCGGTAGGCGTGAAGTGGTTCCCAGACAAGAAGGGCATGATCTCCGGGCTCGCAGTAGCGGGATTCGGTTTCGGCGCGACCCTCTGGGTCAAGATGGCGGGAAGCTGGTTCGGCGGGCTCCTCAACACGACGAGCCTCTTCGGGCTCCCCGGCGTCCAGACAGTGTTCTTTATCTATGGACTCGCGTTCGCGGTCCTCGTTCTGCTTGGCAGCACCGTGATGGTCAATCCTCCCGACGGCTGGAAGCCGAAGGGCTGGAGCCCTCCCGCTGATGCCGGCACGGCAGCGACCGGCGCCGTCAACCTGACAAGCGGCGAGATGCTCAAGACCCCGCAGTACTTCATGCTGCTGCTGATGTTCATCGGGTCGGCTCTTGCGGGGCTGATGGTCATCTACTGCATCAGGCTGTTCGGTATCGACGCGCTGCAGAGCAGCGGCGTTGCAACTGATATGAAGACGGCCGGGATAATGGCTGGAACGGCGATGGCCTGGTACGCGATACTCAACGGCCTCGGTCGCATCGTCTGGGGCACCGTTTCCGACAAGCTTGGCCGGAAGTGGTCGCTTATCCTTATGTGCGCCTTCCAGGGTGTTATCATGCTACTCTTCCTCGGGATGGGGAAATCGGAGTATGGTCTGATAATCGGTGCCTGCATCATAGGCTTCAACTTCGGCGGAAACTTTGCCCTCTTCCCGGCGGCGACGGCTGACTACTTCGGCAACAAGAACGTCGGCACGAACTACGGCTGGGTATTCATGGCGTACGGCTTCGCCGGAATCGCCGGTCCCCAGGTGGCGGGTTACTTCAAGGATGCCGCCCAGGGTGGCGACGTTGGCGCCTGGTCGATGCCGTTCATAATCGCGGCGGTCTCATGCTTCGTCGCAGCGGCAATCGGCTTCATGCTGAAACCGGTCAAGAAGGCATAAGAAGCCCGGGGCAACTATAGATTATTCACAACGGGGGGCTTTTGCGGCCCCCCGTTTTTCATTATCTTGAGGATATGAACAGACCCTACCTCATAGGCATTTCAGGTGGCTCCTGCTCGGGCAAGACGAGCCTCGCACTCGGCCTGGCCAGGTGCCTGGACGATCTCCAGCCCGTCGTTATCCCCCTCGACTCGTACTACTTCGACCTCGAGCACATCCCAGAGGAGGAGAGGGCGAGGTATAACTTCGACCATCCCGGGGCGATAGATTTCGATATGTTCGAGAATCACCTCGTCAAACTGCTCGAGGGCAAAGACGTCCTCGTTCCGGTCTACGACTACGAGAGCCACACCCGCGCCCCGCGGGGGGAGTGGATCCCGGTGAGCCAGACGGCGGAGAACCAGCGGGTGATGATCGTGGAGGGGCTGCATGTCTTCTACAGCCCGGGCGTGAGGGAGATGCTTGACCTGAAGGTATTCGTCGATATCGGCAAGGCGGCCAGCCTCAATCGGCGCATGGAACGAGATGTCCGCGAACGGGGGAGGACCCCCGAGTCAGTCGCGCAGCAGTTCCAGCGGCACGTCGTCCCGATGTACGAGGAATATGTCGAACCGACGAAGGAATTCGCCGATCTCGTCGTCGATGGTGTGCGTCCCCTCGAGGAATCTCTCGCTGCGGCACTCGCCCGCGTCTATCCCCAGGACTGATTCACCCGGAGCACACCTGTATAAATCGTTTGTGGCGGAGTCTGCGGATTATTATTAATTCAGTGAACGCTGTATCGATGGTTGTGCTTTTTCAGGGTAACGGAAATGCAGGCTGTAATTCTTGATACTGGTGCGGCTGAGGCATCGAAGTCCAGCGCGGGGAAACTGCCCGGTGCGCTCATAGATGTCGGCGGTCGTCCTCTTGTGGAGCATCAGCTCGACTTCCTCTTCAGGGGAGGTGTCGAGTCGGCGTGTGTCTGCACGGGCCAGGACGGCTACAGCAAGTTCAGGGACTGGCTGCGTGGCTGCGACTATACAGGCAGGGTGGAGCTTGTAACCAATAACAATAATAACGGTGATACCGGTCCTCTCTATGATCTCTGCGCGATCCTCGAACGCGACAACTTCTCAGACGGGGTCATCGTGACGGCGGGGAACAGGTACTTCGATTTTCCCTTTAAAGGCTTCGTCGATTTCTGCGGTGTCCGCGACGGAGACGCAGTCGTCATCATGGACGTCAAGAACGGCGGCAAATCTGTGCGTTGCGGGATGGCAGCCGTTACTTCCAACGAGCGTGTTATCAGCTTCGCCGTTTATCCGGCAGGCAAGAAGAATACGCCTCTCGTCGCTCTGCCGCTGATCCATCTCAGCGCGGAGACTATTCCCTACCTCGGCCGCTACCTTGCCGAGGGGAACGATGCCGGCTGCATCGGTTCCTTCCTCGAGTGGTCGTACCGGTTCAGGCCGCTGTTCGCTTACAGGGCGGAGGGGAAGCATTTCAGGGTTACCAATACCGCTTCGGCGAAGAAAGTCGCCTCTCACTTTGAATAATCCGGCCGTATCTGATACTATTCCTGCGAAGATTCAGGATAGACAAATCATCTCATATCGAGGGAGCCTGAGATGGAAGAACATGTACGCGAGATAATCAAGGCGCTTGGTGAGGACCCCGAACGCGAGGGCCTCAGGGACACGCCCCGCAGGATGAAGGAGTCGCTCGAGTTCCTAACGAGCGGATACAGGGAAGATATCGACAAGGTGATGAAGGGGTTCATCCTCGACGAAGAGTACGACGAGATGGTGATCTGCAGGGATATATCTCTCTACAGCCTCTGCGAGCACCACATGCTCCCCTTCTACGGGAAGTGCCACGTCGCCTACATCCCTGACGGGAAGATCATCGGGCTCTCGAAGATCCCCCGGGTCGTCGACATGTTCGCACGCAGGCTCCAGGTCCAGGAGCGCCTGACCCACCAGATAGCCGGTACACTTATGGATCATCTCAAGCCGCTCGGCGTTGCGGTGATCATCGAGGCGGTCCATCTCTGCATGGCGATGCGAGGGGTCCAGAAGCGAGACTCGCTTATCATCACAAGCTCGATGCAGGGCGCCTTCCGCAAGGATCCCAAGACTAGGATGGAGTTCCTCGATCTGATCCGGGGCGGCGACCGTCACAAGTGGTAACAAACCAGCAACACTGAAAGCACGATCGAGATGAAAAAATCTGGACTGGAAATCTTCACGGCCCGGGCCGTGCCTGCCCTTCTGATAATCTATTGCATATTCCTGATAATCTTCGGCATCAGATATCACGTGATGGAACTGCCTGGGACCGCCGAATTCGACGGTTATACTCTCAAGGCCGACGAGATAAGGTCAGGTTCCCTGCCGCATGATTTGTACAGGCCGCTCCTGTATCCCGTGCTCACGGCTGCCGTGGGAGAGGCCGTAAACGACACCTTCGCCGGAGGAAGGCTTGTCTCCAGCATGTTCGCCTGCCTGTTCGTCCTGTTCGCGTGGAGGATCGGAAGACTGGTCTTCGGGGAACCGGCCGCTTCGATCACGGCGCTGTTGTTGATACTGAACTTCCATGTGATGACATTCGGGTTGAGCGTTTCGACTGATATGACATTTACCGCACTGGTGTCCGGTGTTCTCCTTATCTCGCTCATGATCGTGAAGAGACCCGGGGCAGGACTGACCGTCCTGGCGGGATTCCTCTTCGCGGCAGCTTTCTTTTCGAGGTATAGCGCCGTTTTCATCCTCCCTGTTCCAGTGGTCGCTATCCTGATCAGCGACGGTGACAGGAGCAGGCGGGACAAATTGTTACTGTCAGCTGTCTTTATTGCTGCTTCGATTCTTTTTCTCGTTCCCCATTTTGTACTCAATACGAAAGTGTTCGGATCTCCGCTGTATAACGAGAACTGGAAGAATGTTGCCTTCAAGCTTTACGGCGACAAGGACTGGTCGTATTTCAGCAGGATCCAGTTTGGCAGCCTGTCCGATGTAATAAGGGAGGACCCGGCCAGATGGCTGCGTTCCTCACTGAAGGAATTCGCCAGGTTCTTTTCATCGACACTCTATTTCATGGGTGGAAAGGGCGCTGCTGGATTTCTCTTCCTCGCCATGGGCACTCTCGGTATCGCCGCAATGATCCTGCGTATTGACAGGAAGAGGTTTATCGTCCTTCTCTTCATCATTCTGCTGGCGGCGGGCGGTAGCATGACATTTTTCAGCGGTGTCAGGTTCATGCTGCCCGTGATGGGGCTGTACTATATGGCGATCGCCGGATTTTTAAAGCGCTCAGGACACGTTGCTGTCCTTTCGGCATCGCTTGTCGCAGTTCTGGCCATTCTGACGATATATTCGAGTGTCCGCCATATCGATATGTATATCGACGCTCATCCTGTCGAGGAACTGGAGGCGTCGAGATTGCTCGAAAGCGAGTATGGCACCGGCATCGTGGTACTCGGGACCTTTCCCTATATGCAGCGCTACCTGACGTGTGGATATTCTGAGCTGAAAGATTCCGATGGTAAGGAGATGTCTGACATAAGCACCTACTTCGACAGTATGGATAAGCAGATCGTGGAAAGAGGAGCGCAATTCGTGATCGTCGGGAGGGCATCGCTCTCCAGGAGACCGGCAGGGCTTCTCATGGGGACGGATTTTCCGGATTTCCTTTCTTTGGTCTCCATCGATGAGTATGTTACCGTCTACCGGGTGACCGACAAGACCGAAATGTGATTTATATCGATTATCCTCAGGAAACCTCCCGACCCCTTTTCAGCCTCATTACCACGTGGTCCATCCCCCTCGCTGCGGCGATCAAATATATCGGTATCACCGGAATCCTGAATCTGCAAAGGCTGAACACCCCGGGCGTGATCGTGAAGTAGGCGATTGCGAGGATGAACAGGACAGCGTAGAGCCTGTCCTTCCCCCGGATCATCAGGTAAAGTCCGAGAAGGGCCGTTGCGTAGATGATCATCTGGCCTGTTGCCAGCAGGGGCGCGATAAAGTACTCGTCCTTCGAGTTTTCGAGGCGCTCGATGGTCCGCGGGATGAAGCCCGCCCTGAGCGGCATGTCATCGCGGCGTACTACCGGCCTTCCCATTACGTCAAAGAGACCACCCCTCGCAGTTGTTACGAATGTCTGCACGCATCCCTTCGCGTGATACTTCGCGAATACCCCCGTGTTGTTGCTGATATAGTCCCTGGCGATATTGCAGTAGATATCGGAACGCTCGAACGGGTCGGTCACTCCCGCAAGCGCCGTTCCCTCCAGCTCTGCCCGGGCGTCGGCCAGTGATATCCCCTCGGCATAAGCCTTGGTCAGGGCGACATTGCACCGGCAGAGATTTGTTCCGGCCAGATTTGACAGGGCGTAGCGTCCGAATACGTGGTTGTTCCTCGCCTCCCAGGGAATGATGACGACAAAGAAAGCGAGGAAAAGCGCCACCACTCCGACGGCCTTCGTTCTGCCTTTGACCTTCGAGAAGGCAAGCACGATGAGATATACAAGCACGAAACTCAGGGCGAGAGGCCTTACCAGTGTCGCCGCGCCGAGTGCCAGTCCGCAGTAGAGGAACCACCGCGTACCGCCGCGTTTCAGCCCACGGATAAACCACATCATCGAGAGCGCGAAGAGGAACGTAAAGAGTGTTTCGGAGTAGAGCTTGACTGAGCAGACTGCCGGGATGAGTGCGATGGCGTAGAGGGCCGAGGCAATCAGCCTCTTCCGCTTCCCGAATCCGAGTTCCATGGTGATTCCGTAGATGACCAGGACGGTGAGCGAATCGATGATGATCTGCAGCAGTAGAACGGCCCACGTGTGGTGATCAAAGAGCAGATAGGTGCCGGCTATAAAGAGGGGATACCCCGGGGTCCTGAGGTAGAACCCGGAGTCAAACTTTGTAAACGTACCCGTTTCGATGATACTCGTGGCGAGATAGTGGTAGCTACGAGCGTCATCTGTAAGTACGCGCCGTTCGACAACATCGGTATCCCAGGGCTCGAGTGCTACAAAAAGTATCGCCCGAATCCCCAGGGCGGCGAGAATGATGAGAATCAGGACCAGTCTGGTGGTACCGACCCCCCTCGTTCTGCCGGGATCAAATGGCTGAGCCATCCGAGCCCTCCCCTCCGAGACAGACAGAACGGTGCGGAGGCGGTGCGAGTCGCCCCCGTGCGGCATTGTGTAAATCTAAAATGTCAAATTTTGTTGACCGCTTGGTGACATTATACACCATTTATGAGAATAATTACAAGTACGGTTATGGGAGGGGCATGAGAGGAGCAGAGGTATAATAATTGCAACGATTAAAGAACTTGTCAGTTGGCAGGTGATTCAGGTCCTGATCGAGGAGAAAACAATGAGCGGATTAAGGTTGTTCGGGATAGTTCTCTTTTCTGCACTGTTACTGGCAGCGGGATGCAGCAGCGACAGCCCCGGCACGGGAGGCGGCGGGACCGATGAACTGCCCGACCTCGAATTCACCGCTCTGTCCGCGGGATTCGCGACTACTGTCGAGCAGGGTCAGTATATCGCGGTCAGGCGTTCATTCCGCGATGCCAACGGGAGCAGCGGCGGGGATGATATGCTGGAGGCCCCGTTAATGATGGCGGATATAGAACCATTCGAGATCTCATATTACCTTTCGGCCGACGCGACATTCGAACCTGGAACAGACGTCCTGATGCCTCCTGCCGAGGAGATAACGTGGATGATCAGTGGCTATGAGACTCCCCTGTCATACTTTTCGGTTACGATTCCGTCCGGGATACCTGCCGGGTCATACAGCGTCTTCGGGATGATCGATTCAGGTGAAGATATCGACGAGACGGATGAATCCAACAACATCGGCGCTTTTTCTCCCGGCCAGTACATCGTTGTCGTCGAGGCTGGCAGCGGTCTGCCCGATCTGTACGTCGCGGCCAGTAGTCATCAGTCCGTGGTCACGCAGGGCCAGCAGGCTACCGCGGATGTAGAGGTTGTGAATGCGGGAGTGGTGTACAGTGGGACAGGTTGTACAGGACGGCTGTATATGTCTGATGACAACCAGTATGATGCGGGAGACTACCTGTTAGTAGCCTACGGTTCTACGATTAAGCCTCTGGCTGTCGGAGAGGGCCAGCGATTCTATTTCACCTACATCGTACCTGACACATATTCAGGGGAAGTCAACCTGCTGTTCGTGGTAGATGCCGATCACGAGATAGTCGAGTCTGATGAAAATGACAATGTTTGCCAGATGATGTTGACGGTGAACGTTCCGTAGGGGCTGCGGCACGCTGGTAATCTGTCTGATTTATTTGTTTACCGACTGAGTTCATGTGTTAAAATCCCCTCGTATGCTAGGGGAAACAATATCTCACTATAAGATCCTCGAGAAGCTAGGCGAGGGCGGGATGGGCGTGGTCTACAAGGCCCGCGACACGAAGCTCGACCGCGAGGTGGCGATCAAGTTTCTGCCCGCTCACATGAGCGCCGACCCGGAGGCGAAGAAGCGCTTCGTCCAGGAGGCTAAATCCGCCTCGGCGCTCGACCATCCGAACATCTGCACGATCCACGAGATAGATGAGACCGATGACGGTGCGACCTTTATCGTGATGACCTGCTACCAGGGCCGGACGCTCAGGGAGCTGATCGACGAGGGGCCTTTGGAGACAGATAAAGCCGTAGATATCGCCTCGCAGATATCTTCGGGCCTGGCGAAGGCCCACGATAACGGGATCGTCCACCGCGACATCAAACCACCGAACATCATCCTGACCATCGACGGACATGTGAAGATCCTCGACTTCGGTATCGCGAAGCTCGAAAACGCGACTAGGATAACCCGGGAGGGAAGCACCCTCGGGACCGCGGGGTACATGTCCCCGGAACAGGCAAAAGGTGAGGAGACGGGCCCGGAGACAGACGTCTGGGCGACGGGAGTGATCCTTTACGAAATGCTCACGGGGCGAAGGTTGTTTTCGGGTGAACATGAAGCTGCGGTGCTGTACGAGGTCGTTCATGAGGAACCGGACCCACTGCCTGAAGAATTGACAGCCTCAGCACCGGGCCTTCAGGAGATCATCAATAAGGCGCTAGCAAAGGATCCGGCAGCTAGATTTAATAATTCCGGCGAGATGCGGAGCGCGATAGAAGAACTCAGAAGCGGAAGCGTGCAGAAAGAGAAACGTCCGGCAAGATCCAGTGGGAGGTTCTTGCCGAAGTCGATATTGAGATGGGGATCGGTTGTTGTTCTGATAGCTATATCCATCTTCATCCTTCTGAAGTACGCAAGGCGGGAGGATGACTCGCCGCCCGGTAGGATGAAGATAGCTGTTCTACCGTTTGCCAATATCGGACCTTCCGATGATGATTATTTTTCCGACGGGATCACTGACGCGATATCGGCCAGGCTTGGTTCGGTTCAGAGCATCAGGGTGCTCGCCCGCCAGTCCGTCATCAGATACAAGGGTAGCGACAAGTCTCCCCAGGAGATATCCGATGAGCTTGGCGGGGTCGACTACATAATCTATGGCACCGTGCAACGTGAGCGCCAGTCGGATACAACGAGCATGGTTCGCATAATACCTGAACTGATTCTTGTAGAAGATGGTACTCAGGCCTGGTCGGACACTTACGATCAGGAGATGGTCCATATACTCGCTATACAGTCCGATATCGCTGAAAAGATAGCGGTAGCGATCAATGTTTCACTGCCAGGGTCAGGTGGAAAATCCGGGGAGAAAATTGCGACAATCGATCTCAGGGC
>CAYWGA010000085.1:0-11278 GCA_964457905.1 uncultured bacterium | reverse complement strand
ACACTCAAGGGTGTGTTCGGCGAATATAAAGAGCCGCTTTTCATATAATGGGCACAGAGCCCGGAGGAGGATTTCGAGATGGCGAGAAAAGTCAGGGTGCTCGTGGCGAAACCCGGACTGGACGGACACGACAGGGGAGCGAAGGTAGTCGCCAACGCCCTCAAGGATGCCGGTATGGAGATCATCTACACGGGGCTGCACCAGACTCCCGAGATGATAGCTGAATCGGCAGTCCAGGAGGACGTCGATGTTGTAGGTCTCAGCATATTGTCCGGGGCCCACATGACGATGTTTCCCCGTGTAATGGAACTGATGAAGGAAAAAGGCGCGGAGCACATTGTCGTCTTCGGCGGCGGGATTATTCCGCCCGAAGATGTGACCAGGCTGCAGGAAATAGGTGTCGCCCGGATCTTCGGTCCGGGAACGGACACCGGTGACATCGTCAAGTTTATCAGAGAGAGATTCCCCGAAGAGTAAACGCGACAGACATCGCAAGGAAGGAGCAATCGATGAGCGAAGTCGTAATCGCCGGAGCGGTACGCACAGCATTAGGTAGATTCCAGGGAGGCCTGTCTTCTTTAAAGGCGACCGATCTCGGAGCAATGGTGGTTGCCGAGGCGGTCAAAAGAGCCGGCATAAATCCCTCGGACGTTACTGAAGTCATCATGGGCAACGTCATCGGTGCTGGGCTCGGCCAGAATCCCGCCAGGCAGGCGGCTCTCGGCGCCAAGCTCGATTTTGCCGTATCGGCCATGACCGTCAACAAGGTCTGTGGTTCGGGACTCAAGGCTGTTGTACTCGGTACCCAGGCGCTCAAGCTCGGTGACGAGGAGGTCGTGGTCGCCGGTGGTATGGAGAGTATGAGCAACGCTCCCTATATCCTCAGGAAGGCCCGGACCGGCTACAGGCTCGGAGACGGCAAGATCGTCGATACGATGATCTACGACGGACTCTGGGACGCTTACAACGATATACATATGGGAAACACGGGAGAGATCACTTCCGAGAGATACAATGTTCCCAGGGAAGAGATGGACGAGTACGCGTACAACAGCCATCGCAAGGCTGCTGAGGCGGCGGCAAATGGTCTCTTCAAGGATGAGATGATGACGGTCGAGATCCCGCAGAGGAAGGGCGATCCCCTGGTAGTCGACACTGATGAGGGTGTCAGGGGAGACTCGAGCCCCGAATCGATGGCCAGGCTCAGGCCTGTCTTCAAGAAGGACGGAGTTATCACGGCCGCCAACGCGTCTCAGCTCAGTGACGGCGCGGCGGCGATGGTACTGATGACAGATACCAAGGCAGCCGAACTCGGAGTCACGCCGATGGCAAAGGTGACAGGCTACGCAACCGGCGGACTCGAGCCGGAGCTCGTCATGATGGCCCCGACGGTAGCTGTTCCGAAGCTGCTTGCCAAGACGGGCCTCAAGCTGGAGGACTTCGACCTGATAGAGCTCAATGAGGCGTTCGCCGTTCAGCCGTGCGCCGTGATGAAGGACCTCGGCATGGACCCGTCGAAGGTCAACATACATGGTGGCGCTGTAGCTCTTGGCCATCCTATCGGATGCTCCGGGACGAGGATCCTTGTGACCCTGCTCTACGCTCTCAAGCAGACGGGCGGCAAGAGGGGTCTGGCAACGCTCTGCCTCGGCGGAGGAAACGCCGTGGCACTGAGCGTGGAGATGCTGTAAAAAATATAACCAGGATGAAGGGAGACAGACTGATGGCAATCGAGAAGGTCGCCGTTGTTGGCGCCGGAACGATGGGGAACGGGATCGCGCAGGTTTTCGCTGCAAAGGGTTTCTCCGTCACGATGATAGACATCAAGGACGAGTTCGTGCAGAAGGGCGTCGCCGCTATCGACAAGAGCCTCTCGCGCCTCGTCAAGAAAGAGAAGATCTCGGAAGACGACAAGAATGAGATACTCGGACGCATCTCGACATCGACCGAGCTCTCCGCCGCTGCGGATACAGGTCTTGTTATCGAGGCCGTCTTCGAGGATTTCGACGTCAAGACGAAGATCTTCGGGGAACTCGACGGTGTCTGTGGACCGGACGTGATCTTCGCGAGTAATACCTCGTCGATCTCGATCACGGCGATCGGCGCGACGACCTCGCGGCCGGAGAAGTTCATCGGGATGCATTTCATGAATCCCGTTCCTATGATGAAACTCGTGGAGATCATCCGAGGGCTCGCCACCGACGATGCCACCGCGAAGCTGATCACTGAACTGAGTGAAAAGCTCGGGAAGACTCCTATCGAAGTGAACGACTATCCCGGCTTTATCGCCAACAGGATACTCATGCCGATGATCAACGAGGCGTGCTTCTGCCTTATGGAAGGTGTCGCGACAGCCGAGGCTATCGACGGCGTGATGAAGCTCGGTATGGCCCATCCGATGGGACCGCTGCAGCTCGCCGACCTGATCGGACTCGATATCTGTCTCAACATCCTCAGGGTCCTTCATGACGGGTTCGGGGATCCGAAGTACAGGCCGTGCCCTCTGCTAGTAAAGAAGGTAGAGGCAGGGTACCTCGGACGTAAGACGAAGAAGGGATTCTACGACTACGAGTAGTCTTCCACTGTTGTCTGAAAATATAAAAAGGGCGCTTCCACAGGGGAGCGCCCTTTTTTATGCATATATAGACAGTAACTATTCCTCTTCGATCTCGAGCAGGACACCAAGCGTGGATTTCGGGTGCATGAAAGCGGTAAGGTGGCCCTCCGCGCCGGTTCTCGGTTCCTGATCGATCAGGCGTACGCCGTCGTCAGCCAGTTCTTTCATGACGCCCCTGATATCATCGACCTCGAAGCTGAGGTGATGGATCCCTGTTCCGCGTTTCTCGATGAACTTTGTAATATTGCTCTCCGGTGTTGTTCCTTCGAGGAGTTCTATCTTCGTGTTGCCTGTTTCAAAGAAGGCGACCTTGAGGCCGCGTTCGGGCATCTCCATCTCTTTCGTCAAGGTGAAGCCGAGAACCTCGCCGTAGAGTTTCTTCGCCTCTTCAAGATCTGCCACCGCAATACCAATATGGCCGAGTTTTCCGAGCCTGTCGGACATCATATCCTCCGTTCGTATTCTTGCTTGATCAGGAAGCTCCGGGCGTGTAGCGTCCAAACACCTTTTCCATAGAAGACGATATCTCACCGAGTGTGCATCCGCCCTTGACCGCCGCGATTATCGGCGGCATGAGGTTGTCTGTTCCTCGCGCGGCCTCGACGACGGCGTTGAGCAGGCGTGATGCCTCCGCCGCGTCGCGCTCTTTCCTCATACGGGTGAGGTTGTCGACATAACTCTTCTCTATCTCCGGGTCGACCCTGAATTCATTTGAGACAGTATAGTCGCCTCCGGTGTACTTATTGACCCCGACGACAGTAATATCATCATGCTCGACGCCTCTCTGGTACTCCCATGATGAGCGTTCGATCTCCTTCTGGGGGAACTGCGACTCGATGGCTCTGGTCATGCCGCCCATGCCCTCGATCCTGTCCATCAGCTCGACGATCTTATCCTCCAGCTCGTCTGTCATCTTTTCGACGAAGTAGCTGCCGCCGAGGGGATCGATCGTCTCACAGACACCGGACTCCTCCGCTATGATCTGCTGGGTACGCAGCGCAGTGAGAGCTGATTCCTGCGAGGGGAGACTGAGAGCCTCATCCTTCGAATTGGTATGCAGGGACTGGGTGCCGCCGAGGACAGCGGCGAGAGCCTGCAGGGTCACTCGTACGACGTTGTTTTCTATCTGCTGCGCCGTCAGAGAGCACCCGGCTGTCTGAGTGTGGAAACGGAGGAGGCACGACTTGTCCTTTTTCGCTTCGAACCGCTCCTTCATGATCCTGGCGTATATCCTTCTGGCGGCCCTGAACTTCGCCACTTCCTCGAGGACGTTATTATGTACGCAGAAGAAGAAGGAGAGGCGAGGCGCGAACTCATCGACATCCAGGCCGGCCTTTACGGCTGCGTCGATATATTCGACAGCATCGGAAAGGGTGAACGCCACTTCCTGCACAGCCGAAGATCCTGCCTCACGGATGTGGTAACCGCTGATCGATATCGTGTTCCACCTGGGGGCGTTCTCTTTGCACCATGAAAAGATATCTGTGATGACCCTCATCGATGGGGCGGGAGGGTAGATGTATGTTCCACGTGCGTAATATTCCTTCAGTATGTCGTTCTGAACAGTACCTTTGATCGATTCGAACGGTACGCCGGTCTCCTCGGCGAGCGCGACATACATGGCGAGGAGTATCGCGGCCGTCGCGTTTATCGTCATCGAGGTGCTTACCTTGTCGAGCGGTATGCCGTTGAGCAGGGTCCTGAAATCGTCGAGAGTATCGATCGCAACGCCGACCCTTCCGACTTCACCGAATGCCATCGGCGAGTCGGAGTCGTATCCCATCTGTGTAGGGAGATCGAACGCTACCGAGAGTCCTGTCTGTCCCTTGTCCAGCAGATACCTGAATCTCTTGTTAGTCTCAGCGGCGCTTCCGAATCCGGCATACTGGCGCATCGTCCATAGCCGTCCCCTGTACATCGTGGGGTAGACGCCCCTGGTGAAGGGGAAGGAGCCGGGCATCCCGAGCCTGCTGTCGTATGAATCCTCCGAAGCATCCAATGGAGTGCTGACGGGCCCTATCACGATGTCCGATGTCGTTACGAATCTCTCGTGGCGCTCGCCGCCCTTCTCTCTGAACGGGCCGTAGACGTTTTTTTCCCAGTCTTTCAGCCGGGTGGCATCACTTTTCTTGCCTGCCATAGGGATACCTCCATCTTATAGCGGGATGTTGCCGTGCTTTTTCGGCGGGAGGGTCTGTCTCTTGTTGAGCAGGTTCTCCAATGCGTGAATGATCATTGGCCGGGTCGTCTCGGGCATGATGATGTCATCAAGATATCCGAGCGCCGCCGCTACGTACGGGTTGTTGAAGCGTTCGGTATACTCGTCCATCTTTGCCTGTCTCTCACCCTTGGGATCCTCTGCCTCGGCGATAGCTTTTCTGTACAGGATGTTCACCGCGCCCTCGGCTCCCATCACGGCGAGCTGGGCGGTCGGCCAGGCGACATTGTAGTCCGACCTGATATGCTTGCTCGACATAACGCAGTACGCTCCTCCGTACGCCTTTCGCGTAACAACGGTGAGCTTGGGAACGGTCGCTTCGCAGTACGCGTAAATAAGCTTCGCGCCGTGCCTGATGATACCGTTCCACTCCTGGTCCGTACCGGGCAGGAAGCCGGGCACATCCTCGAATGTGAGAAGCGGCACGTTGAAGGCGTCGCAGAAACGGATGAAGCGCGCACCCTTGATCGAGCTCTCTATGTCCAGGACTCCGGCCATGTGCGCGGGCTGGTTGGCTACGATGCCGACCGAGTGGCCGTTGAGGCGGGCGTATCCGACTACGATGTTCTGCGCGTGCAGGGGCATAACCTCGAAGAACTCGCCGTCGTCCACGATCAGCTTGATGACATCTTTTATATCGTAAGGATCGCGGGGATCGTCGGGGATAAGGTTTCTCAGCTCCGGTGCCTGCCTGTTCGGATCGTCCACCGGTGTGACGAATGGAGGATCCTCGAGGTTGTTCTGCGGGATGTAGGAGAGGAGCTCCTTGATCATTTCGATACAGTCCTCATCGTCCTCGGCCATGAAGTGAGCCACTCCGCTCTTCGAGTTATGAGCGTACGCGCCTCCGAGATCCTCGTGCGATACGTCCTCATGGGTGACCTGCTTGATCACGTTCGGGCCGGTGATATACATGTGGCTCGTCTTGTCGACCATGAAGATGAAGTCTGTCAGGGCGGGGGAGTAGACCGCGCCGCCCGCGCTGGGTCCCATGATCGCGGAGATCTGGGGAATCACGCCCGAGGCGAGGGTGTTGCGAAGGAAGATCGACGCATAGCCGGCAAGGGCAGCCACGCCTTCCTGGATCCTCGCGCCGCCGCTGTCCGAGATGCCTACGACAGGGGCGCCGTTCTCCATGGCCATATCCATCAGCCGAAGGATCTTTCCCGCATGCGCTTCACCGAGGGAACCTCCAAACACGGTAAAGTCCTGAGCGAAAGAAAAAGTCAATCTGCCATTTACGAGTCCCTGTCCGCATACGACTCCATCGCCGACCATTTTCTTCTCGGCCAGTCCCGGCCAGGTGCTGCGGTGGGTTACGAAGACACCCATCTCCTGGAAAGTGCCCTCGTCGAAAAGGACATGGATCCTCTCACGGGCAGTGAGTCTTCCCGATTCGTGTATCTTCTCTATTCGTGCCCTTCCTCCGCCGAGGAGGGCCTGTTCGCGTTTTTTCTCCAGCTTGTCGAGCTTATCCTGACGGTTCTTCAATTCATCCTCCTCCCGCGAGGCCGCCTGCGGCTCCAGCGGGGTGTGGGGGTCCCGATATCAGACCCGAATATATTATTGAAAGGGACGTTACGGGTCAATCGGAATATCACCGGTCCGAAATCGTTTGGACAGGCCGCCCCGGACGTTATATGATGTGAACTGATAACACTTGTGAAGTTACACGCTTTTTTACATCTTTCAGAAAGGAACACTGGAATGAACGGAAGTGCTGGAATGAGAAGGATATCGACACTGATCATCCTGGTTCTGCTGCCCCTCCTGGCCGTGTCCTGCGGCGGGAAAGAGGAGGCTGAGGCGGAGAAGCCGGCTGTGGAAAAGGATGAGACGATAGAATATGTAGACGAAGAGGTCAGCTACGGGCTGTTCTTCGATGCAGAGGGAACGAAGAGGACCGTGGAACTCAAGAAGGGCCAGGAGGAATTCCTCGGGTATCTCTTTCTCATATGTCCCGCTTACAAGGAGATCGCTTCGACACAGTTCCGTCTCGATATGCCGGAAGGCATCCTCATCGAGAATGACAAGTACCGCCAGGACAGGGTCATGTCGATGGGTACTTTCGATAGAGGGATAAGCGAGAGGTTCATGCCCTGTGTTCCGGGTCCGAAGATCCTGATACATACATTCACGTTCAAGGTGACGGGACCGCTCGATAATGCCGTCTTCACGATCCTGCCCTCGATGGACAACGAGTATCTCGCTGTCGCTGAATGCGAGGAAGGTTACCCTATAATCAGGGCCTCGGCATTCAAGGCCGTGGTGAATCCGTCCGACTAGACGATACTATGATGAAGAGACGATCCATAAAGAGATTACTGCCGGCAGCCCTGCTGCCGGTTTTTTATATCATGCTTGTCGGCGCGTCCGCGTCCGCCATCGTTTCGCCGCGCGGCGGTGGAGATCTGCCCGAGGGATTCAGGATAGCCAAGGGCAAGGATCAACGCGCCTTCCTGCCTCAGCGAGGATGGACCGGAAAGGCTGATCAGGTCCGGGCCGCGTCACTGGCTGCCTTATCCACAGGCGTTACTTCCAGTGCGGCGCTCACAGGCACGATGCGCATCCCAGTCATAGGCGGGTTCTACACTAATTATGTCGGGCAGCCCCTGCAGAGCCTGCCTCTGCTGCAGGTCGAGCTTTTCGATGGACCGTGGACGACCGGTACTTTGAGGGAGTATTTCCTCGAGGCCTCGAGGAATCTGTTCAATGTCACAGGCGATATCTATGGATGGGTGGATCTGGCGAACGATGAGAGCTATTATGTCATGCCTCCGTCCGGCGGGATAACGGTCGGATTTTCGAGGACGGATGAATTCATCGAGGAGGCAGTGGCCGGTATCGACGGTGAGGTAGATTTCGGCATCTATGACAATGACGGTCCGGACGGTATCCCCAACTCAGGGGACGACGATGGATACGTCGATGTGCTTGTCCTGGTCCATCCGGCACTCGGGGCGGAGTGCGCCGGAAACACCAATCACATGTGGTCGCATTCATATCTGTACAGCCTGTGGGATGGTGTGCCCGGGGGGCCCCTGGAGACGAACGATCCATCGGCGAACGGCGGGATGATCGTTGTCGACGACTATATCATCGCTCCGACCGTCTCATGCGATGGGGGCCTGATCGAGATCGGGGTCTTCTGTCACGAACTCGGGCATTCGATAGGGCTCCCCGATCTGTACGACGATTACGGTTCTTACGGGATCGGGTACTGGGGCCTGATGGGTACCGGGAACTGGAACACCCCCGAATCCCCGGCTCACCCCTGCGGGTGGTCCAAGGAGCAGCTCGGATGGGTCGATGTGATCGATATCGGATGGGACCCGGTGCAGTACGATCTCGCTCCCGTGATCGATTCGGGCGAGGTAGTAAGGCTCAGCACTCCTCTGCGAAGATTCAGGAGGGTCGTGCCCCCGGAAGCAACAGAGGGGTGGAGCCTGGTCTGCGGATACGATATGGATGAGGCCGAACACAGGGAGTGGCCCGGTGACGAGGGGTACGGGAACTACTGGAACGAGTCGATGAGCAGGACATTCAGCTACAACGGCAGCGGTCCCGTTACTCTCGAGTATGATATCCAGACACATCTCGAAGATTATTACGATCATGCTTATGTCATTCTCAGCACACCTGACGGATCAGAGTCGGAGGAACTCTTCTCTTACACCGGAACAATTCCGCTGGATCCAGAATCTATCGACCTGAGTTCCTATCTTCTCGATCCTCGTTACGAAAACGGGTACACGATATCGTTTACGATGATCACCGACTACAATTTCAGCGACGAGGACGGAAACTTCAATTCTCGTCTTATGCGGGCACTGCTTGTCGACAACATCAGGGTGACCGGCGGTGGTGAAGACTACTTCACCGATTTCGAGCAGGATAGTGGAGGCTGGCGCAACACATCGCCTCCGGCCGATTATTTCATCGTGGAGAACAGGACGAGGATAGGATTTGACGCTCATCTCCCCGGAGAAGGGCTTCTCATATGGCATGCTGAACCAAGTATCGCTCATTCCTATGTGGCCAATTCAGGCGGAGCGAGCAACATGCAGACAAGGGGAGTCGTCCTGAAGGAGGCGGACGGGAATTACGATCTTATCAGGTGGATCAATGAAGGAGATGACTCGGATCCCTGGCCGGGTACTTCGTCGAACCATAATTTCACAAGCTCTACGGCGCCTTCGAGTATCGATAACAATGGTAATCCTACTCCCGTATCGGTTACGGGGATAAATGGTGGTTCCGGTCTCTTCAAGGCGGGGATGCCTGCTCCGACGGTGACTTCGATCACTCCCTCAGTAGTAGACAAGATAGGAGCGGACACCCTCTTTTTCGATATCAGGGGAACCGGAATCCTCTACGGCGCCGATTGCTCTCTCTCCAGATCGGGCCAGACGGTAGATGCGGATTCGGTCGAATGGCTCGGAGAAAGCAGGATTATCGCCGGATTCGAAGCCAATGGCCTGTTTGCCGGGGAATGGGATGTTACAGTGAAAAGTGGTGACGGGCAGCAGGGCACGCTCGCGGCCGCACTGACAGTCAACTCAGCTATACTCTCCGCCGATGTAGAGACTGGACTCGAGTATATAAAACCGACCTGGTCGGCCAGTCTGTCCGGCAACCTGATCGGAAGCCTGATCTACCGGTCCGAAGCAGGGGGGGCGTTCGTCCAGCAGGGGGATACACTGAGAAGCGCCAGTGGCGATTTCGAATATCTCGATGAAAACGTCATTCCCGGAACGGCATACAGGTATAGCATCAGGGTGGTCTATGAACTGGACCATGAGGATTTCATCTTCCCGGGTGAGTACACCACGCTAGTCCATGACTTCCAGGTCATCGCTGAAGATGTCGAGACAGGTCTCTACTATCTCCAGCCGGTCTGGCTCGTCAGCCCTGTCGACAGGCTCGTCGGGAGCCTCCTGTACAGGTCGGAAGACGGCGGCTCCTTAACTCAGCTCGGTGATACACTGAGGAGTGAAACGGGCAGCTTCGAATATCTCGATGACAGTGTCGTGCCCGGAGTAGAATACAGGTACAGCGCGAAGGTGATCTACGATTACACCGAAGATGAATTTCCATTCTCCGGCGTATACTATATCGATGATCACGATTTTGAGGTCATAGGGCAGAATCCCAATCCCTTCAGCGAGTCGACGAAGATAACATTCTTCACTCCGGACAGCAGGACCGTGACGATAAGGTTCTACGATGTCGGAGGAAGGCTTGTCGACAGCCTTGGTTCCCTGCAGTACGACCGTGGCGAGCACGAGGTGTGCTGGCAGCCTCAGCCCGGAAAGGTCGCAAGCGGGGTCTATTTCTGCACGGTAACTACAGTGAGCGGCACAGTCACAGTCAAGGTCGTCCTGATCAGGTAGTCAATCAGAAGGTATACGAAGCGCCGAGGAAGAACGCGATATGGGTGAATCTTGCCTCGGTCACCTCGACGTACTGCCTGTGGAACTCGTAGATCCTGTAACTGTATGGTGTGAAGAGTATGTCGATTCCGGACTCGATCTGGAAGTCGTGGCTTATCGCTCGTGTTATCCCGATCCCCGCGACGCAGTAGAATACAGTCTGCGAAGGGCGGAATTCCTGGACCGGGTCCGAGATGACGGGGTTTGCTGTCATCAGGGCGAACGCGAATCGCGCGGACGGCCGCCAGGGCATCCATACCGGCAGGAACGCTGTCGCTCCGAGCTGGGCGTTGAATCCGGTGATGTTGGCATCTCCCTGATTCGCGCCGTATCCTCCGAGACGGTTCTCGAAGAAGAAGTTCTGCCGGATTTCGTATCTCAGGACTATATCGGCGCCCACGCCGTTTCCGATTCCGAAGTAGTCATCGTCGAACATGTAGAAAACCGGGAGAAGGCCCGCATTGAGTCGCCGCATCTCCTGGGCGTCGGCTCCGGATACGGCTGAAACGAGTACAATGACGATCATGACCGCGGGAACAAACCGCCGTAATTTCAAAGTCACTCCTTTCGGGGGGTCAGCCTTCACTAGTATTATATATCGCCCGGTTGCCTTATAAAAGCATTATCAGGATTGACATACGCATTACCAATGACTTAATTTCCGGCTGTAACCTGGAGGAATGGCAGTTGAACGATCACAGTACATGTTATCATGACCCGCTGGACGAGATACTCGAGAGTGTCTGGATGCTGACTGAGGCTGAGGAGCCGAGGTCGGCAGACAGGATCATCGAGAACAGCCATTCCGGCGCTGCCGATAAACGACACTTAGACAAACTGATAGAGCATGGATATCTAGTCGTTTCGAGTGACGGCAGGTACGATTTTACTGATAAGGGGAGATCGAAGGCAGGAGATATCATCAGGCGCCACAGGCTGGCGGAAAGGCTCCTTTTCGACGTCCTCAATGTGAGGGAGAATGTCGCCATCGAATCTGACGCCTGCGTGTTC
>CAYWGA010000084.1:0-12219 GCA_964457905.1 uncultured bacterium | reverse complement strand
TCGCCCTCGAGGACATTGTCCCACTTCTTGTACCATGTGACATACTTCTCGGCCTGCTCGCCCCAGAAACCTTCGAAATCTTCCTCGGCCTTGGCCATCATGGCCTTGTACTCTTCGAGACTCTTGATGTGAGCCTTCTCGACAAATTCCGGTATCGGCGGGAATTTGCGCTTCTCGTCAAGCATGGAAGTTATCGACTTCTTCTCGTCTGCCATCTGTAACCTCCTGTAGGTTCAGCGTTTGGGTAAACTGGTTTAACTTTTCCAGAATATCTGAAAATCACAAACTGGAAAGGGCATTATAGATGTACCCGGATGCAATGTCAACATCAAATAAAGTGATAAATCAGTGCACGTGCAAGCAGTTTTAGGGCATTTCGGGCCGTTTTCGGGACTTTTTTCTTTTTACCTCCCCGACAGGCTCAAGACGCCTTGACATAAAGCCCTCGAAGTCGTACCTATTTATGGAGATTTGCGCGATAAAAGGCCCTTCAGACCATCCGGAGGCGGATTAATGGACTTCGTGAAGAATAAACTGGGACGCATGGTCCCGACCGTTGTAAACGGCGTTGAGAAAAAGCCATTCAGCCAGGCGTACGATCCCGGTTACAGCGACCCTTACGCAGGCCGCCCCGGCCGCGCGAAGATACGCAGCGGGAAGAGCAAGGTGACGACGCTCGATGAAGTCATCGGTATCCTCCAGGACGGCGACTGGATCTCGTACCCTCACTATTACCGACTCGGCGACCACTGCCTCGAGATCATAGTAGGCAAGCTCCGCGAGAAGGGCCTGAAGGATATACATATTCTAGGCAATGCCTTCTTCGACAACTGCGTCCCCTGGCTCCCCGAGGCTATCGCCGACGGGACGATCACCGGGATAAACGGAAGCTGCTACCGGAAGATGGGCGGGCACCTGATGGCCGGTGACTTCAAGCCCTGGATCGTAACAGGGTACGGTCACGGCAACAGGGTCCGGCGATTCCACACCGGCGAAGCGAAGGTCAAGGTCGCCTTCGGCCCCGTCCCTATCGCCGACCAGTGGGGAAACGCCAACGGCCTGATGGGCGACCCGTCATCTTGGGTCGGACCTCTCGGCCTCTTTCTCGCCGACACCCTGTGGGCCGAGAACGTCTGTCTGCTCGCCGGCGAGATCAGCGACAAGTACCTCTTCCCCCGCTCCCTCTCGATGGTCGACGTCGACTATGTCGTCAAGGTCGACAATCCGGGTGACGCCTCGGGCGTCGGCTCGGGCACACTCGACATCGAGCGTATAAGGGCGAACGCATTCAACTCGCAGATCGCCGAGCAGGTACTGAAAGTCATGACCGCCTCCGAGACGATCTTCGACGGCTTCAATTTTCAGGTCGGCTCCGGCGCCGGGCTGATCGTACTCGACGAGATCAAGAAGATCCTCGTCGAAAAGAATATCAAGTCGGGCTTCTCCATAGGCGGCTGCACATCGCTGCACGTCGAGATGCTCCAGGAGGGCCTGATAGAGAACCTCCTTCACGGCCAGTGCTTCGAGCCTTCGGAGCGGGTCATCAAGTCGATGCTCCTCGACCACAACCACCACGAGATATCGACCGGCGAGTACGACGACATGGCAAACCGCGAGAACGCGGTGAACATGCTCGACGTCTCGGTCCTCTCGACCCTCGAGATGGATACCGACTTCAACGTCAACTCGATCTGCGCGAGCGGCCGGATCATCGGCGGCATCGGCGGAGCGCAGGGCGTCGCGGCAGGATCAGAGCTGACGATCATGTTCCTCCCCCTGGCTACCGGCAAGAAGGAAAGCGGCAAGGGATTCCCGAGGATAGTCGACAGCGTCTACACCGTATCGGTGCCGGGCGAATGCATCGACGTAGCAGTGACCGAGGAGTACGTAGCGTTCAATCCGAAGTCGGAAGCGAAGTACATGGACGCGCTGAAGAACAACGCCTCAGCGAACGGACTCAAGGTCGTCTCGATCGATGAGCTCCACGAGCTGGCGAAGAAAGCGGCAGCCGAGTTCGGCACGACACCTCCCCGCCCCGAGCTGACCGACGAACCGGTCGAGGTCGTCGAGTGGAGAGACGGAACAATCCTCGATACGATCTACAAACCGGTCCCCAAATAATCCCGTCTGACAACACGATAAGATGAAAGCCGGCAGCATCCGCTGCCGGCTTTTTTAAAGGCTGCCTCCATTGAAATGTCCACCGATAACGTGCTATAATCAACTATAGGCTCATCGAATATTACGCAGAATCATCATTTTATGGGGGTTGACAATGCTGTCACTTCGAAGGATCTCATCCTGGATGTTCTTCGCCTTACTACTCATCAGTCCATTGCGCCTTGAGGCTGCCTGGCCCGTTGACGGGTTGCCTGTCTGTACAGTAGATGCAGTTCATTCAGGAGATATTGTCGCTGTCGAGGACGGTTCCGGAGGCGCCATATTTGTCTGGTGCGACTCCAGGAACGGTAACAGTGATATCTTCGCCCAGAGGGTAGACCGTGAAGGGAACGTTCTCTGGACCACTGACGGAGCCCCTGTCTGTACCATATCCGGCGCACAGCAGTCACCTTGTGCTGTATCAGACGGTACTGGAGGCGTTGTCATAGCCTGGACAGACTACCGCGGAGGTCCCTCCGATATTTATGCGCAGAGACTGGATGCCGGAGGAACCCGTATGTGGCTTCCCAGCGGAAACGCAATCTGCACCGCGGCCAACGACCAGGATACCCCTGTCATGACTACCGACGGAGCAGGCGGCGCGATCATAGCATGGTACGATCACCGGGCAGGTAGCAACCATATCTACACCCGCCGGATAGACATTGACGGTGATGTATACTGGACCGTGTGGGGCGAACCTGTCTGTACCCTCGCTGCATCACGGGACGGCTTGCAGATCGCCAGTGACGGTGCCGGAGGGGCATATATCGCGTGGTATGACAGTCGTAATAGCAGCTTTGATATTTTCTGCGAACTGGTAACCTCAGACGGTAAGATGGTAAACGGTTCTGACGGTTATAACGTGTGTGACGATTATGCCGGTCAGTTCTATCCGCGCCTGATAAATTTTGCTCCTTCCCAGGTAATAATAGCCTGGGAAGATACAAGGAACGGGACCTCCGACCTCTACGTCCAACGGCTGAATGGCCTTAGTGCGAGTTGGGTTCCGAACGGAACGCACATTGCAAATGCTGGAACGGCCTACATCTCCACCGCCATGGATGAGGGAGACTGCATCGTATTCTGCTGGCCGAGTTACAGAGACGGCAGCTACAGCATCTTCGCTCAGCGTCTCCATCTTAACGGAACGACTGACTGGCCCCTGTCAGGAATCCCCGTTTGTGAAAGCCTCGATGACCAGCGGGAACCGATCGTGATTTCAGACGATACCGGCGGGACGATAGCGCTATGGGGACATTCAACAGTAATCAATGTTGAATTCCGGGCACAGAATCTCGATTCGGGCGGAAACCTGTTGTGGGACGAGGAGAGCGTCAAGATCTGCGATATTCCCTATTCCATGGCTGACCATGTAGCTGTCCGGGATGGTGAAGGGGGCGCGCTCGCGGCCTGGAGAGATTCGCGCCTTGGTTATACCGGCATCTATGTGCAGAGACTTGACCGTCACGGATACTTCGGATCCCCCGAACCGGTGATCGACTCGGCCGGCGACATCCCTCTGGACCAGGGCGGGAAGATCGAGCTCACATGGAATGCCAGCTATCTCGACCCATGGCCTTACCAGGATATATCACACTATTCGATATGGAAATCTCTCAGTCCGGCATCGGCGATGATGTTGAAGGAGGATGGAATCGAGTACACGGATATTCAAGCAATCAATTCAGATACTGATAGTGATCCGGGAATACCCTTCGGGATAATAGTCCGCCGCGAGATTCTCGGGGCGGCGACATACTACTGGGAACTGCTCGAAACTCAGACGGCGCAGTATTACGAAGGATACTCGAAGGTCCTGGAAACAGACTTCACCTCCCTGCCAACAGCCTGGACGTACAGCTACTACCAGGTCGCCGCTCACACGAGCGATCCTCTTGTAGTCTGGACCTCTCAACCGGACAGCGCGTACTCACTCGACAACCTCTCTCCCGCTCCTCCTGTCGGACTCGCCGGCGAGCAGGAGTACTCTCCCGAAGGGATGGATCTTGTCTGGAACTCGAATCAGGAAGAGGACCTCTCTCACTATGTGATCTACCGCGGGACCGAACCTTCGTTCGTACCCTCGACCACAAACATGCTGACTACCGCATACGACACGATGTACTTCGACGCCGGATGGAACTGGGACGATGGATACTTCTACAAGGTCTCAGCCGTGGACATCCATGATAACGAGAGCGGCTTCGCTCTTCTCTTGCCCGGGCAGGTAACCGGAGATGATCCTCCCACTCCCGCGCACAGTGACTACCTCTCCCAGAACTGGCCCAACCCGTTCAACCCTTCAACGACGATCCAGTTCGGGCTGAAGGAAAGCGGACATGTGAGACTGAACATCTACGACGCATCAGGAAGACTGGTCAGCGAGCTGGTTAACTCCACTCTCCCGGCGGGTAACTACTCGGAGATATGGAACGGCACCAACTCGTCGGGCGCGTACGTCGCGAGCGGCATTTATTTCTATCGCCTCGATACCGGTGAGTTCTCGATGAAGAAAAAGATGGTGCTTCTGCGCTGACAGCCAGAAACAGTAACAATGTTATAAATGAAAAGGGCCGCGAGTGATCGTGGCCTCATTCAATGTTATTGATTGATTTTTCAGCGGTTCGGGAGCCAGATAGAGAATTCGGCCCCCTCGTTTTCGATACTTCTGCAGTAGATGTACCCATCGTGTGCAGCTACTATCTTCTGCGCTACAGATAGCCCGACCCCCATACCCTTTACATCGCCGACGGCTGAATTGGAAGCGCGGATGAACGGCCTGCCGATAGTATTGATCTCATCGGCGGGAATACCTCTGCCGTTATCCAGGATACTTATCACGACCCATGAATCTGATTCCGATCCTGCCATATTGACATCGCTTTCTTCCCTCACACTGTCCCACGCCGATATTACTGTACCGTCAGCACTGCCGGGGCCTTCCTCATGCAAGGTTAACCTCATATTAATATTACCCTTACAGCCCAAAGAATTCACGGCATTATCGAGAATGCTTCTGATGACCATCTTGATCCGGACAGGATCCACGGATATATACTGTTCCCCCATCTTGTTACCTATATCGAGCAGTATCTCTTTTTCTTCCAGGAGTTCGGCCATCTCCCTGCATGTACTGACCACCAGTCCCGAGATCTCAGCGACCATAGGTTCGATGAATGTCCCGTTTATATCCATCTCGTTCAGGGAAAGAATATTGTCTACCCTGTCCTCCAGCCGCAGGACCGAGTCCCTGGCCATCTCCATAAGGACAGCTTCATCACCTTCCGGTTCGATCGACCACAGACTGCTTCTCAAAACAGTTATCGGAGTACGCAGTTCATGGGATGTGTGATCGATAAATTCCTTTTTCATCCTTGAGAAGTTCTCGAGTTCGTTTCTTGACCTCAAGACAGATTGGTAGAGGGATGCGTTCCTGATCGTAATTGCTGCCACCTTTGCCATCATCACAAGGAGTTCCCTGTCGAACTCCGAGAAACCCTGACCGCTTACCTTCTGACTGAAGGCCATTATGCCGAACAGATCCTCCCCTTCCTTGAGGTCACAGGCATAACTGAAGCCACCATTGACAAGAGCCTTCTCGATTGCCTGCTCCCCATCCTGTTCTTCTTCATCTTCACTGAAATAATCGTCGATAGTAACGACTCCATTTATCTCGTCCATCCACTTCATAAAGGATGATAAGAGTGAAAAGGATGGGAATTCCACGTTCCGCCCCAACCCTATCGAATGATACAGATCGAGCATGTTAGACCTCTCCCTGCGTAGAAAGAAAGCCACACGTCTGAGCCCGAGCTGCCCGACGACCGTCATCAAAAGAAGCTTGATTATAGTTTCGAGTTCAAAGGTCGTCCCGATCTTCTCGAAGAGCCGGAACAGCGCTTCGAAAGCTATATCACGCTTCTCGAGGCTCTGCTCGATCTCTTCTGTATCGGGAGTTGCCCCTGACATTTTATTATTGTCTGTCTCTATCATTTCTTATTCTCAGCTCAGGACGATCTCTTCCTCAGTATCCATAACGAGGAAATAATCATCGAGGTTCAACAACGTAAATACCGAAACGACCTGTTGCGACACCTTTGTCAACCATACCTCGCCGCCCTCGTCACGCATAGTCGATGTCAGTCCCAGGAGCATTCCGATTCCTGCGCTCGAGACGAATTGAATCTTCTCAAAACCAAGTGCCACCTTGATGATATTCTTTTCCAGCAGCTCACCCATCAGTTCTTCCAGGGCAAGCGCGCCTTTCGCGTCAAGATCCCCTGTGAGTTCGATCCTTGTAATACCGTTTTCGAGATTTACAAACTCTCCGACTTCCATTGATCCCATCTCATTCTCCTTATCTCCGGCATAAGTAGAGGGCAGTGCTCTATCAAAAAATATCCTGTTCAGCCCGTTCTTTCTCTCATAATAGAATGATTCGTACATCCTTTTCATCAGGATGAGCCCGAGCCCCCGCTGCTTTCCGCTTGAAATATACGCATCCAGGTCGAATTCTCTTTCGCCGGTCGGATCGAATTCACCATTCGGATCGATGATCGCGACTGACAGCTTTCGATCCTTACGCTCAATCTTGATCTGCACCCAGCTTCGTTCATCTGTTATGGTATCGTGATCAACGACATTCATCAGTATCTCATAAACGCCGAACCTCACGTCAAATGCTGTCGAACCGGGGAATCCCATGATGTTTGCCAGAAGGTAGGCCGTCCGGGCCGCTAGTTCGACACTCTCCTGGTCTGCGGAGACAACCATTGAATATATCTTGTCCGTATCGTTTTCTCTCAGCAGCAGGAAGTTATTCATTCGGGTAACCGACGTGAATACGGGCATCTCTCCGGTATCTCCCGTATCAGACGTCTCTTCAAGACTGATCCAGGGATTTCTCTCAATGAGCGTCTCCGAGATCCTCGATATGTTCGATGGCATTCCAGCAGGATGTCTCACAACGAGTTTACCGACCCCACATTCTTCAGCGACTATTATGAGGCTGGCGATATACCCGGGAATCTCCTGGAGTTCATCCTGACCGCAGAGAACTGTAAGTTCGCTCTTTCTTATGTCAAATCTTTCGATAATCATGAGCTCTCAGATCCCCCGATCAGCGAATCAGCAGCGCCAACACTCAGACGATCAGGCACCCCGTTCAGGCTGACAGCGAGAAGGGTCAGATCGTCTCCCATCGGTGTATCACCCCTGAATGCATCGAGGCTCGATTTTATTCCGCTCAGAACAGCTTGCGCACCTCCTGGAGCGAATGCACTGACTACCTCTCTGACACTGTCTATGCCGAATTCCTCCCCTGAGGAGTTATGTGTCTCGTTCAGACCATCTGTGTACTGGAAGAGCAGGTCTCCCGGTTCCAGGGAGATACAGTGCTCCTCGAGGCCTTTTGAGAAGATCTCATCGTCAAACAGACCCAGAGGCTTTGTCTTTGTACCAATTTCGAGAACCTTCGAATCCGAATCACGGTAAACACAGAGCGGCATGTGGGCCGCGCTGGAGAACTCAAAAGTATTCTGCTTCGCGTCCAAAAGGCCGCAGAAAAGAGTTACAAACAGATTGTTCTTGATATCTTCCCTGAGGAGCATATTGAGGTGTCTCAGGAGTCTTGAAGGACTTTCTCCTCTCGATGCCAGGTCACGAACCATGATCCTAACCATAGCCATTACAACGAGACCTGGTACCCCCTTGCCGGCTACATCACCTACAACGAAAAGGAATCTTCCCTCCCCGGTCTCGATAATATCGAAATAGTCTCCTCCAACCTGTGAGGCCGGATCATAGTAGGCATCGATCTGGAACCCTCTTACCTCTGGGATCCTGTCGGGAAGGAGGGTCTTCTGGATCTCCCTCGCGATCTCGAGTTCCCTGTCTACCCTTTCTTTTTCACGAATGGTCGCCCTGTTCTTCTCGAGGTTCTCAGCCATGCTGTTAAAAGTATCGGCAAGCGTCTGGATCTCCTTGACGGCCCTGATCTCTATTCTCGTGTCAAGATGTCCCTCCCCGATCTTCTGTACTCCCTCCACGAGTTTCCTTACGGGCCGCGTGATATGAATGGCGAAAAGCAGAGAAGCGATAATTCCCAGCACAAGCGCTACGACACCTATCCTGATAGCCCTGTTGATTATCCCGGAGAGGGCCTTGCTCAGTTCGTCCTTCGAATAACTTACGTGGACCGAACCGATCGCTTCCCCCTGATCAGTAATAGAAGTGCTGAACTCGAATATCGACCTGTTCTCCCTGAGGCTCTCACCCTCCCGCAGGTCTGGTGTTTCAGCGGGGACTTTCAGTCCTTCGGGCTGAACATACCCGGTATCGATCAGGCGCAGATCCTTGTGTCCTTTTATAGTGTCGCTCAGATTAAGTACTGTTATCGATTCGATATCGCTCCTGTTCTCGAGAACGCTCGAGATATGAGGGTGCAGCTCGAATTCTGGATCGGTATGAAGCATCGGTTTGGAGTAACTGAGGGCAAGATTTCTTCCAAGGAGGATTATCTTCTCTATCAACTCTCCTCTTATGATACTGCTTTCGGTTCTGGCGATATTCCATGAGAAGGCTGATACAAGCCCGGTGACGAAAAGAATCGACAGCAAAGTGACCTGTAGTTTAAGACTCAACGTTTTTCTCATCATCACATCACCTGTCAACCCGTCAGGCTTCTCAGCTGACCGAGTTCTTCCTGTGTTCTCTTGATATAGCGAAGCGCTTTTTCATTGTTGCCGTCGACCTTCAGGATCCGCTGCCAGATCTCGAGGGCCTCGTCGTACTTATGCTGCGTATAGAGTTCCATTCCCCAGTACTGGTATGCCTTGACGAGATATTCGTCCAGGTTCTCGTACCCTGGATACTTCATCCATATCGATTCCCACTCAGTGACGGCCTTGTCGAACTTGCCGGCCCTGAAATACTCCGCACCTCTCTCGTACAGGGGCCGAACCTTCTCCAGTTCTTCCCTCGTCTGTTCAGGGCGTGTCTCAGCGGATATTGCAGCTATCCTCTTTCTTTCCTTTTCAGTATCGGCCTGAGTCAGGCTCAGCCTCGCCTGTCTCGAGTCGAAATCCTTGTCGGCGCCATAACGTTTTCTTCCCTCACGGATCATTTCCTGAGCCTCACCGAACCGCTTTGAAGCGATCAGTTCGTCTATCCTCAGGAGAGTCCTCTCATGTTCCTCTTCTATTCTTTGCCTTGATTTCTGGAGATAGCTCGAAGCCAGCTCATGTCCCGGTTCCAGATC
The DNA here is from genome assembly GCA_964457905.1 of uncultured bacterium. Lineage (GTDB taxonomy): Bacteria > Krumholzibacteriota > Krumholzibacteriia > Krumholzibacteriales > Krumholzibacteriaceae > JAUWCL01. The sequence goes on along the minus strand of CAYWGA010000084.1, from coordinate 2,798 downwards.
GAGTACCTCATTGAAGGCTCCGACAGCCTGGAACCATTTTCTTTCGGAATAGTATTCGAGCCCACGGCTGAACATCGTCTCTATCATCGCCTTCTTGTCATCGGCCCTGGATATCATCCCGTTACATTCCGCGATCTTCAAATCGAAACTGCTGCCACCAAACCTCGTTGCCAGGTTCCTGTAGATCAGCAGAGCACCGGCGTAATCTTCATCCTCGAAGAGTTTGTCCGCTCTTGCTGCACCCTCTCCGATCAATGCTTCGTTCTTACCTTCCAGAGCCCTGCCGTTCCCGGGATCCATCATCAGGACCTTGTCGAAGAGAGCGGCGCTTTCCGCGAACAGTCCTTTGCTGAGAGCATTTTCCGCTTCGCTTATAGAACTTTCTATGAACCTGTCTTCGTAGCCGCGGATCTCCCTGTCGATCTCGTTTCTGATCTCGAGTTCACGTGCAGCGTTCCGATCCTCCAGCCTTTTCGATCTCGTCGGCCCGAATCCGACAGTGAAGGAGAAAAGGTGGTAGCTCTCGAGACCACTCGTCCTGTATGCATAATCTAGTTCGATCATCCGGAACATGAATCCGAGCCCGAATGTAGGGAATCCGTCATCGTAGCCTCCTCGAAAAGCCATGTGAGGCTGTATGCTGTATTCGAGGCCGGCATGGATACCTGTATCGCTGTATCTTCTGTTTTCGAGATCAAAGGCGAATAGCAGGCGATCATCAAGGCTGCTTATTACAGGACCCCATATCGCGATTCCTGCTCTCATACCACGCGGATCGCCCGATTCCTCATCGACTATCTTCATGGCCGGTTCGATCAGGTTTACAAGGGTAAGACCCGCGGTCATACCCTCGATAAATCTGGATTCAAATACTCTTTCATAACCGAATCCTATATCAGCACCGAAACCGTTTGCCGTGTAATCACCCTGAGCGAACCGGTCCAGCTTGAGAGTGAACCCGCCTGTAAACGGTCCATATAATCTCCTTGAATATCCCGCGAGGTATCTGGTCTGCCTGCAGCTGAGGTCCCCACCCAGGAGCAGGTTGTTTTCGTCTCGCGCCTCGATCCCGCCGATGGCCAGCTGGAGTACCCCTACGGAGATCGTTCCGATATCAAGAAAAGGATAAGCTCCGAGGAGCGTGTAGTATGAAGCGTCATCTTCGAACAGGGACGTGTGAAAGAGCCCTACCTCGGCCCTGTCAATGCTCTCCAGACCTGCCGGGTTCCATATAAGCGAATACGAACCTCCCCATACAGCGACTGCAGCATTACCCATCGCTATATTCCTTACACCGCTACCGAGCGCGAACGGACTCTCGGTCCCACCCGAGACATCTCCGCACCTGGCCGAAACCGGCATAAGGAGCATGACCACAAGGGCCGTTATGATGAACATCCGTTTCATCGGACCAATGAGACCTTTCTCCTGAATATTTCCTCGCCACCGCCGCTGTTTGTGGTGAGAACGAGCAAGTAGACTCCGTTTATCACAGAATCGCCGCTCCCGTTCCGGCCGTCCCAGACGATATCCTGGTGAAGCCCTGCTTCGAGTTTACTTCCGCCGACCAGTCTCGCAACGAGCCTGCCGAGTATCGTGTAGATCTCCAGTGAGACCGTCGCAGGTTCAGGAAGATAGAATGTGACCGTTGTTGGCCCCTGTGCGGGAATAAACGGATTCGGATAGTTCGAGAAAGATTCCGCGGTTGCGGCCGAAAGCAGGGCCGTTCTCGAAGTAACGAACGGGAATGCGCTCTCCCCTGCCGCTTCTGCTGTTACGATTCCGCCTGTCACAGCGTCCCTGCATGAGATATCTGTCGGGTCGGTGATCCTTACTGAGAATGAACTGGTTTCAGCTTCGCGGAGCAGCCCGAAGAATATCGAGAATTCAAGGGATTCGCCCTCGGAGACTGATGGAGGATCGTCCATATCCACGGTTATTCCGTTAAGGTCCATTGTGACCTCCACGGGAAGGTCTTCGCTCCCGTTCGTAAATCTTACCGATTCCACGAGTATGGAGGGATCAGTGACGCTCCCTTTTGAATCAAGTATCTCGAACCTGAGGCTCTCGACGAGGACATCAGAACCTCCCGCGGTCCCGCTGAACTCGAAATGTGCGTCGAATATCTGTGCTTCGTCTCCTGTGGCCGTGTTTGCCGTCAGCATCGGTGCTGCCGAGAAACCGACACTCTCTGCCGGCAGTATGATATCGCCGGGACCGCTCGCAATCGGGAACTCTCCTGCTATCCTGGTAAAAGGACTTCCATCTGTCGCGTCAGTGACATCGAGACCCGCAGCGCCTATCATCACCTGGAATATCCCCGGAGTCGCGTCTGCGGAAAGGTCGCATCGCAGCTCAAGGTCGAGTGTCTCCGCCGGATCTATGACCAGAGGAGTCGATAGCGCTATATCTATTGATGAAAGGGTGTCGCCTGCAGAGATGAAGATCTCACCAGCAGTTGTATCTGCAGCCATGAGCCGGAAAGCGTCAATACGGTCTCCCGGGGAAAGGCCTGTCCCGTTCTGGTCCAGCAGGCGTATCGTTATGTTTGAAACAATCGCCTCTGATTCACCGACGCTTCCGGTATGGACGAGTGAGAGATCGATCACGTTTATATCTGACATTCCAGCTATCATATCCGCCGGTAGCGTTCCGGTGCCGGACACTTCGAAACCACTGAGGGGATCGACGAAGAATGCAGGGCCTGTTGTCATCGGGAAGTCGCTCTGGGAGCCACCAGGCAATATTTCTACCGGATTACCCGAATTGAAATCGCGGGCAGTCACGTCTATTGAATC
>CAYWGA010000083.1:0-12348 GCA_964457905.1 uncultured bacterium | reverse complement strand
GCGTTTGCATTGACGCCGACATGGTCGTCCGGTATCCGCTGCGCTACCCAGACGGCACCGACGCAGTCTTCGCCGCAACCTGTGATCTCGAACTCCCACGCCTCCTGAGGATCGGCGAATGTGAGGCACTCGCCACCATCGTTGTACCCGTACTCTGCTACGAGTTCACCGATGACCTTGATCGCTTCCCTGCAGGTCGAAGCCCTCTCAAGAGCGATGCGGCACAGTTCCTCGCAGGCAAATCCCGATGCCTTGTTCCTCAATTCTTCTCTCCCGCCGAAGGTCGATTCGCCGACGGCAAGCTGACGATCGTTCATGCAGGGGTACGATGTATTGATGTATCCGTTGGTCCGTTCGACCTGGGGGATCTCGACTGTCATCCTCACACCGGCTGTATCACCGGGGAACTTCATGAATCTCAGCCCGGAGTAGACACCGCAGACAGAGCCGCCGCCGTGCCTGCCGGGCGGGACCATGTCGAACCACGTCCTGTCGATCCTGCTGTCGCATGTATGGGAAGTGGTCACGGAGCCGTCGACCGAGGCCTTCCTGCCGACCATTATCGTCGTACAGGCATCGAGAGCCGCAGGGGCGACAGCCGCAATAAGAAAGACCGCGGCAACAGCGGTCATCAATCTTGTATTCACCTGATACCTCCATGGCATGGTGCGTTTCAAGGAATCATACACCCGCCGAGGATATCAGCCTCCGCCTGAAATGGTAAGTTTTTTGTGGAAACGGCCCGGCGGCATGGTGTATATTGTAATCAGTATTTCGTACGAACAAGGAGATCGCTTAAGGGTTATCACGTTCCAAGATCGGCCCGGTACAGAGCTATTCGATACAGTTCGGGTTCCTGCCTCATAATTTCCAGGACTAATCTGAATCGATGACTGCCTCTTACCGGGGAAGCATGCTGGAACAGCGCGTGTGCATCGCTTCCGGTCTTGAATCGCCACTTGCCGCAGATGAAAGAGAGGTGGTTCCCGAACCCGACAGCAATATGACTGCCGCCCCGCGGCAGGAACCGACCGTTTAGCATTGTTTTAGATTCGAAAGGACCCGAAAGAAAATGGCCAAGAATATATACGTGGGGAACCTTCCCTTCTCAACGACTGACGAAGAGCTCGGCAATCTGTTCGCCCCTTACGGCACCGTTACCGCTGCCCGTGTTATCAAGGACAGGATCACTGAGCGCTCGAGAGGCTTCGGCTTTGTCGAGATGGAAAATGACGCTGAGGCCGACAAGGCTATCGCCGAGATGAACGGCAAGGACATCGAAGGCCGTCCCCTCAAGGCCAGCGAGGCCAAGCCCCGCGAGGACCGTCGCGGTGGCGGCAGTTAATAGAGACCCATGTCTCCAGGGCCCTCGGGCCGTTTTTTATAAGAAGAAGGCGGGACATAAGTTCCGCCTTCTTCTTATAAAAAACGGGGCCGACGAGACTCGAACTCGCGACCTCCTGCGTGACAGGCAGGCGTTCTAACCAAACTGAACTACGACCCCGCAATAATCTATTAAACTGACCCGCTGAAAGCACCGCTACTCGAGTGAAATTAGAGAAAAAAAAGCGGCCTCCGCCGTCAGTGTTCTATTTATAACAGGTCTCCAGACCCAAGTCAATCCAAATTTACTCCCCCTGGCAGTCTTTATACGCGCTCTCGGAGCATTCCTGCCAGACGGTCCGCTGCGGCGTCAAATGTCCCGTACGTCATGGCTGTGGAGGTCCCCGGCGGAAGCAATCCGGCGTCCCAGGGCCTCTCTGCCGCCACTACGGAATCGAAACCGGCCGCGAGATCCCGGATGACATCTCCGGGCGGCGGCTTACGGCAGAGAAGAACCAGTGAACGGGCCGTATCCGGGCCGCTGACAGGCTCAAAGGTAAATAATCCGCTCTCCCGCCCCTCTCCCGTCAATACAGGATGCAGATCATCCCTGCGTATGGGCAGATCCGGAAGGGGTCCCGGCTGACCGATACCGGCCAGCACCCTGAAAATGAACCTTCTCACCACGTAACTGCCAAAATCCTTCATGTCCCCGAGAAATACAGGAACCGCCGGTGCGACTGCTCCGGGATCGGGCAGCAGCTTCTCCATAAGGAGCGATTCCTCCCGGCAGCCTGCATCATCGGGCTCAGGGGAACCGTTATTGACCGCCGGCATTCGTTCCCTCATCGCGGCGATCCTCTCCTTCGATCTTTCCATCAGCTCTTTCAGTGAGGCGCCTGAGAGCGAATCTCTCAACAAGCTCTCGTGGAGCTCCAGTTCCTCGTATACCTCAGCAACCGGCCTGGACATCAGGAGCAGGTCGTCGCCCGCTTCGAGGGCCCTCGCCATTACCAAGGCGGGAACGGCATCGACTACCTTCCCCTCGCCCGCCGGATCTATCGCCTTCATCGCGATCCTGTCAGGCAGGGCGCCGGCCATCTCCAGGGCATCGGTTATCACCACACCCGCAAATCCGAGTTCCTCCCTCAGCAGTCCCGTGACTATCCCTCTGTCGAGCGATGCAGGCATATCACTGCCGGCCAGGGCGATGTGGGCGGTCATCACCATATCGGCCCCCGCCTCTATCCCCGCTTTGAAAGGTGGAAGATCCTTTTCCCTCAGCTGATCGACCGTCCGTCCCGCGGCCGGAAGGGTAAGATGAGAGTCGAAAACTGTTGCTCCATGGCCGGGAAAGTGCTTCAGGCAGCTCAGCAATCCTTCTCCGGAAATCGCCCGGACGGCTGTCCGGACCGCTTCCGAGACCGTTTCAGGTCCGTCCCCGAAGGATCTCGTGCCTATGACCGGATTGAGCGGTTCCGAAGCGACATCCGCCACGGGGGAAAGGGTGACGTTGATACCGCATTCCCTCATCCTCGCCATGGTGAACCCGACGATACCGGAGAGTATCTCCCCTGAGCGCGGGGCCCATGCAGCCATCTGGGACGGAGGCGCCCCGATCGCAGCGGCAAGCACTGAGATCCTTCCTCCCTCATGATCCGCCATGATAAGAGGCTGCATGCCGGATGCCGATTCTATGACGGTCCTGATCTCCTCAGTGAGACGGCGGAGCTGGACGATACTCTCGATGTTGCGGTGAAAGAGGATCACGCCTGCCGGCGGGGCGAGAGCAAGCAGTTCACGCTCGGCCGGCGTCAATTCAGGGCCTGACAGGCCCGTTATTAGAAAGGGAGCGAGTTGAATATGAATATCGCTGATCGAACCGGACATCGGGCCATCTCCATCGATCGGTTCCGCCGTACTGACTAGTAGATCCTGACGAGGCTCACGCCGGGGTAATAGTGATCGAGTATCCTCTCAGCGCTGAATCCTTCAGTGGCCATCCTGATCGCCCCCGACTGGCACATCCCGACCCCGTGGCCGTTTCCGCCCCCCTTGAGACGGACCTTCTTCACGCGCCCTCCCCCGCGGCTTACCTCCATCTTGAAGAGAGTGGACCTCAGGATAGGACCCTTGGACGAATCGGGTCTCAGGACCCACCGGATACGGTCACCTTCGACTCTGTGGGTACCGCTTTCTGTGACGATCTCGACAGCTTTCACCCTGCCGCTGGAAGCGTGGCCTGTGACCCTGATGTCCCGGATCACATTGAACGGGGACACTCTGCCGCCCAGCTCAGCGGGCAGGGTCTTGCTTGTGATCCTCGAGAGATCGCTGCCGCTCCAGACGACTTCCCACCTGAAATGCCTCGAGGCGCTGCAGTAGGAGGTGCCTCCCTCTCCACCCGCATCCCTGCGCCCGTAGAGATATGGATAGGGTGCCTTCCAGGGCCAGCCAACACGGATATCGGACGTATGCCCGCCGCAGCAGGCTGAATAAAAGGCCCGTATCGGTTCTCCATCCCAGACACCGACGACCCCCCTTGTCTTATCGACAGCTTCAGAGGCGATCCGGTTCTCTCCCTGGATACCCTTGTAGACCTGGTCCATGATCGTGGCCCTCATATCGTAGGGTTCGTTTTTCTTCTCTTCAAGTTTGCTCAGGGCATAGGAACGCGAAGCTATCGCCTGCACCTTGTACGCCTCGTACTGCCCTTCCTTGAGGTATCCTATCTCGGAGGGCAGCACTCCCTTGAGATAGTCGTCGATCTCTATGACATTGATCGCCTGGATCTTCTTCCCGCCCTGCCTGCGCAGAAGCAGTCCTCCCCTGTACGGCGTATCCTCTATGGTAAATCCCGAGTTCCCGGTCGGCCTGATCTCCATTATCGGCGCCTCGTGAACGGGCCTGTTTCTCTGTTTCAGCCTCAGGCCGTTTTTCGTCTTCGACAGGGCCAGAGTCCCGCTGACCTCGAACCTGCCTATCGTCTGTCCGTCCGCTGATTTTGCTGCGACCTGCCCCGACGGGATATCGATCCTGATCCGGTCCTCCGTCTCGAGGACCAGGACACGCACGACAGGGACATCATCCCCGCCCGGAAGGTCTATTCTGGTTTCGGGAAGAGTCTCGACAGGAGGATAGGCGCCCTTGTCCGGAGCGGCGCAGGAGATGACCATCAGCAGCGCTGCGGCCATCGAAAGATTCAGGGGGAGATATCGGAAGATCGTCTTCATTGGCTCCCGGTCCGTATCTTGAAAGGCGACTCGCTTTTCATCCCGCCGGGAAATAGAATTCTCCGTGGAGAGCAGCCTCCCCGTCACTTCCCTGCTGTACCATGGTCGTACGCCGTGGTGAATCACTGCCGCCATCACTGTCGTTATTTGAACATTTCGGCGCGAGCGCCTGGTGATGGACCGATTCATTGGCCAGCAGCGCTACGGCCACAGCTTCCCTGACTTCCTCATCGAGATCATATTTCTCGACCATAGGCTCGACCATACCCTTGAGTATCGCTTCCTTCACAGGAAGCCAGCTGCCCTGTCCCTTCTCGGGTCCGATCCTGAAGCAGGCCGCGACTATGCAGCCCGTCAGTTCGCTGAGCGCGCCGGGATCATCTGGAAACTCCGACGATCCGATCTCCATACCCTTGAGCCCGATAAGGTCCACCTCTTCCGGACCGACCTCCGCTGACTCGAGGAGATCGAAAAAGAGCGTGTTGATATTGTGAAGGATCAGAAAATTGACGTCCGCCTGTTCCTGGGCATCGATCGCTTTCTCGCCATTCACGGCTTCAAGCGCGGCGACAAGTCCGTCGGGCAGTTCGACGCTCTCAAAGGAGTGTAGATCAAGGACCGTATCCGCACCACTGCCGACCACTTCAACGATAACCGCAGCCAGCCTGCCGGGCACGCTGCCGGTCTCGATACCGACGATCACCCTCGCCCTGCTTTTTTTCAAGAGTTCCAGCCGCTCTTCCAAGACGACCTCCGTGTTGATGACATAGTACAGACAACATCATTCTACGGAAGAGCCGGAGAGATGGTAAAGGGATATTTCTCTACTCGAGGCAGACGGCCTTGCCCGTATAGCTGACGGTTCCGCCATCTTTCTCGATATCAATCACGTAGATATACGTCCCGTTAGCCACCCTGTCGCCCGCCAGGTCCCTGCCGTCCCACCAGACGGCGTTCGGGGCACCCGGCTGTGCGGCGCCAAGAAGGTTCTGAGAAATCGATATCTCACGTATCTGTATACCGCTGACGTTGAAGATCCTGATGGTCCCGGCGTCAGCATCTACATTAAGCGAGTAACAGATATTCGTTCCATCATCGAAGGGGTTGGGGAAGTTGAACGCGTCCATCACCAGCCCGCTCCCTCCCACCTGGAAAGGATAGTCGGCCTCGAAATCATCTACGACAACGGTCAGGAAGTGATCGCCCGCTGCCATTTCCAGTGAAAACCTTGCCGCCCAGGAAGTTGAATCCTGGGGGTCGGGCGTCTGGACCAGGACACCGTCGAGATCGATGCCGTCGAGCATTATGTGCGGGGCCGCGGCGAGCCAGACGGGGAATCGCAGGTCGAAGAGGAACTCTCCGCTGGAAGGCGCTTCCCCTCCCGGAGGGATCGACAGTGAACCGTTGTAAAGCATCATCGAAAGGGCGACATGTATCTCTTTCAGTCCAGTTTCCATTCCGTCGGGGGAATGGGTCCTGAATATGAGCGACTGCTCATCGAGATTGACTGTATAGTCCAGCCTCGCCTCATAGCCTCTCGCGAAATCCAGGCCCTCATCTACGGTACTTGTTATCGTCAGGTCGCCTGTACGGTCCTCGCCATCGACGGAGAACCCGATATTTCCAAGAGCGACGACATCGCTCGCGCTGAACATGAGGCTGCATGTATTCGATCTGTTGCGTGATCGAAGCGTATCCGAGGGAAGTTCCTCCATACCGTCTCCCCAGTCGGCAGCCAGGCCCATCAGCGGCGGCCCGGGATCGATCCGCAGCATCGGATCGCCGAGGAGGACATACCTGTAGATCTGCTCATACGCGTACGACGCGGATCCGAGATGCTCTATCTCTCCGGCAGTAAAGGCCTCGCCGAGGATCCATCTCGCCCCGGTCTGCGTATTCGAGGGCGGGGCGGCGTCGGTCGGCGGCCTCTGGAATATCACCTCATGCATCGTCGTGCAGTAATACTTGTTCTCGAGCAGGTACTCGAACCCGGTACTCGCGTATGTGCCTACGGCTCCCGACCTGGACTTGAAGAGGAGCTGCTCCGTGATGCAGTCTCCGTTCGGACCGTGGAGACCCGACATGGAATACTCCATCATAAGAGCAAAATCACTGATATGGCAGCCCACTCCGAAGAATATGTGATTGCGGTCGGAGCGGAGACTGTCGACATCCTGGTACTGGCTGAAGTTGGAGAACCCGGCTTCGGTCGTGAAATTCGATCTCGATGCATGTCCCTGGAAAGAGAAGAAGAGACAGCCTTCATTGAGTGTCCTGTTGATGTACGGCGTAAAATATCTCCGCGTCGAGTCGGTAGCCTCTCTCAGGATACTTGAGCCGCCGGTGAGGTCATCATGGACCCCGTCCGTCCATTTCGAGAGATGGAGCCTCTTGATGTCGAATCCGCCCGGCAGGGATTCCTCGATCTTGACGCCGACTGAGTCCATACCGTATTCGAAATGCTGCTCTATCGAGTGGTAGGCATACGATGAAAGGTATCCTGACCACGCATCGTCGGAGAAAAGGACCATCGACCTGCGCCAGTCGTCAGAACCCGCAGACTCCTCGAACCTGTACATCTTCGTCAGCAGGGCCCTGAGCTCGATCTCCCGCCCGACAGGAAGCCTGCCGACGATCACGTCAGGATAGGCAGCGCCGGCACCGTATTCCGCGGGCGGCGCCTCATCGAGGAACGAGTAGTACTTGTCGGATGCCACTACCTCGTCCTTGCTCCTGCCTATTACGTTTACGCTGTAGGTATATGAAGGCACAAAATCGGGGGGTGAACCGCTCGTCTCGGGATCATCTCCTATCATGATCCTCCGATGATCCTCGCTCGCGTCGCCGACCAGCATCACGAATTCGACGCCCCAGTTCTCGACGCCGTACCTGATCAATCTCCTGATCGCGTCTACGGAAACGAGTCCTCCGTTGAACTCATCGTAGACATCCGTGACATCGACTCCGAGGATCCTGTATCCCTGCGCCTCCCGCCATGTGATGTACTGCGCGAGATAATCGCCGCCATACATGGGAAGAAAATCCTGATGCGAGATAACAATGGTATTGAACGGCCCCGTGTTGTTGACGATCCTGTCCGGAGTATTAAGATCGTGGCCTATCCGTATGTTGTTCAGGTGCATTCCTGAATCCCGGCCGAGCGCCACAAAACGTCTGTCCGTAAAAGCCTCGACTGTCAGGCTCATCGTATACGAGCCTCCGTCGGCGCTGAATGCATCGGCAGGCATGACATGGAAGACGGGAGCGTCCGTGTCGGTCAGTTCGATGACATAGCCTTCCGCTCCATCGAATCCCGATATCTCCGCCCTCCTGTTCCCGAGGTCCTGTGCGATGGTGAAATCGAGGTAACCGTCATGCACGGCCATACTCCTCGAGTATTTGACCACCGCGTCATTGATCAGGAATCCGTATGTCTCTTCACGGCTCGTGACGACGATCTTGTTGTCGCCCTCGACAAGCCGGTTGGAATTGATCATATCGAAGTTGAAGACCTTTTCCTCGGTCAAGGAAACGAAACCGCTTCCGATCGACCAGGTGCCGCCGGAATTACGGATAAAGAAATCGAGATCCTGACTGGGATTGTCCTTTTCATACCCGAGTACCCTGACATGAACGGACAGGATGCTTGCCTGTTCAACGTCGTGAACGGTGAAGGGAACAGCCACTTCGTCCCTTCCCGGGGCACCAGTGAAATAGAAATCTTTTGTCCCCGCCTTGACATACTTGTGATACCACGTATCCTTCCGGGACTTCGCATCGTCGATGAACGCGGTCTGCAAAGGACCCGACCCTGAAGGAAATCCAGGGCCGTCCGGCATGACAGCGCCCGCCACATCCTCGTAGAGCCAGATCATATTGTAGGTATTAAAGACGGCCATCGTGTCTCCCGCTTCCACGTCGTCCTTGACGCTCCTCGCGAAGAAGATAAGCCGGTCGTCACCCTCGAAAATATCGGCTGCCGAGCCGGAACCCTTGATGACCCGGTATGGAATATCGACTTCCCTGACCAGGCCGGGTTCGTTCTCATCGTAATACAGTTTCTTCAGGGCGAATCCGTTGTTCGACAGTGAGGGCGAAAGGCCCGAAGCAATCAGGGAGTCGGCCCGAACGGAATAGACGCCAGTCTCCGGTATTCTTATCTTGAGTTTTTTGCCCGGCACCGCCGGTGCGCGAAGAGCCGGCCTTCTCTTTAGCGGAGTCATGAGGCGCTCTGTATCTGATGGATTGACCAGGGTCCTCTCGTACATCCTCTTCCAGGCCCCGGATAGCTGCATTCCCGCGGGTGCCGGCTGGTCCAGCCCGATATCTGCGGCGGAACCGAAAGAGACGGTTACCGTTATCTTTCTTGCAAGGCTGTAATCGCCGTTCTCTCCCGTGAGCGGATGGACACGCACGGGAAGGACCCTCTGCCTTCCCATCATCGCCGGGTCAACGACAGTGACCGTTTCCGGGAGCGGCCTACCGAGCCATGGATCCTCGGGCAGAAATAATTCGGTGATCGGGATCCCATCCTCCCCGTACTCTATGAATCTCTCGGCCGGAACACGGGCAAGTGTCAGGCGGCCGACCGGCTCACTCTCTGTAACCGTCCATGAGATCGATGGATTCCCGCCAGCCGGGACTGCGACATTGAATGTCCTGCATGGATAGACCGGCGCTCCGGGAGGAGAGAAGGTGCCGTAACCGTCGATGACTATCCGTGCGCCGTCGTCACCACGGTCGATGCGGGGCTGAGGTACCGAGATCTCGAAAGTGACCGAGGAGGGGCCGGACCGGATAAGCTTCGCCCCCGAGTCGGCGGCGGAGACTTCGTCCGAAGAGAACAACACTCCAGCCGCGATGAAAAGCGCAACCGTAAGGGATGTGTATATAATCCACCTGAATGTGGACCCGGTGTTGACATTTTTCAAGAGATCTCTCCTTCTCCCAGGGGTTGGGACGGGGATCAGGGGGACGCCATCTTCTTCAGTAATTATAACAAACTGGAGGGGCTGATACCCAATGAAAAATCACGATTTGAGCCGATCCGAAGCATCCGGGACAGATTTTATCAGAACTGCTTCTTGATCGCTCCCCATGTAGAGTCCTCGGTGCTGTCGTCAGTCGTGTTGTAGCAGAACTTGTTGTATGCCTGAGCCTCGGCAAGTGGCCTGTCAGGTTCAGCACAGGTAGCGATCCCGCAGAAACTGCTGTTATCGTTGGCCTCGATAGTATACATGCCCGGATCGAGACTCGAGGCCATGCAGCTGACGGCGAAGAGCCAGACAGTATCATCCTGACAGCTGGTAAAACCGGCGCTGATGCCGGGAGCTCCGTACGGGCTCCCTATCAGGGCTGCGGAGATAAAGGGAGCTGGCGAGGATCCCGTAGAGAAATGTCCCTCCGGACCTGTCATCTTGTATTCCGCGCCGAATGCGCCGTCCGGGCCGGGATCGAGAAAGACATAGACGGTGAAAGCCTGATAGGCAGTCGAGGTCCAGAACTCGGAAGTGGTCTGACTCTCATCGGCCCACATGCTGAAGACCTGACCCTGTACCGGCACAGCGATAGCGAATACCAGGGCCGCCGCAATAAGTATTCTGCTCATAAGAGACCTCCCCACAGAAAACAGGCGCAGACGCGGAAACTCCTCGGAGATGATATGCAGATGAGATGCCCGAGGATGTGAATCAGGCGTGTTGTGCTTACGGGTCACATTATAGCACGATGCAACGGATTTTTCCAGAAAGGATTACCATAAAAAAAGGGAAGCCCGCAGGGGCTTCCCTTTGAATCCATCTATGTGGAACCCGATTAGTCCATCAGGCTCTTGATGGCGCCCCAGCTTGACTCTTCGGTGCCGACAACACAGTCAGCATTGAAACCAAACTGGTTCAGAGCGATAGCGTCGGCCAGCGGACGAGGGTCCGGGCAGATCGCGACGCCCATGAAGTTCGAGTCGTCGTTGAGCGTGAGGTTGTAATGTCCAGGAGTAACGTCCGGGGCCATCATGGTAAGGTTGACTACCCAGAACGGGGCGACCTGGCACGAGATGAACGGAGCGCTGATGCCAGGGGAGTTGAACCATACGCCGATCGTGGCACCGGAAACTACCGGGTTGGGCGTCTGGACGGTGGAGAAATGACCCGGAAGGATCTCCATCTTGTACTCTACGGCGAAAGCGCCTTCGACACCGGGCTCGAGGAATACGAACAGGTTGAACGGCTGATAACCAGCAGCCGTCGTAACCATGCACTGGGTCTGCGCTTCGTCAGCCCAGAGGCTGAGCTGCTGGGCGGCCGCGGGGGCCGAGATTACAAACATAGCCAGAACGATAATTATCGCTTTCTTCATTTTGTTTTTCCTTTTCCTGCAAAATATTCAAGCAAATCAGGGTTGTCTAAAAGAGAAGAGAAAGGGGGAAGTCTTGTATCCCCCCTTCTCTTTTTATCAAACGGAACCATCAAACCTGAAGATTACTCCATCAGGTTTTTGATGGCGCCCCAGCTCGACTCTTCGGTACCGACGACGCAGCCGTCGTTGAAGCCGAAGTGGTTGTAAGCTGTAGCTTCAATCAGCGGACGGGGGTCCGCGCAGATCGCGACCTGCATGGCCCCTGAGCTTTCGTTCGCTGTGAGCATGTAATGCCCAGGTGCGACGTCCGGAGCCATCATAGTAAGGTTGACGACCCAGAACAGATCAGCCTGGCAGCTCGTGAACGGTGCGCTGATGCCGGGAGATCCGAACCATACACCGATAGTAGCGCCGGATACGACCGGGTTCGGTGTCTGTACGGTCGAGAAATGACCCGGGAGAATCTCGAGCTTGTACTCTACGGCGAAGGCGCCTTCAACACCTGGCTCAAGAAACACGAACACGTTGAACGGCTGATAACCAGCCGCCGTTGTAACTTCACAGCTGGTCATAGCATCGTCGGCCCAAAGACTCAGCACGTTTGCTGATGCGGGAACCGCAAAAAGAGCGATCGCTGCGATTGTCAATATAACTTTCTTCATCTCTGTCTCACTCCTGCTGAAGATAACTTATGTCAGTTCATTCAGCCCGTGTAATCGGTAGCAGGAAGATCTACGGTGCTGAGCAGTTTGCAGATACTGTCTCTACTCACCACCTCCCTTCCCCGCGGCCCCTGGCTGGATGAGAATTCATCCAGCCAAGACCTGCGACTATTTCTTCTTCCTTACCTGTACATGGACTTGATTGCGCCCCAGCTCTCTTCCTCGGTAGCGATCGACTCCGGACATAGGAACGAAGTCAGACCGGTGATCTCGAAGAAGTCGTTGTTGGGGGAATAAGTACCACGCAAATACCCTGAACCCGGATCGGATGATACGACAATCGGATAGTCCGGCATGTCGACACACTCGACCATAGCCATGAACTGGTACGTGACCAGAAGATCATAGCCTTCGGGATAACCAGTCAAAGGAGGCCAGTACGTAAGTGCCTGACCGTCCCACGCGTTGCCAATCGTCAGTGAATGGCTAGGCGGATAGTTATATCCCAAAATGATGACCTGAGCATGTGCCGGATCGTTGGGGGTCTCCAGACTATACTCAATGCCCGTTACATAGTACTCGCTCTGTACGATGTACAGTGAGCCCATGAACGGGGTCATAGCTCCAGGAGGGGTCCCTGTCAGTGTGCCATCGAAATAGACACCGACAGTTGCCGGAGCAGCCATCAGGATTGAGGGGATCAGGAGAGCAGCAACTGTCAGCAGTACTCTCTTCATAATCCAACTCCCTTTCGTAATGCAGCCCTAAGATGTCAC
>CAYWGA010000082.1:0-12833 GCA_964457905.1 uncultured bacterium | reverse complement strand
CATGATCGCGTCTCCGGTCCATTCATCCTTGAGAAACTTGATCATATAGTGAAGCGACAGATGGTGAGTGCTGGTAGCGGACTGCATCATCTTCTCCAGGGGGATTATACGGACCTCCCCCGGCTCGCCCGCGAACTCGACTGCATCGACATATACGACAGCTTCGAGTTCACGTCTCTCGACCCAGCCACCGTAGTTCTCGGGAACCTCGGCACAGTCGACCGTAGGCATCGAAAAATCCTCCCCGAGCTTCTCGACAACGAGGCACCCCGCACCATCGTCCCCTTTTATCACGTTCCCGATTCCTACAACGCCGAAGCGTTTCCCCTCGAGCCTTCCGAGCAGCTCATCTTCAAGCCCCTTCATCCTGTTCCTCCCGCAGTTAACAATAAAAAGGCCCCGTGAGGGGCCTTGAAAGTTCGAATGCCGTATTCGATCAACTCGTTCCCCACTCATCGGAGAGGATGTAAGCGGCCCTGCAGTTGGGACACATGATCTTCATGTAACTGTCCCTCTCGAGCGACTTCCTCTCACTGGTCCCCGTGTTCTCCTCTACAAGCCCGAGATCCTTGTACTTCAGCACGTTGAGGGTCTGGTTGCCGAAAGCGAGCTCGCCGAGCTGCCTCGAGCACCATCTCGCGTGGTCCACGGCAGTGATCACTCCGCCACAGTTTTCGCAGAAGAGGAGCTCCTTCTCGTGGGAATCGATGATATCCTCGGGAGAGAAGGCCGACTTCTCGAAATCGGGATCCAGCTTTATGCCTTTCCCCGTGATGCAGTAGACGAAACACTGGCTGCAGAATATACAGGAACCCCAGTTACGCTCGATATAGCGTACCATCCTGCCCTCATCATTAACCCGGTCGACGATAGTGATCGCCCCGGCCGGGCAGACCTGCCCGCACGAACCGCAACCGACGCATTCATCGGGAACGTAGGTGGGGGTCCCCCTGAAGCCCGGCGGCAGAACCGGCATGACCTTAGGAAACTTCGATGTGTACGGCCCCATGATAAGGGCGGTCACAGCTTCTTTTAACTCTCTCAGTTTCGGTTTACGAATCGCCACTTAAAAAACCCCCGATGTTCCAGCGCCTTTCTCAGGCTATATCCTCCGCGCCTTCCCTGTCGTCTGCATACTTGTCCATGATGCTGCCCTCCCAGAGCCTGATGCCCGAACGGTGGGCGGCCCTGGCGATGGCATGTGCGCCGGTGGGCGATGTCATCAGGACAAACCAGATGCAGAGCAGAGCCTTCACGCCGATCGCATTGAAACCGGTGTAGAAGACAACGCTGAGCAGGATCATGCACGTCCCGAGCGTTACGCACTTCGTCGCGGCCTGGAGGCGGTTATATATGTCGGGAAGCCTGACAAGGCCGATACACCCGACTATGTCGAACGAGATACCGATAATCAAAAGAATCAATCCGATCGTCTCATTCATCGAAACCCCTCCCTTCGAGATATTTGGCGAGGGCGAGAGTTCCTATGAAACTCAGGAGCGCCCATGATATTCCGATATTCATGTACAGGTCTTTCTTGGTGATGATCGAGTATATCGCACAGAACCCTACTATGAGCGTTCCAAGTATGTCGATCGCCACCGTTCTGTCAGGAGCGGTCGGACCTTTCCCTACCCTGTACAGACAGAGAAAGATGCAGAAGACCAGCAATGAGACAAATACGATCACTCGAATACCCTTTCTAGCAGACTCTCAAAATGCTGCACGATGATCTCCGTTTCCTTCACGGGATCAGCCGAGACGATATTTATCCAGTGGACGTACAAGTGATCGTCCACAAAATCGACGCTGAGCGTTCCCGGCGTCAGTGTGATCGAGTTAGCAAGGAAGGTCCTTGCCATATCGGTCTTGAGTCTTGTCCGGACCTTTACGATTCCCGGTCTTATCGGCATATTGATGTTCAGCACCCTGTAGGCGACATCGAAGTTCGCCCTGACAACGTAGCCGAGAAAGGATACGCCGTATACAACAAACCAGAAGAAACGGACCGGGTTCAGGATCTTGACCGCGTTGACAGGATAGATGTCACCCAGCATCAGGTCCGCTATGAGAGCGATGATCACGCCGACCAGCAGGTCCTGCCAGTGCACCGACCATGTCAACAGCACCCAGATCCCGAGAAGTAACAAAAAGTGAACAAAGCGTTTCATCTTCTACCTTTTCTTTTTCTACCCACCGACCAGATAGTTCATGTACGCCATCTTGTCGAGCAGCGCATCTCTCGCGGCCAGCAGAAGCCCTTGCTCTACCCAGGGATATGCCAGCCCGATGCCGATGCAAAGAATCGCCAGCACTATCAACGGCAGGGTCATCGCGAATGGAGCTTCCTTCACGCCCGCGAACTTCTCCGGCAACTTGCCGAACAGAACGCTGCCCTGTAGCCTGACGAACGATATCAACGTCAAGAAGGCCGCAAGAACAGCGATGGAACCATATATCCAGTATCCAGCCTTGAGCAATGCAAGGATGATTATAAGCTTACTCCAGAAACCGTTGAAAGGCGGCACCCCTGATATTGACAGGGAAGCGATCGAGCATGTCGTACTTGTTATGGGCATTTTCTTCATAAGCCCGCCCAGTTCGCCCTTTTCCCTCGTCCCTGTCCTGAATTCGAACGCTCCCGCACAGAGGAAAAGACACGACTTGAATACCGCGTGGTTGACCAGGTGGAACAGCCCGCCGAAGAGTCCAAGCGCGGCGACTACCGGATCGACATTGGGGTTCAGGCCCAGACCGAGCCCTATCGTGACATAGCCCATCTGGCTGATCGAATGATAAGCAAGCATCCTCTTGAAATCTGTCTGTCCCACCGCGAGGAATACTCCAACGACCATCGAGAGTGCTCCGAGGAACATGATGATCGCTGAGATCAGCGCGTTCACGCCGACAATATTATACAGCACCCTCATCAGGGTGTAGATGCCGAGCGCCTTGATAAGGACACCGGAAAGCATCGCCGAAATCGGAGCCGGCGCACTCGGGTGAGCGTCAGGCAGCCACGCGTGGAACGGTACGGCCGAAGCTTTCAGTCCAAAGCCCATGATAAAGAGAGCGACCACGAAGCTTATCGTCTTCGTCATGCCGATCGCTTCGATCTGCTGAGCGAGATCCGGCATTGTGAGCGTCCCTGTCATCGAGTAGAGAAACGCGATTCCGAAGAGGATAGCCGTGCTTGCCACACCGCCGAGTATCAGGTATTTAAACGATGCCTCAAGTTCTTTCTTCCCTGTACCGAATCCAACGAGTGCGTATGAGGCGATCGAGGCGATCTCCAGGAAAACGTAAAGGTTGAACATGTCGCCCGTTATAACGACACCGTTCATCCCGACGATCATCAGCAGGAAGAGGGTGTAAAACTTCGGCTTGGCAGTGTACGTTGTCATATACTTCATCGAGTATATCACGGAGAGCAGCCCTATCACGTTGATCACTACCAGCATCATCGAACTGAGGCCGTCCGAAATGAGCAGGATGCCGAGAGGCGGCCTCCAGTTTCCTACCGCATAGATGAAAGGAGCCTCAAAAAGCATCATAACGGACATCACGGCGAGAACCCCTGTCACAAGGAATGCGATATAGTCGCTTACCTTCATCGAGATCTTCGACAGAAGAAGGTTCAGGAACGCCGCCGCAAGCGGAATCGCCGTGAACAATGGATAATACGTCTGCATTTGACTCCTCTTATCCCTTAAGCGTGTTTATCTTTGACATGTCGAACGTCCTGAACTTCTCGTACATCCTCAGACAGAGTGACACCATAAGTGCCAGTGTTCCGAGGCCGATGACGATCGACGTTAGCACGAGTGCCTGTGGCAGCGGGTCGACACCCTTCTGCACGAGCTCCTCGTTCTGCATACCTTTCAGAAGAATGGGCGCGATACCTCCATGCCTGTATCCCACGAGTACGAGGAAGAGGTTGATGGAATATTCCGCAATCACGATCCCGATGATCTTCTTGACGATATTCTTTTTTGCAATGAGGCAGTAGAGCCCCATTACAAGCATCACCATTGAAAGAAAATACAGGATCATCCTCTATCCCTCGCTTTCCGACTCATCGCTCTCGGCCGCCTTGTAAATGAACCGTCCGAAGATCGAGAGGGCCATAAATATCGCGAAGACCGATGCGGTCACCTTCACGCCGATTGCTATGTTGGACAGGGGAATCGAGCCGGCGCTGAACAGCTGGAACGGCTCTCCCTTTCCAAGGAAATTGAAAAAGAAATACCCGCCGGAATAACCCAGCAGGGCTATTATGGCGAATGCCAGCGCACCCGAGTTATCCAGGATCGAGGCCCAGGTGTTGCTCATCTTGCTCAAAGCCATTTCCTTGCCGAAGGCCAGCGTAAGGAGAACATAGGCCGAAGCGAGGATAACACCGCCCGCGAATCCACCACCCGGGGTGACATGTCCGTACAGGACGATGTATGCGCCGAATATGACGATGATCCCGATGACGAACCTGGCGACAGTCTTGACTATCGTGGTCATCCCCTTGGTCGTATCCTTGATTTCCTGTTCTAGTCTGTCCATTTAGCGCTCCCTAGAACCCCTCGAAGTTCTGCTTGATATCCTCGTCCTCGAGTATTCCGAATTTCTCATGGTCGACCTCGCCCTTACTCTTCCGGCCCTTTCTTCTGAGGATCACGAATGCGCCTACAATAGAAGCAAAGAGCACTGTAGCCTCGCCAAGCGTATCATAGGCCCTGAAGCCAAGAAGCACAGCGGTCACGATATTAGTAGCTCCTGTCTGCTCCACTCCAGTCCTGAGATATTCCTTGGATACCTTCATCACAGGTTCTCCGAATTTCGGGAGTTCCTGAACAGCGAAGAAGGCAAACATCAGAAACAATCCAAAAAAGATCAGGCTCGAAACGAACGGAAACGTGTCCCTCGGACCCTCAATGGCGGTATTGTCCGTCGTTACCGTCGCCCTGATAAGAACGACAAGTATGAGGATCTCGACCACGACCTGTGTAATCGCGATGTCCGGCGCACCCAGCATCAGGAATACAATACTGAGGCTGAACCCGACTACGCCGACCGAGATCACCGAAGAAAGCAGGTTCTTCGTCTCGATCGCGATAATCGAACCGATTATCATAAAGGCCATCAAAAAAAGGAGAATGATCTCCATCCGTATACCCTTCCCTCTTCAGTTGCTACAAGGCAAAGAACATCAATACGAACGTCAGCGCTCCCAGTCCGATTATCGTCCAGGAGAGGTACGTCGACAGAATACCGTTGTGAAGGTCCCTGAGCACCTGGACCAGGCTGTACCCTAACTTGCCAATGATATTGTAGAGGTCCAGAGCGCCGGACTCGCCATCCCTGAACAACGCCGAATAGGCCGGTTTCAGGTCGTCAGTAACAGTCTTGTAAAAATGCGTGCCGGGAATCCTCATCTCTTCGTTCTCCAGGATGTTTCCACCGATCCACACATCCTGAACGACACGTACGCTTTTGATCTTGCCGAACGCGTATATGATCAATCCGACAATCACTCCGGCAATCATCAGGACCGTCGCAAGCACCGGGCTGAAGAAACCGGTCGGTGTTGTAATCGTCATATCCTCGATCCCTACGCCCGTCAAGCCGGCGACACTGGGAAGGATGAACTTCTCCAGCGGCAGCTTGGCGTATATACCAAAAACGATGCAAAGGATCGCGAGGAATATCATCGGTACCTGCATCGTGAACCCAACCTCGCGAACGCCGTCAAACTTCTCTTTGCGCCTTCCGAGGAAGACGGAGTGAAGCACTTTTATGAACGACGCGAGAGTAAGCGCGCTTCCGAACACGGCCACGATGAGGAAAATGACGTTATAGCTGGGGCCCTCCAGCATTCCCTGATAGATGAGCCATTTCGATACGAATCCGTTGAACGGCGGCACACCGGAAATAGCCATGGCCGCCACGATCGTCGTTATGAATGTCACGGGCATCAGTTTCGCCAGCCCGCCAAGTTCCTCGAGGTCGGTGGTCCCTGTTCTTTTCTCGATCGATCCAGCCGAAAGGAACAGCCCGCATTTGTAGATCGCGTGGTTGAGCATATGGAACAGTCCACCCACGATCGCTACCGGGATACCGCTCCCGACACCGAGCACCATGTACCCGACCTGGCTGACGGCATGGAACGAGAGCAGCTTCTTCAGGTCGTGCTGAATGAGCGCGATGAGCACGGCGAAAAGTATCGTAACCGCTCCGACGATCATCATCAAAAGCGAGAGGCCCGATCCGGACCTGATCGCGAAGATGTCCAGTGAGATCCTCGCCAGCAGATAGATCCCGAGGAGTTTATCAAGCGAGGCAGGTAGAAACGCCATCGTCGGCGCCGGTGTAGGCTTTGCTATCGCCGGTACCCACGAGTGCATCGGCATCGCGCCGGCTTTCGCTATCGCTCCTATGAAGAGGAGCAGGAAAATGACAACGCCTGTCGGGGTACTCGTCGAGATGCTCAGTGATGAGATCGAGAGTGTCCCGTAGACCAGCCAGATCATGATGACAGCGAGCATCATAGCCGCGTCGCTGAAACCGAGGACTGTGAAACACTTCTGGGCAGCTGTTTCGTGGCCCTCCCCTCCCAGGTTGACCAGGAAGTAGAGAATCACTGTAAGGATCTCCCAGCTGATAAGGAGCAGAAGCAGGTTGTCGGAAAGCACCGCACAGGCAGCCGCCGAGAGAGCCCAGAGAATGAGCGAGTAATAGAACCCCGGCGTCTCTTTGTCCTTGAACCAGTATCCGATCGAATACAGTATTATCAGAACGCCGAACAGGGCGATGAACATTATCACAAACGAACTGAAACCGTAGAGCTTCAGGGCGAAATCAAACTGGAGGACATTCCCCACAGTGAATATCGTCCTCAAAAATTCGGCTTCGCCGACCCCGAACAACTGGACCGTCTTGATAAACATCCAGGCGGACGCTATCAGGGCAAGTATTCCGGCTGGCAGCCGCGCTTTCTTCGGGAAGAAGAGGGTCACGACACCCATAACCGCCGGCACTATCAGTACGTTCAGAAGTTCATCCATGCGTTCAACTCCGCTACGCGTATAAGTGTTACGTTACGATTCCAGCTGTCTGCGGATCTCTTCGGTCTTTTCCACCGACAGCCTGATCAGGTCTCCCTCGGAGAGAAGGTATCTCTCCCCGGAATTCACATCTACACGGCCGACACGTTCGGTGCACGAGTAACAGGGATCGACTGCCGCTGTGATCAGGCCGGCGTCGGCTACCGTGTTGCCCGGTACGCTCATCTCGTTCGTGAGGATGTTGTTAAAGCTCGGGGCGCGGATCTTATGCCTCATCGGCATGTTCCCGCCGTTCGAGCGTACGTAGTGAAGCACCTCGCCGCGCGGGGCCTCGTATACCCCGATTCCCTCGCCGGGCGGCACCTCGCCGATCTCCATGCAGAGCTCGCTGTCGTCCTTCATCGGACCCATCTCTTCGAGCTTGTCGAGACACTGTCTTATGATCTTTATCGCTTCGAAATTCTCCAACTGCCTTACGACTGCCTTGTCAAAGACATCGCCGTTCTCGCAGACGATGACATCGAAATCGAGTTCGCCGTATGCATCGATCGGATGATCGCGCCTCGCGTCAACGTTATATCCGCCCGCTCTCGCTGTCGGGCCGAGCGCGCCGTAGAGACGGCACTGTTCCTTGTTGAAGATGCCGACGCCCTTCGTTCTCGCGTGTATAACAGGGTCGTCGACGATCGCGTTTGTGAGCAGATCGTTCTTCTTCCAGAGTTCATCGAGCATTCCGCGGACCATGGCGAACTCTGTCTCGGGAATATCGCGCCTGACGCCGCCGATGCGCATCATCGCGTAATGGTTCCTGTTGCCCGTCACCGCTTCAAGTATGTCGAGAACGGGCTCGCGGTACTTCCATGTCCACATGAAGACCGTGTTGTAGCCGATAAAATGGCCGGCAAGTCCCGTCCAGAGCAGATGACTGTGCAGCCTCTCGAGCTCGGCGGTTATAATCCTCAGGTACTGGGCACGCTTCGGGATCTCTACCTGCAGAAGGTCCTCGACCGCCTTTACATAAGCGAACGGATGGGAACACGAGCAAATGCCGCAGACCCTCTCAACGAGGAAAGGCACCTGGTCCCAGGTCTTTGACTCTGACAGGATCTCGATCCCCCTGTGGCTCCAACCGATCGTCATGTCGATATCAACCACGTTTTCCCCGTCGACATGCAGCTCGAAGAATTCGGGTTCCTCGAGTATCGGGTGAAACGGACCGATCGGGATCTTTTTAACCATTTCTGTTCACCTCTTTATCAACACAGCCATAACGGCCTGAAATTCAGCCTTATCAATCTGGTCCTCGTCTACGGGTTCTGTCCCTTAACGGGCTTTCCAGCCACCTCGTCGGCCCTTTCATGGCCATCGAGCTTGTTTCTGGACATCTCGTGCTTGGTCTTGTTCTCCCTCTTGTGGGGATAGAAATCTTCGGGCCTTGTATCGGACCTCAGCACCGGCCTGAGGTCGGGATGGTTTTTAAAGTTTACCTCGTACATCTCCCATATCTCGCGCTCGATCCATTTCGCTCCCGGAATTACCGGTGAGATCGAATCGAGTTCCGGATGGGGTTTCTTCGCGAAGGTCTTGATGGTCACGAAGTAATGTTCCTTGTCGTAGGGGAAGAACATCATGACCTCTACGCCGTCACGGTCATCGATGCCAACGCCGGTATCGAACCGCGCGTCGAGATCGTTGAACAGGAACGAGGCGAGATCTACCCAGATCTCGTTCTCGGCGTATATGTAGACCCTCTTCTCCGACCGTTCGGCTATCTTGACCTTGTCACCGAATTTCTCGGCTATTCTTCTTTTGACTTCTTCCCGTTCCATATTTCCTGTTTCCCTGTTTTCGTCAGCCCTAGAGTGTTCCAAGAACTTTAACTACGCCGGCTATGATCGTTTCCGGCTTCGGCGGACAGCCGGGGACATATGCATCGACCGGTATGAACTTGTCGGTCGGCCCGATGATATTGTATCCGTCGCGGAAGATGCCGCAGCGACATCCGCATGCCCCGATCACGATCACCTTGATCGGTTTCGGCGCCTGCTCGTACAGCCTCTTCAGCCTGGGCAGGATGTTGCGGGTAACCGGGCCGCTGATAAGCAGCACATCGGCGTGCCTGATACTGCCTACGAGCACGATGCCGAACCTCTCCACATCGAACCTCGGCGTCAGAGCATCGAGGATCTCGATGTCGCAGTTGTTGCACGCGCCGGTGTTCACGTGAAAGACCCAGGGCGATTTCTTTAATGCTTTAAGCGCCAGTGACATTTAAAAGCCTCCGCGACCTAGTACCCCAGCACCGCCAGGATCAATGCAATAATCGAAAGTACGAGCATCGGACCCCAGAAGAATCGCACTGCCTGGTCGATCCGCACCCTGGGGTTCGTATTCTTTATAAGGACCATTATGGTAACAATCGCTACAAACTTGAGAATCGAAGTAAGGATCCTGATTCCATCGAACGAAACGCCGCCCCAGAACATCGTGATGATGAATATCGGCATGACGAAGAACATTATCGCCATGTTCAGCCTGATAACGGCGAGGGGCGCTCCCGAATACTCGATATGGGTCCCGCCGGCCAGTTCGGTCTCGGCCTCGGGAATATCGAACGGAAGCAGAGTGCATTTCGCCTGTGCGCAGAATATCGCGACTATGAACGCGATCGTTCCCGAGAAACTTCCCAGCATGACTCCGTTGGAGGACTGGAAGCTCAGAATCTCTACGAGGGAGAAGCTGCCGACCTTGTATATCGTCGTCATTATCGCTATCACGAGCGGAAGCTCGTACGCGAAGAGCAGCTTCATCTCGCGGGCCGCGCCGAGTATCCCGAGCGGATTACCCGAAGCGCTCGCTCCGATGATCATCGCGATCGCGGGGATCGTCATGATGTAGAGAACAACGATCGAGTCGCCTACGAACGACGTCTCAGGATAAAGACTTGCCATCCACAGAATCGTTGAAGCCAGAGTGGCCGCGGCAAGCCCGATGACCGGGGAGATAAGAAATCCGGTCGCCTTCGCTCCCGCAGGGACGATGACTTCCTTCCCGAGCAGTTTCACGGTGTCGGCAAAAGGCTGGTACCATGGGGGGCCGACCCTCCAGTGTACCCGCGCGGTGACCTTCCGGTCCACCCAGGTCGTCAAAAGGCCGACGACCGCCGTGAAAAGGAACCCGGGAAATATCAGATAGTTTAACAGATATTTCGCAGCGTCCATTGGTCCTCTCCGCTAACGCTCCAGCATCCAGCGGGCGAAATAGCGCCCACCTTCAGCGGCGTGCCTGTGTTTCTTCTCCAGATCGGTGAGCTCCTCGAATACGAGAGCCCCCGAAGTACATGTCGCGACGCAGCGCGGCTGCTTTCCCTCTTCCAGCCGATCATAGCAGAGGTCGCATTTCGGCGACACGTGCCATGTCGAATGCATGAACATCACACCGAACGGGCAGGACATGATACACGACTTGCAGCCGATGCAGAGCTGGCTCTTGCGTATGATCGTGCCGTCGTCGTCTTTTTGGATCGCGTCCTGGGGACATACCTCGAGACAGAGCGGCGTATCGCAGTGCCTGCAGTGGAGAGGCATGAGGGCGACCTCTTCCACGGCTCCGTGCTTGAGCAGTCCCTGGTCATGGTGTCCCTGGGCGCAGGCGGCAGCGCAGGCGCGGCATCCGGTGCACAGGTTCATGTTGATATAGATTCTCTTCTCCATAACCTCAGCTCTTCTCGCTTTGCCTGTCCAGGGTCACCGCGACCGGAGCCAGGCTTATCTCACCGTGACGTTCATCCAGCTTCCACGGGAACAGCTTGCGGACCGAGGGGAAGTGTATCGTCGCAGCGACCGTCTTTCCCTCGAGCTTACCCGTCGTCCTTGCCGTAAGTACGGCTTCTCCGCCCTCGGAAGCGACCTTCACAAGATCGCCGTCCCGAAGGTTCATATCTTCAGCTATCTGCATGGAGACCATCAGCTCAGGCTCCGGACAGGTGACCTTAGACCAGAAGAGATTCCTGGTGATCGATCCGTCCGCTGCGTGAACCGCCTCGCTCCATGGTATGAGAACGATATCCGCGTTCTCGATTTCCTTCATCTGTGCCGCATAGCCGGCCCAGTCCCCGGCGAGACTCTCACCGGTTCCGGTCCTTCCCGTCTTTCTCTCGACGGTCGCGGCCTCGAGCCTGGAGCCCATCTCTTTTGCCAGATCGACAAGGAAGCTGGCATCGCTGACCGCTCCGGCGATCGGCTCGATCGTGGTCTCCCGGACGATATCCTCATCAAACGACGGAGAGACCGTGCCCGTCTTCTCGATCAGAGCCGCGGCCGGTATGACGACGTTCGCGCCCGAAGCGGCCGGGCCCCTGAAGAGCTGCGTGGCTACGGTAAACTTGCTGTCGCGAAGAGCGTTCTCTACCGACGCCGCCGGGAATGTCGAGAACGGGTCGATGCCGAGAAGCACATATGCCTGCACTCCTCCGGAGACGAAGTTGGAAAGTACCTTTCCGGCTCCTGCTCCGGCCAGCGTCGAGTGGATGCCCCAGGTGTTCTGCTGAACGAACTGGGCATCAAAAACGCTCTCTCCCGGACAGATCCTCGTTACAGCCTCGGCCATCGTCGAAACGAGGGCAGGCGCTCCGAAGCGTCCGAATATATTCGAAACATATGTCTCGACCCTGGCAGCTCCCAGCAGGGAACCGGCCGCGGCCTCGAGGTCGTCCTTCGAGACTCCGCCGAGACGTTCGATTTCGTTCCAGTCGACAACGCCCAGAAGCTTCCCGAGTTCATCGGGCAGCTGCGCGCCACTCTTCGCTGCTGTCGCCTTGAGCAGCCCCGCCAGTACCGCCGGCTCTCCGCCGGGCCTGCAGGCAAGGTGCGTGTTGGCGAACCAGGCCGAGTGGTTCTTCTCCGGGCTTATCGCTATGACAGCGTTGCCCCTGCCGCCGAACTTGCCCGCCGCGACGGCCTTTGCCGTGCACGGGTGCTCGGTGAAGGGATCTCCGACGAGCAGGAAGACCTGCCTCTCGCCCGTGGGCTTCTGCCCGGCGGGGGTGAGGCCTGAAAGGTCGAATCCCGTCCACGCCCTGAAGAGCGGGACATCGTCGGGAGCCATGAGGGCGATGTTCTCGGTGCCTATCACCTCTCTGGCAAATTTCGCCGCCAGCGCAGCCTCTTCGTTCGTCAGGTTGTCGCCGATCAGAACGCCGATGGCGTCACCGCCGGCATCGTTCTTTACGGCCGAGAGGTTCTTCGCCGCTTCCTTGACAGCGGCTTCGTAAGAGGACCTCTCTCCGAGGACGAACGGGTAGTTGAGCCTGTCGGGGTGGGAGACGAATTCAACCATCGCCGCCCCGCGGGCACAGAGGCTTCCGCCGTACTTTGAACCCTCACTGTCGTCCCAGTCCAGTTTAAGGACCGATTCGTTTGTGAAGATAGGGCTCCTCCCGCCGCCGCTGAGTATCAGGGGACAGGCGAGAGAGCAGATCGAACAGTTGCTGCGTATTTCACTCATAGACTGCTTTTCTTCCCGGGCCGCACATGCGGCCCAACCACAAGTGAACTAGCCGAACACGTTCGGAACGTGTTTGATCTTGTCGTAACACATATCTGGACCGTCGGTGCACAGGTAATAGTGACCGACGTTACAACGTCCGCATTTACCCATTCCGCATGACATCTTCCTGTTCATCGAAAGATAGATCTGCGGGGGTTTGTAACCGATCTCGAGAAGTTTCAGGGTGACGAACTTAAGCATGATCTCAGGGCCGCACGAAAGGGCATAGCC
>CAYWGA010000081.1:0-12956 GCA_964457905.1 uncultured bacterium | reverse complement strand
TAAAATATTGTTGTGATTTCAGATCCCCGCCGGAAGGTGGGGATCTTTTTTTATGTTATGGCAGCTATGCCCGGATAGCGGTGAATACTCGTATCTCTTTGCCGTCATCGACCTGCTCGATCGCGCTGTAGGCATCTCCTGCCTTGCTGAAGAGCCTTTCGATGATCTTCTCCTGCCCGCCGCCTATCTCGAAGGCGAGCATTCCGCCCGGCCTGAGAAACTCGGGCGCTCCCTTTATGAGACGCTGGAAGATATTGATCCCGTACGCTCCCGCATCGAGCGCGACCCTCGGCTCGTGGTCCTTGATCAGGGGGTCGAGCTTGTCGACCGATGTCGAGGGAATGTAGGGCGGGTTGCAGACTACCAGGTCGGTCTTCCCTTCAAGGTCCCGGCCCTTCATCGGCTCGAACATATCTCCGGCGACAAGGGTGATCTTGCTGGTGACGCCACATCTCTCGACGTTGGAGGCTGCCACCTCGACAGCTTCCTCGCTGATGTCCGAAGCGTAGATCTCAGCGTTTTCCGTTTTCAGCGCGAGCAGGACGGCGATATTACCGGCCCCCGTGCCGAGCTCAATGATCTTCGGCTGCTCGACGCCGGCTGCCTTCTGCTCACCGATGAATCCGAGGCAGGTCAGGGTCAGAAGCTCTGTCTCTTCGCGCGGGATGAGCGCCCCTTCGCGGCACTCGAGCAGTTCTCCGAGAAAGGGAGTGACACCGAGGATATACTCGAGAGGCTTCCCTTTCGCTCTCTGACTGACGATACCGGCGAGGTCAACATCAGCGCCGAGCACGGACAGATCGGCCTTTCTGAGAGCTCCCCCCGAGATGAGGTCGGCAAAGTGAAACGTCTCTTTCAGCGGGTCCGCGACTCCCTGTCTCTTGAACTCGGCGTATATCTCGGATAGTTTCTCAATCATTACCGCTCATCCTTTCCGGCCTTTCCGGAGCCGGCCATCTCGTTATAGACATCGGCGTAGAGACGCGCGACCGCTTCCCAGCTGTGGTTGGCCCTGACGTAGGCAGCCGCTCTTTCTCCCGCCCGGGCCGCCTCTTCGGGATGGCCCAGCACAAACTCGAGCTGCCTGACGAGTGAATCCGCGTTGGATACCTGAAACTCAAATCCTATGCCGTCCGCCACGGCCATGTTCTCGGGGATATCGCTGAATACCATCGACGTGCCAAACGAGAGGCCCTCGAGCAGGACCATCGACATCGCCTCGTACTCCGAGGGAAAGACGAAGACCTTCGCGTGGGCATAGAGGGCGAAGAACTCGTCGCCGGTGAGGAACCCTACGAAACGCACTCCCTCGGGGCTACTCTTCCTGAGCTCCTCGAAGTATGCCTCGTCGGTCGCCGAACCACCGCCGGCCACAATGAGCGGCATCCCCGGATCGAGCTTCCCGTAAGCCTCGACCAAGGTGCTGAGCCCCTTCGTCTTCTCGATCCTGCCGGCCGAGCAGAAGAGGTACCCGCCCTCCTCGAGTCCCCACTTTTCCAGCAGGCTTACGGGCGGCTTGTCGCGGAACACGATCCCGTTCGGGATGTACCGCACATCCGCGTTATATTTTCCGTTGTAATAATCCGCCAGCGGTTTCGATACGGAAGTCTTGATCCGCGGCTTGCGGATAAAGAAACGCTCCGCGATCTTCGACATCGTCCTCGCCGCGCCGTTCCACTTCTTCCGGATATACGCCTGGCCGTGCGAGGTCGCAACGACCCCGTACTTGGCCCGGGGGATCCCGGCGAGGATGCACGGGTCGGCGCTGTGTATGTGTATGATGTCGAAATGGTGATGCCTGGTGTCGCGCGAGGAGTGCCACATGTGGGAGAACATCTCGATGTTCTTGCTCGCACTCCCCTTCACGGGGACGACAAGCGCTCCGTTGTAGTCGGTCAATGCCTCGCAGTAGCTGCTGTATCCGTAGACGGTGATCTCGTGTCCCAGAGCGGACAGGTGGGGCAGAAGAGAATCTACGACGACCTCCACGCCGTGGTGGCCTGGCACACCCTTGATTCCGAGGATCGCGATCTTCATCGGCTGGCTCCGGTCGCGTCAGTCATAGCAGACATCTTCGCCCCTCATAAGGCGAAGCCTGTTTCGAAGGACCCACAGTATAGGTTTCCACATCTGCCTGCGCATCGCCGGTACGGCCGTGCCGGTCATCCAGCAATGCTGCTTGCATTCCCTGACCATCCCGCGCACCTCTTCGGCCCTCGCACTCGTCCAGATCTCGTCGAACGACTGCTCGTTAAGGTCACCCATGACCCACGGCTCACAGGAACCGTTGCAGGCGAGGACCCGTCCCCATGGATCGAGGAAGAAGGTGTCGGTGCCGGCATTGCATTCTATAGGACGCGGTTTGCCCTGTACGTGGTGCAGGAGCCCTAGGTTGAGGTAGGCGCGGAACCAGTCCTTTACCCGCATTTTTTTCGATTCACGCGGCGATCTGAGCAGGGCGGTGATGAACTCCTTCATCTTTGCCTCGACATCGTCGTGTTCCTCGAGGCTGTTGTCCTGCTTGAAGAAGTAGAACGAGTTGTGAACAACGGCATTGGCGAACTCGACGTCCATCGCGGCGACGAGTGTATAAAGGTCGAGCAGGTCATGGCAGTTCTCTCCCGAGACCGTCATGGCGAACCCTATATCTTTCACACCCATCTGCTTCAGACGCAGGATCGTCCTCATCGCGTGGTCGAAGCCGTCCTCGAGGCCGCGCAGCTTGTCGTTCAGCGCGGGCAGTCCCTCGATGCTCGCTCTCACTGTGATCTTCGGGAAATCGCGGGCAATATCTGTTAACCGGTCGGTGAACCAGCCGTTGGTGCTGATCTCGAGCCGCTCGGTCTTCGTGTCGAGTATCTCTACAATGCGGTGAATGTCACTGCGCAGCGTCGGCTCTCCGCCTGTGATGTTGAGGCGCTGCATCCCGCCGGGGATCTTCTTGAGGATCTCGGGGTCGAACTCCTCCGATGGCTTGGACGGATTCTGCCAGGCATTGCACATATGGCACCTGGCATTACACCGGTAGGTCGTGATTATGGCGCATTCCATGAACGTCACCGCCTTACGGTCGTTCCCCCCCGTAACTGTTTTAATCTCATACTGAATAAACCGACCCGGACCCGGAAAATCCAGCCTATGACCTCTTCAGCCACTTGAGGATCTCGCGCACGTCCGGCTTCTTGCCGTACATCAGGATGCCTGTTCGGAATATCTTTGCCGCCAGCATCCCGGAGAACCTTATTGCGAGGACCATCATCACTATACTGAGCACTATCTGCCATGCGGGCGGCATCAGCACATTTATCCTCATGAACATCACTATCGGCGTGAAGAACGGGATCAGGCTGATCACTGTCGCGAATGTACTGTCGGGCCTCTGGATCACGAGCATCGGCAGAAGTATCGTGAAGACGAGACAGAGGACGACAGGTGTCTGCATCTGCTGCGCCTCCTGGTCGGTGTTGCACACCGAGCCGATTCCGGCGAACATCGTCGCGTAGAACAGGAAGCCGAGCAGATAGTAGAGTATGAAGAAGCCGAGTGTCGCGAATGAGAAGTTCCCCGCGAGCTCGGCGACGGGGCCGCCCATCGTCAGCCCGTAGGCGGTCATGATCGTGCCGAAAAGCCCCCATATCGCGTACTGGGTCATGCCGACGGCTCCGACCCCGAATATCTTGCCGAAGAGCAGATCCTCGGGCCTCAGCGATGAGAGAAGGACCTCGATGACGCGGTTGTTCTTCTCTTCGATTATAGATCTCTGCACGGCGACTCCCCACATGAGGATCGTCATGTAGAGCATCATTATGAAGAGGAAGCTCGACATGAAAACGAAGTCGAATCCTCCGCGCTTCTCTGCTCCATCTTCAGTGACCTGCATCGTCTCGAGATTGACATTCTCCACAAGCCCCTTGACCTTGGTGTATTCGAGTCCCTCCGAGGAGAGCCTCATCCCTATGATGACCTTGCTCAGCGCTCTCTCGAGATTGTCGTTGCTCTTTATATCCCCGACCCGCTTGCCGTAATAAGTGGCCTTCCCCGACTCTATGATGTCCGCGGGAATGACCAGGTAGCCGTCGATAGCGTCTTCTTCGACCTCGAGGTTCAGAACCCTTTTGGCCTCATCGAGGCCGATCTCTTCGGCCTTGTGCTCCCTCAGGTTGAATTTCAGTTCTCCGCTGTCGAGTGTGTCTGTCAGCGAGGCCTCCATCTGTTCGTAGACCACTCCGGTAAGGTCCACTACGGAGACCGTAGTCTGTGTATCTGGCGAGAGTCTGAAGATCAGCGCCGGAGCGAAGATCATAAGGCCCATCAGGACCGGACCGAGGATCGTCCCGATGAGGAAGGATTTCTTCTTAACGCGGTCGAGATATTCACGCCTTACTACCAGCAGCATCTTCTTCATCGAGGTCACCCCCTTCCGCCCTTACCTGGGCAATGAATATATCGTGAAGTGACATCTCTCCGACCTCGAACTTGTCTACCCTGCCATTGTCCAAGGCGTGGCGGAGCATGACTGCCGGATCGGCCCCTTCGGTGAGAGTGACCGACAGGCCCTGCCCGAACTCGGCCACCTTCTCGACGTCGGGGTGAGCCTCGAGCGCGCCGGCGTCACCGGCGAATCTCATCGCGACGACATTCTTGCTGAATCTCATCTTGATATCCTGAAGGCCGCCCTCGAGGATCTTTCTTCCCTTGTTTATCAGGCAGATCTTCTCGCAGAGTTTCTCGACCTGGTCCATCAGGTGGGTCGAGAGGATCACAGTGCGCCCCTCATTCTTCATCTCGAAGATGACGTCCTTGAGAAGCTGCGTGTTGATCGGATCGAGGCCGGTGAAGGGCTCGTCGAGTATTACCATCTGCGGTTCGTGGATGATCGTGGATATGAACTGTATCTTCTGCTGCATCCCTTTCGAGAGTGCCTCGACAGGCTTGTCCTCCCAACCGGCCAGGTCGACCCGCTCGAGCCAGCGCTTTGCGCGTTCGGCAGCCGTTTTCGCCGACAGGCCCTTGATCTCGGCAAGGAAGACGAGGTGTTCGAGGACCTTCATCTTACGATAGAGGCCCCTCTCCTCCGGCAGGTATCC
Source organism: uncultured bacterium (assembly GCA_964457905.1). Lineage (GTDB taxonomy): Bacteria > Krumholzibacteriota > Krumholzibacteriia > Krumholzibacteriales > Krumholzibacteriaceae > JAUWCL01. Next base: position 7,869 of record CAYWGA010000081.1, on the reverse strand, counting down.
GATCTTCTCCTTGAGCGATTCGCTGAAGGGCTCGCCGAGGATCTCAATCTTTCCCTCGTCAGGCTGGATGATGCCCATCGTCATCCGGATCGTCGTCGTCTTGCCCGCGCCGTTCGGCCCGAGCAGGCCGTAGATCACACCCGGCTCTATCATGAGGGAGAGATCGTCGACGGCGGTATGGCCTTCATACCTCTTCGTGACATTCTCTATCGAGAGCAAAACGCTTCCTCCTTGAAACATGTATAGATGGCCGCTGCTGCGTACTGTCAGAATTCCTACACAGCGGGCAGCCGGATTATTCAGTCTAGCGGCTCCCCGTCGCGGTCGAGCAGCGCCTTCATCTCGACGAGCGCACGGTACCTGTGGCTGATCGAGTTCTTCTCCGCCCTGTCCATCTCAGCGGCCGTCTTGCCGGCCGCGGGGACATAAAACACGGGGTCATATCCGAATCCGTTCTCTCCGGACGGCTCAAATCCGATGTGCCCCTCGAGGATGCCTTCCGTGACAAGCGCGCCGCCATCCGGTCCGGGCGCCGGATAGAGGACCATGACGCATCTGAACCGCGCGGTCCTCTCTTCATCGGGCTTCCCTGCAAGCGCCGAGAGGAGCTTTGTGTATCTCCCCGCGTCATCGAGCCCTTCGCCGCCGTACCTCGCCGAACGGATTCCGGGCGCTCCGCCGAGAGCGTCGACTTCGATGCCCGAATCGTCGGCAAGAGCGGGGAGGCCCGTCGCCTCGTGGGCGGCCTTCGCTTTTATCATCGCGTTCTCGAGAAAGGTGTCGCCTGTCTCCTCGGGTTCCGGATATGCGGAAAAGTCGTCGAGCCCGGCGAGTTCTATCCCGGAGCCTGAGAGGATACCGGAGATCTCGGCGATCTTGTCGGCGTTATGCGAGGCGACTACTATCTTCATTTCCAGCGGAGCCCCTTCTTCTGATCCTTCACTATTGCGCGTATTCCCTTGCGGGCGGACTTGATCATACGGCCGAGATCTTCCTCGGTGAAGGTGCCGTCCTCGGCGGTGCCCTGTATCTCGATAAGCTCTCCGCGCTCGTTCATCACTATGTTCATGTCGACCTCGGCCGACGAGTCCTCCACGTAATCGAGGTCGAGAGCGACCTTGCCCCCGACTATGCCGACGCTCACTGCGGCGACAAATGAATCTATCGAGCCGGCGGCGATTCCGAGGCGGCGCAGGGCGGAGGCTACGGCCATGAAGCCGCCGTTGACCGAAGCGGTACGGGTCCCGCCGTCAGCCTCGAGAACATCGCAGTCGACGATGATCGTCCTCTCGCCTATCTTCTCCAGATCGACTCCGGCACGTATCGAGCGCCCGATCAATCTCTGAATCTCCTGTGTCCTGCCCTTTACCTTTCCCCTCATCGACTCGCGCGGTATCCGGCGCGGACTCGAACGGGGAAGCATGCTGTACTCGGCGGTGATCCACCCCTTGCCGCTGCCCCTGAGGAATGGCGGCACATTGTCCTCGACCGTAGCCGTACACAGCACCCTGGTATTCCCCATCTCGAACAGTATCGAGTCGTCGGCACTGCTGATAAATTTCTTCTTTATCTTTACCGACCTGTGCTCGCTGCTCTTCCTGCCGTCATGTCTCGGCATCCTTCCTCACTTTCTCAACCGCCAGGGCCGGCGAGCTGCTCGACGGCCTCTATCGGCCTCCCGAGAAATCTCTCGCCCTTCTCCCTGAACCCGTATGGGATATCGCTCAGATAAACATAGATATTTCCCCCGGAGTCATTTCCGGAAAGGAGGCCCGATGACGAGAGCTTTTCCTTTACCTCTGCCGCTGTCTCGGTCGCCGAATCAACGAGGATGACGCCGTCGCCCATCACTCTCGAGATGACGCCCTTGAGCAGCGGATAGTGCGTGCAGCCGAGCACAAGAGTGTCGGCCCCGAATCCTGTGAGCGGCTCGAGATACCGCCTCGCGATCATCAACGCGATATCATCGTCGACCCAGCCTTCCTCTGCGAGCGAGACGAAGAGGGGGCAGGGATGCGACATTATCTCGAATCCGTCGTTTATATCGAGGAGAGCCTTCTCGTAGGCCCCCGAAGTTGTCGTTGCTGTTGTGCCGATGACTGCGACCCGGTTGTTGCGCGTCGCGGCGGCGGCGCCCCTCGCTCCCGGAAGGAGTACGCCGATGACCGGGATATCCGACTCGGCGGCGAGCTGCGGAAGGGCGATGGAGGAGGCGGTGTTGCACGCGACCACGATCATCTTGACGTCCCTGCTCTTGAGGAACCCGAGGTCCTCACGGGCAAACCTCACTACCGTCTCTGCGCTCTTCGTGCCGTACGGCACTCTCGCCGTATCTCCGAAATAGATGATATCCTCGCCGGGAAGGAGGTTGGTCAGCTCCCTGACGACGGTCAGCCCGCCGACTCCGGAGTCGAATACGCCTATCGGCCTGTCGCTGCTGCCGTCCATATATCGATGCCGGTGCCGGAAGGGCGCCGGGCTACCTCCATTTCCTGATATCGAGCGGCTTGCTGACGCCGTAGTGCCCCGAGAGGGTCTCGACCGGATAGCCCTCCACGAGGAACTGCAGCATCTCCGCCTGCGGGAAGTTGGCGCCGATCGTCCTGATTATCGTGGTGATCGTGTAATATTCTCCGGTGCTGCCGTCGCCTGTCGTTATGCCCCTGTTGAAGTCGATGTACAGCGTGCCTGTATCCGCAATCCAGAAGACCTCGTGAACGGCGGTGCCGGCAGGTATCGCGGAGACCGCGTCTTCATCTTCAGGACCGGAGACAAGGGCGGCCATGACTCCCTTTACTTCCCTTTCGATCCCCTCCCCGACGGGTATCTCCCGAGTCTCGGCGACGAGTCCGTCGGCATCGCGGCCGGCGAAATAAAGTGTCACACTTCTCGTCTCCTCGGCGACCTCCTGGATCGCAGGGATCTCCTCCCGGTCCCTCGACGTCCACCAGGTGATCGCGTACAGAACGGCGATCACAAGGATCAGAAGGATGACGATGACCGCTATCTTTTTGCCGAGATCCGTTTTCCTCACTCCTCAGCGCCCGGCGCCGTATACCTGGCGCGGTATCTCTGAATCGCTTCGGCGATCCCGCGGGCTATCTTTTCGCGGAATCTTCTGTCGGCGAGCAGCCGCTCCTCCTCGGGATTGGAGAGGAAGGCGGCCTCGACCAGCACTGCCGGCATCCTGCACCCTTTAAGGACGATCAGGCCGGCCTGCTTGACGCCTCTGTTGCGTATATCGATAACGTCACCGAGTTCCCGCTGGATGAGCTCGGCGAGCTCACTGCTTTCGGTGACGAATTCATTCTGAACCATATCCCAGAGCATGAACCCCAGGTCGTCTAGTTCCTCCGCGCTGACGCCCGTTCCCTCGAACTGCACCGAGGAGTTCTCTTCCATGGCGAGCCTTGTCGCCTCCTCGGTCTTGGCCTGCGAGAGGAAGAACGTCTCGTAGCCTGATGCGTCAGGATGGAACCATCCGTTACAGTGAATGCTGATGAATATATCGGCCCCCTGGGAGTTGGCGATCTCCGCGCGCCTCATCAGGGGCACGAGGACGTCGTCGGTCCTCGTCATTATCACTTCCATGTTGTAATCGCTCACGAGAAGATCGCGAAGCCTCATGGCGATATCGAGGTTCACTTCTTTCTCGGTCAGTCCCGTCGGGCCGGTCTTGCCCTTGTCTATCCCGCCGTGCCCCGCGTCTATCGCGACCCGGACCACCTCGCGTCTGTCGGATATACGAGAGGCATCGAGGATCTCGGTCATCCTGCGGCCGGCGAAATCCACGTCAGGTATCTCGGGGAGTTCCCCCTTCTCAAGGTGGATCACGAGTTTGCGCGAACCGCCTTCCGTACTGCCCGGGCCGCTGAACTCGACACGGAACGATTCGGCTGTCTTCTCGACGTCGAAGAAGAGATACGAGTCGTGCTCGGTCTGCTCCGCCCTGACCCGGTTAAAGAGGCCCCGTCCCTCGGTCGCGTTTATCTTCAGGATATTCAAGCGCCCGCCGTATACCTTCAGCCTCAGCAGGCCCGGCGTCTCGCTGTCGACATGGTAAAGAAGCTCCTCGGTCAGGGTCAGGACCGCTCTTGTCCCCTCACCGCCATCCTCGAAATCGACCGACGTTATATTGTAGCGAGGCGATCCGATCGTCATGACGAGTCTCTCGTCGTCGAGCTCGATATCCTCGAGCGTCATCGGCGCGAGGATGCTGGAGACGAACTCGAGCGGTATCATCACCGAGCCGTTGGCGTACGAGACTGGCACCCTCATCAGGACGGGCTCGTCATCGACGACCACAACCCTCGTATCTATCGTGAACATGAACGAATGGCTCTCGACACGCAGCACGAGTTTTCTCGCGCCGGCGTTCCAGTACCGCGTTGCCCGGAAGATCCTCGCGAGGTCGTATGCCGAGATGAAGAGCTCCTCACTCGGCTTGGCGAGCCTGTAAAGAGGGACATCCTCGGTCGCGCGTTCGTCGCCGTAGACTACTCCGAGGGTGCGGTCGGGATCGACCTTCTCGGGATCGTTTGCCAGGGCGGTGGCCGCCAGGACCGCGGCGAGTATCATGAATACCGGTATGACCTTTAAGTGTCTCTTCATATTCTCTATTTGCGCTCCTCTTCCTTCAGCGCCCTCTGCATATCTCTCTTCGCGTCCCGTTCGGCGATCTCGTGCCTCTTGTCATACGCGCGCCGGCCCCTTGCCAGCCCCAGCTCCACCTTGACCCTGCCCGCGTCGTTGAAATAGAGCTTCAGGGGGACAAGGGTCAGCCCCTTCTCCTGGATCTTTCCGAGGAGCCGCCTGATCTGCCGCGCGTGCATGAGGAGCTTCCGCGTTCTCAGGGGCTCGTGATTGAACCTGTTCCCCATCGCGTACGGGGCGATATGGGCATTGTACAGAAAGAGCTCCTCCCGCTCGACGGAAGCGTAGGCATCCTTGAGATGGGCTCCGCCCTTGCGGAGGCTCTTGACCTCGGTCCCCCACAGGACCATGCCGGCCTCCATCGTCTCGAGGATCTCGTAATCCCGCCTTGCCTTCCTGTTCGTGCATACTATCTTCATATCGTTGATACACCGCCGGCGAGTCCACCGTTCGCTCATTCGGGCGTAAACGGCGAAAAAACGTACAACAGCGTTGACTGGCCGCCTTTTTTCGGCCAGACTCGGTCAGGCGAAAAGTACCAGAGAGAATAGCCGTTCGCAAGGTATAAGATGGCTGACAACAACGAGAAGAGACAGTACCACCCCGCTCTGCGCACGATGACATGGGTAGTGCCGCTGGCTGCACTGGTGATCATAGCCGTCCTCCTGATGTCGGGAGGGGATACCGGAAAAGGCGGCGGAATCGAAATCAGTCCGCCGGAAGGGGCCGTGATCCCTTATCTCGGCTTCGCGGAGATAGATACGGTCATAGCCGGCGCGAACGAGTCGTTCTCCAGAAAAGACTACGAGGAAACAGCGCGCCTTCTCACCAGGGCGCGGTTCTTCATACATTCCGGGATAAGCGAGGGGATGTTCGACGAGATGCCGGGCAACCTCGAGCTGATCCTCGGCCTTTCCGAGTTCTACCGCGGAAATACGCTGAAGGGGATACTCTTCGTCACGAGCGCGGCGGAGACAGCGCCCCGGAACGAGACGTACCTCTGGTACCTCGGCATGATACACCTGTCGCAGGGGAACGATGATGAAGCGAGAATGTGGCTGGAGAGGACAGCTGCGGCTGGGGGAACATACGCGGAACCAGCGAAAAGAACTCTTGAGGATATGTGACGGCTCAAGGGGGGCCGGGCATCCAGGTGATCTCTCTCTTCCCCGCCTGCACCCAGATTTCCTGCTCCTCCGATTCAGCCATAAATGTTCCATTCCTGTCGTAATATCTCATCTGGACAATATGTGACCCGGGCTCGACTTCCATCCTGAATACGGCCATCTCGGAGGGAAGGGTCTGCCAGGACCTCGTGTCCGCGGTCTCGACGATCGAGAAGAACTTTGAAACGGCAGCGGCGATCCTTCCGGCGTCACCATCAAGCTCGTTCTGTAGAAGGATCTGCAGGTAGGTCCGAATCGCCGACCTGATGAGGATCGACATGAGGTTCCTCCTGAACGCCTCCATCGCTGTGCCCTCGAAGTCGTCGAGGGTAACGGCCATCCCCGCTTCTACGCCGTCTACCACGGGATAAGCGTTGAGGGCCAGTCTCTCCATCGGGATATATTCGGGGAATGCGAAGGTAAAGACCGTCCCGAATCCGGAATCATCGCCGAGCATGGAGGATGATACGGGATAGACCTGCTGGCCAGCATCGCCCGGCAGGTTGAAGTATCCGAATGTCTGGCCGCTGGACTTCGCGAAATAGCCCCTAATCTCACGCGAGACCATCACAGGCGCCCTCCCCATCTCGGTAAGGACGACAAGTTCGGTCATGTGAGAATTGGGCGACCACGGCACGGCCTCAGGGTAGATGTCCTCTATACGGCTGTATTCGATCCTCGCGTCGTCGAGCTTCCCCTCGTTCTCGTACATGACGGCGGAGACATATCTCGCGAACGGCACCTCGAGAGCCGGATCCTCTTCTGCTTCGACCTGGCCAATATATTCCGAAAGGCGCCTTATCACGCGATTTCTCTCGACATAGGCACCCTCTCTATCACCGGCGCCGAGATAGGAGATCATCAGGTAGGTGTTCAGCAGGATCTTCTCGTGGGCAACGGGCTGGTATTCCCTGCTCGCGTCACTGACGAGAGCTGTGCCGAAAGCCTCACCTATCGAAGTGGTCCCCTCGATCTCATCGAACCTCCGCTCGGCGGCCTGCAGATCGACGATGGCCGAATCGTACATCCCGCAGGCGAGCCGCACCTTGCCCCGCTCGAGCAGGAGAAGGAAGATGTCCTCATTGGAAGCTGATTCGACAAGCTCATCGAGCTCGTCGCTCGCACTGTCGTACTCTCCGTTATAGTAGCAGGCGCCCGCATCATTCATACGGGCGGTATATGTAGTGCAGCCCAGCGTGGCGGCGAGGACCACGAGGACCGTCAAGACAGCAGTCTTCTTTATCATGTCTGATCCCATGGACTACCAGCGAGTCGAACCCTTCGTGCTCTTGCGCTTCCATTCGACTTCGTCGATCCAGGTTATAAGCAGGGTCTCGACATCTACGATAGTCATAGTGATGAGGAAGTAGTTCCTCGTCTCCCTGCCGTCTGTCTTCCGGATGTTGCCGATCGATCCACGCATGATGTAATGCGCCCCGACGAACCGGCCGAGCTTTGCGGCCTTGGTATCGTCGTAGAGATCGGTCGCCTGCATGTTGAGCTGATCGAGAGCCTGGTCGAAGGCCTGGTCGTCGACGAACTGCGCCACACCGGTCTTGATCAGGCTGGTACGGACCTTGTCGAGGATCATCCTCGTGTCGATATGCTCGTCGGTGTTGTTCTCGAGCGCGCGCGCGAGAATCATGACCGGTTTCTGGCCGTTGTTGGCCGCGGCGTACTGGATATGGAACCCGCTCGCCTGTATCGAGGCGACCATCTCGTCGGAGATGAGCAGGAGATCGGAACTCGTATAATCGGCGTCTTCGGCCGTATCGGTCGCGAGATCGATCTCGGACGTCTGCTCCGGCGCGCAACCGGCAAGGAGCAGCACACACAGGAGCGCTGCGGACAATCTCAACATCTTTTCCTCCTTATTAGGAACCGCTGACTTGATAACTGGCAAAATGCTACGTTATAATGCCCCGATGTGCAAGAAACTATGCCATAACGGCGGTCTTGACAAACTATCCGGCTTTAACTATTGTACTTACCTGCAAAGAGAGTGCCTGAGTGGCGGAACTGGTAGACGCGCTGCGTTCAGGGCGCAGTG
>CAYWGA010000080.1:0-13056 GCA_964457905.1 uncultured bacterium | reverse complement strand
TCCCCCGGGGGCTCCGACAATCCCGCCTCCGAGCATCTTCCATATGTCTGTCTCGCTGTATCCGGGATCCTCATGTACGAGAGTCACTTTCGGCTCGACGTCATCCTGCATCCAGAGCAGAGAGAGGAATATCTTCCTGCCCTCGGGATCGAGCGTCTCGGCTTCGATATCGACAACAGGACGGAACCCGCCTGCATGCACGAACTCAAGTTGACCGGTTCTGACATTGAACCTGTTCCCATAGACGTTGTAGAAACCCCTGACGAGATCGAGTTTCCCCCTGAGATAGGTCCCTCTCGTATCATGGTGCAATGTTATATCACCGCGCATCTCGATGCTGGCGTCAGGCGTCTTTATCCAGGCGTTTCCGGGAATGTCGAGGTCGACCAGCGCAAGCGCGGAAGGCTTGACCACCCCTGAGGCGCCGCCGGACGTCAGTTCATCCATGACGAGGGAGACCTCCGCCCTGTTTACCTCTAGATCTCCTGTGATCGAAGGTACGGGACTCCCTTCAACCATATCGGTTCCTACGTGGATATCACCGCTCGCGATCGCCATCACGTTCGAGACGCTTGCAAAAAGACACTTGTCGACATTGAGATCGATATCGTACCAGTCCGGGCGCCAGCCCTTGAGCCCGACTGTGCCTTTTCCGTTGAAAGAACCATCCTTGCCTTCCCTGCCCTTGAGCTCACGTATTGTCACGAGAGTGTCCTCAAGCAGGATGCTGGCATCGACCTCGCGGAACCTTTCTTCCATACCGGACGGCCGGAATCCCGCCTTCTCCAGGCGCAGGTCCCCGAGGAAAACGGGATCGGTGATCGGACCCTCGATCTTGAATCCCGCGGAGAACTTTCCGTTTGCTTCAGCGATGAGATCGGTCACATCGATGATGTCCCCGAGCGGACCGGACGGTTTGTACATCTCGAGATAAATATCCCCGCCCATGTCTATCGAATAGAACCAGTCTTCCTTCACGATGGGAATCCGCCCGGCAAAATTGCCGCCGTGATCGCCGGCGATCGTTATTCCGCCCGCAAGACTGACCAGATCTCCTTCGAGACGTGCCTCCATATCAAGATATGGTATGGAGAGATTCTTTCTGGAGAGTTGTCTGACCGAACCGGCCATATCCGCCGTCGGATGTATCAGTGAATCTGTAACGGCGACCCTGCCCGTAAAGAAACCGCTGGAGAAAGGTATATTCTCCGAGAAGCCCAGAAACGGGACCAGCGACAGGTCCTCACACGAGGCATCGAGATCGACAGTATATCCACGCAGCGCCTCACGCCCCTCCCTGATCAGCTCCCGGATTGAGCACCCTTTCAACCACCCCTTGAGCCCCAGCCCTCCAAGGGGAGAGGAAACCCTGTACTCCTCGATCGTATAAAGACCTTCAGCATAACTGGCGAGCAGCTGCATAGTGTCGACGCGCATCGAATCGAACAGCCCCTCCTCGAGAGTCATGTTGATATCGACACCGGGATCAGAGAGGCAGCCCATCACGGTGACTGATCCCTTGACCCTGCCGCTGAGGGGTGTGTCGAGGATGCCTGCCGCATTGAACAGCGCAGCTCCCGTACGCTCGAAACTGAACACTCCCGAGATCAGGTCCTCTACCTCGTTTATCCGGCAATCAAGGTAGAGAGCGCCCGCCCGGGAATGTAACTGCAGATCGTCAAACTCGACACCTTCTTCGTTAACCGCAACAGTGAATTCTCCATTGCTCCTCCACTGCTCTTCAAGCGCTGAAATGATGACCTCGGAGAACTCGATCTCGGTACTTATATCGTTACTGCGGACTTCCCCCCGCATGTCGGCGACCAGCCCGGGCCTCGTCAGAAAGAGTCTCTTGAACGTCGTTGTGTCGTCGAAGTACTCCAGCGAGACCTCTACGCCGGAGAAAGTCACGGGATCTATCACGCAGCTGTCTCCCGTGAGCTCGACCTGGACACCGTACGAATCATCCTTATCGACGACGATCTTGATCTCGCCCTCGGGAATGAGCGCCCTGTTGTACCTGAAATCACCAAAGGTTCCGTTACCACGCAGCTCCCACCTGTCGAACGAACCTCCGATCACGAGATTCATGCTGATGTCGCCCCTGTAGTCCTCTATCCCGAGATAGGAAAAGATCGTGTCCTCTTTCGCGCAGGTCACGTCGACATACATCCGGAGATCCTCGGAGTTGAGTGATCCATGCGAGCGTATCCTGTGAGTCGGCGAATCGGCGGCTATGTATCCAAACCCCAGGCTGTCCGGGCTGAAGGAGCCGTTTATAGTTGCCGTGTCAAAAGGAAATTCACGGATATGTCCCGCTTCGAGATTACAGTCGAAGAGCATGAGCGAAGACTGTGTATAGTATGTCAGCCTTATCTGTCCGGTGAGATCAGTCTCCGGAAGCGAACTATCTCTCGAAAATCCCTGCGAGAGATCCAGCCCGTCGGCTTCGATATCCAGAAGAAGCATCGAAGGGCTCTCGAAGGTGTAGAACCCGTTGCCTTCTACCATCGCGCCGTTGAAGCTGCCCTTGCCATGATCGATCCTGAAGAGAGGCGGATACCATTCTCCTTTAAGTTCGAAATCAGAAAGAGCGTAGCCGGAGAATATCCCGTTGACGACAGCATCGACTGTAAACCGTTCCGGCGTACCCATGACGTTGACCGGCCCCTGCAATTCCCCGAAATGTGATGTCTCCACACCGGCAAGTTTTGTCAGTTCCTCCACGTCGAGGGGAAAGGCATCGAGTCGCAGATCAAAGATCATCGAATCCGGATCGACTTTTCCTCCCGCGATAAAAGCCGATTCGTCAAGCTCGATAAAGAGACTGTCGAGGTATATCTCTCCCGGCTCACCGCCAGGGAAAAGGGTCTCGTTTTTCTTGTGGATGTATTCTATCCTGCCGGTTGCATCCCTGAGGAAGATGTTCCTCCTGATATCCTCCGCACCTCCTCCTGTCAATCCGACATGAACTATCTTTCCATCAGACGACACCGACCCTTCGAGCCGTACATCCTTGAGAGCGTCAGCCCTGTCCGGCTTCTGGAAGATAACCTGGCCATCGCGCAGCACGAATGTTTCCACATCGAAGACCGGAAGGTCCCCTCCTCCGTCCCCCTCCATGTGGGGTATGATATTGATCCCGTTTGAATCCGGCTTGATCCACACATGCGGATTGTCAAGTTCCACAAGACTGAATATGGGAGTGCCCGATATAAGCGATCCCGCGCTGTACTCGAGTTCAATCCGCTCTATCCTGACGACATCGTACGAGAAATCATCGCTCTCATAACGAATCCGGAGATCACGGACCTCGATATGCTTGAGGGGATTACCCGACATCTTCCCGATCTCGAGCCTGAAATCGGTCCCGCTGAAGAGGTAGCGTGAAAACATCCCTCCGGCGCTGTCGGCGAAGAAGTCCGTTTTGAAGATCACGATCATCATGATAAACGCGGTCAGGATCAGCCCTATAGCGAGCGAGATCCCGTGCGTCACCTTGTGTTGTATGATCCTCTTGACCAAGACCTTCCTCCGGTCCCTAGAATATCTGTCCCAGGCTTATATGGATCCTGTAGCTTTCCTGGTTCTCATAGAGCTTTATCGGATACCCGACATCGAGCCTGATAGGCCCGACCGGCGTATAGTATCTCAACCCGAAACCGATCGAATATTTGAAATCAAGTACATCGATATCCTCCGGTTCGACGAACGGCTTGAACTGGCTCCCGGAGATATCATCGATATCGCTCCAGACGTTGCCGGCATCCAGAAAAAAGACTCCTCCAAAGTTGTACTGGCCCAGCCATGGAAGAGGATATCTCCACTCCGCGTTTCCGAGCAGGAGGACGTTTCCTCCGATCGGTTCACCATAATTACCCAAAGGTCCGACGTCGTTTTCCCTGTATCCCCTCACAGAGTTCGATCCGCCTGTGAAGAACCTCGCCTCGATAGGGACACCGGATGCCGTAGTGGCTCCGAAAGGCTCTACAAACCCGAACCTCAGCCTGTAGGCGAACACAGAACGCTTTGTTACCTTTCTATACTCCTGAAGAGTAGGAACGAGCGAATAATAATTGTCGTCCCCGCCGAGGAAACCACCCGCGAACCTTGTGGTGAGCGTCATGTAGGTTCCCCGTGTCGGGTTGAAATAGAAGTCTCTCGTGTCCTTCCGGAAACTCAGGTCCAGCGCCCGTCTTCTTGAATTCTCCCTCTCGTCCGCTACCTGCTCTCGCTTGATATTCTCGAAAGAGTACGAGAAGTACATCGTCGACTGCCTGGTGAACTTTCTCGAGAGCGTGAGACTGAGCCTCGTCTGGCGGACGATCGCCGGTGCGACAGTGGCGTCATACGTATAATTTGCGCTCGTCGCGAAGGTGTTCCATGTCCCCAGCACGTGCGGGAATATCAGGGCTCCCTCGTACAACTCGAATTGCTTCGTAGGATCCCAGTTTGCCTTGCTGTACCTGTTTTCCCTGAAAAGCCTGTACCCGAACTCGGCCCTGAGATTCAGGGCATAGCCTCGGCGAAACAGGTTTCGCTGCCCCCACTCCCCGAAGATCCTGTTCGCATGGACGTTGCCAACACCGAATCCTGCCTCGATATATCCCATCTTGCGTTCACGGACCTGCACGTCGAGGTTGACGTCCCCGTTCTCGAGGTCAAGCCCGTATGGATCGATCTCCACCGAATTGAAATACCCGGTATTGTAGAGGTTCTGCTTGCTCTCGACCGTCTTGGACAACTTGAAATACTGCCCTTTTTCGACGATGAGCTCTCTACGGACGAAAGCTTCCTTCACTTTCGAGTTCCCTGTTACCCTGATGCTGTCGATCTTCACGGGGATCTTAGGGTCGATCTGCCAAGCGATATCGACAGATGTAGAATCGACTGTTGCGGCAGGAACGACGGTCGAACCCAGATAGCCATGTTCGAAAAACTTGCTGAACAGTGTAAATCTGTCGATTACCACGATATTTTCGTTGAATGCCTTTCCCTCGGTCAGCTGCAGGCCCTTGCGAAGATCATTCTCGCTGACAAGATCCTGTGGAGAGAACGAAAGCTTGGCTACCGTAGTCTGCGGCCCCTCGTTAACAAGGATACGGATCTTCACAGTGTTCTTGTTGTCGTCCTTTTCGACCGAATCGAGATCGACCGTTGCCGAGAAATATCCGTGCTTTACATAGAATGACCTGATCGCCTCGATATCCCGCCTGAGGAAATCACGCCTGTATTTCGGTTTGCTGAATATGTGCCAGAGCTTCTTTTCCTTCGTGCGCATCCGCTTCTTCAACTCACCGTCATCAAAGCTCCGGTTGCCGAGGATCACGATGCTCTTCACCACAGGCAGTTCCAGGCCGAAGTCCGTCTCATCGGCCGAAACTTGACCGCACAGTACGGCTGCGAGGAACAGAACGGCCGCTGCTCTGTTCGAGTGTCTTGAAATGAACTGGGGCATTGCGATTGACAACACCTTCTGCTGTGTGTAATTTCGTCAGGTGATGAAAGGCTGGATGTCAAAACTACGTGTCGATAAACGAACCCTGGCGCTTGCTGCTTCTCTACTTGCAGCGGCGGTGCTGCTCGTGGCGGGGTGCGAGAAACCCGACACGATCAACACCGAAAAGGCCAGAGACCTGACGCCTGACGAAAGGTATCTAGTCCAACTTTATTTGAAAATAAACGATTTAGAGGCAAATCTCCAAGATAATCCGACCGACAGCGCAAGAAAATGGGAGGAGTTCAAGGCCTCCATCGACACCGCCAGGGTCAAGCATTCGATAGCCGAGCTTGAAAAAGACCCCAAGCGCTGGCTCGGGGTCTATACACGTATAAACGACCTTATGTTCGACAAGAAACCCTGAGTATTCCTTATCGCCCGAAGATATTGAATATATCGATCGCGAATATGAACGCCATCAGCGCGATCAGTACTATAAATCCCACCTGCCCCATTATCTCCTCTACCTTCGGACCAGGCTTGCGGCCAGTCAGTCCCTCGACGAGGAATATCACGAAATGCCCTCCATCGAAGGGAAGTATCGGAAGCAGGTTGAATATTGCCAGGTTGAGAGAGAAGAAAGCGATGAAGTTGATCAGGTAGTTGAATCCCCACCTGACCATCTCGCCGACCATTACACCTACGCGAAGCGGCCCGCCGACTGCCCTGATAGAGGCCTGTCCGGAGAAAAGCTTCTTGAGAAAGAGCATTATCCCCAGAAACATCTCCTTGTAGGCCCTCGAGCCGAGTCTCACAGACTCGGCGAAACCGACCATTTCCTTCTCATAGTGCTCGTTTATCCCGATGGCGCCCACCTGGATCACATCGAGTTTCTCCCCGTCCTTCGCCACGTCCATCCCTTCAGGAGTGATCGTGGCCGAAATAGTGTCCCCGTTCTGGACCCATACAAAATCCAGCGGAACATCGAGCCTGTCATGAATGAGCTGCTCGAGTTCGATATAGGTGTTGATTATCGTATCGTTGACCGATACGACCATTGCTCCACTACTCATTCCCGCGTCGTATGCCGCCCCGTCACGCTTGACGTCACCGATTATCGGCCTCGAGTAAGAGAAGATGCCTACGACCAGCCTCTCCTCCTCCGCGTGCCATGCGGGTGAGACATCGATCTCGAGAGTATCAGTGACTCTCAACACGACAAATTTCGATATCGCGTCTTCGTCGTAGGTGACGAGATCGGAGATCTCCTTTCCCGCCTCGATTGACTCTCCGTTCACGGAAAGAACGACATCACCGGGCATGAACCCTGCCGCTTCCGCCGGGGAATCGGCTGTAACGCTGACGATTATATCTCTAGGATTGGCTATGAATACTCCCTGCGTCCAGATAGACATCACAAAAAGGATGATCGCGAGAAGCGCGTTCATGAATGGTCCGGCCAGGACTACCGTAATCCTCTGCCAGGGATTCTTGCTCCGGTAAAACCTGTCTTCTGGAATGTCGGCCAGGAGTTCATCTTTTTCGGGAGAATCACTGTCCATGTTCTCGGTCTCGCCGGCCATCTTCACGTACCCGCCGAATGGAAGGGCGGATATGGCGTATTCAGTCTCCCCTATCCTCTTCTTGAGGATCTTCGGCCCGAAGCCGATAGAGAAGGTCACGACATAGATCCCGTTGAGTTTTGCCGCTATGAAATGCCCCGCCTCGTGCACGAAGACGACGATACTCAGAACAAAAATAAACGCTGCGATTGTCAGAAGCATGTATCCTCCATCGTCAGGCGGCCGATCCGCCATGTTTTTCCATCAGGAAATTCCTTGTCTGGCTGTCCGCTTCGAGGACTTCCTCGATCGTACCAGCCGGACCCGCAGTATGCGCCGAAAGAGCCTGTTCAATCCAGTCGATAATATCCAGAAAACCTATCTTTCCCGCGAGGAACGCTTCGACTGCCACCTCGTCCGCGGCGTTCAGAACGGCGGGAGCTGTACCGCCTTTGCGCGCCGCTTCCATGGCGAGCGCGAAGGCGGGATATCTCTGTGCCTCGAAAGTATGAAAATCCAGCCTCGAGATCTCCTCGAGGGACATCTGTTCCCATGGGAACTGTACCATCCCGGGATGGTACAGGGCGCTGATAATCGGAAGTTTCATATCAGCCGGCCCCAGGTGCGCCATCATCGATCCGTCCCGGAGCCTTGTGACTCCATGTACGCGGGACTGAGGATGGATGATGACACCTATCGAATCGTAATCGAACCCGAAGAGCCAGTGCGCTTCTATGACCTCCAGCCCCTTGTTCAGCAGATGCGCCGAATCGATGGTCACTTTTCTGCCCATCTTCCAGGTCGGATGATCGAGGACCTGGGAAACAGTGACATCGCGCAGGCTGGAAAGCTCCCTGCCGAAGAACGGGCCCCCGGACGCTGTAAGGATTATCTCTACCGTCTCGTCCTCGTGGCCCTTGAGGCACCGCGAAAGGGAGAAATGCTCACTGTCGACTGGAATGACCTTTGCGCTGCCTTCCTCGAGCAGCCTGTCGACGATCTCTCCGCCCGTGACGAGTGATTCCTTGTTGGCCAGAGCCACATCGCAGCCCGCTTCGAGCGCCCTTACCGTCGGAACGAGCCCCGCGATACCGACAAGAGCGTTGATGACAAGATCCGGCGCCGGGTCGGACAGAAGCCCGACCAGTCCCTCGGTCCCGGTCCCCGTGCTGCGCACTGCAAGATCGCCGTCCTCATCGATAAGTTTCGAATATGCATTCTCATCCCTCAGGGCGAATCGGGCCCCTGAGAACTCTCGAAGCTGAAGTCCCAGTTCACCTATATTGTTACCAGCCGCGAGGCCGGTGATCTCGAAGTCCTCGGGCGAATGCGAGATTATCTCGACGGCTGCCCTGCCTATCGAACCTGTCGACCCGAGTATTACGATCTTTTTCTTCTGCTTGTGTTCCAAATCAGACCTTCATGACAAAATATCTGAGCGCGTAGTATATCAGCGGCGCAGTAAAAAGAAGAGAATCGAACCTGTCAAGAATACCGCCGTGTCCGGGTATTGAAGAGGCTGAATCCTTCAGCTTAGCGTCACGTTTGATCATTGATTCGACAAGATCACCGAGCTGCCCGATGGTCGAGGCAGCGATCGCGAGGAGTATCGCCTCGACGATACCAAGCCGGGCATCCATCACCATGCGCACTACGAGTATGCCTGCTATTGAAAGAAACGTGCCGCCGATCGCTCCTTCGATTGTTTTTCCCGGCGATATCGAAGGAAATAGCTTATGCTTCCCGAACATCCTTCCGAATGTATAGGCGCCCGTATCGTAGCACCATGTCAGAGCGAAGACTATTATGACGAATGTGTACCCGAATGAGTAATCCAGGCCCGCGATTATCGGAAGTTCGCGCAGCAGCATCAAGTGGCTGCCCAGCCATGATACGTACAGAACCCCGAAGATCGTGACCGAGATATGATATACGGCGTGACCCTTTTCCTTGCGTAAAAGCTCGGCGATCATGACCGCGATAAAAGTCACCGTCAGCAGCACGTTCGCGTACATGCCCTGCCTGAAAAAGAGATACCACGGCAGAGCGCCGCCGCTCAGCATCCCTATCCACTTGTATGGACGCAGCCCTTTCGCTTCCATCATCTTGTAGAACTCGAAGAGGCCGAATATTATGATCAGATCGACAAGTATCAGGTAATAGATACCGCCGCGATGAGCGATGATGAAGAAACACGGCAGGAATATGGCTGCCGCGAGCAGGCGCCCGGCAAGCGAGCTTCCCTTCTTTTTCTTCTTCGTTTCTTCGGTCACTTCTTACTCCTGCCCTTGATATCTCCGAACCTTCTATCACGCACGAGGTACTCGTCAATCGCCGCGAACACGTTTTCTTCCCGGAAATCGGGCCAGAGAACATCGGTGACGACGATCTCCGTGTAGGCAAGCTGCCAGAGAAGAAAATTACTTATCCTCATCTCGCCGGACGTCCTGATAAGGAGGTCGGGATCGGGGATTTCCGGCGAATAGAGATGTTTCGCGAAGATCGCCTCATCGATGCTGTCGGGATCAAGCGAGCCGGAAGCGGCTTCGGCAGCGATCCCTTTGACCGCATCGACTATCTCGGCACGTCCTCCATAGCTGATGCAGAGATTGAGGATCATCCCGTCGTTCGATGAGAGAGATTCGATCGTCTCATCGAGCACTTTTCTCGTATCAGAGGGGAGCAGATCGAGCCGCCCCATAGCTCTCAGCCTGATATTGTTTTCTTTCAGCTCGAGATACTCCGACTTGAGCACCGTTCCGAGAAAACGCATCAGCGCCTTGACTTCCCGAGCCGGCCTCCGCCAGTTCTCGAGCGAGAAAGTATAAAGGGAAAGTGCCGGAATGCCGAGACGCGCGCATGTCCGCACAATGACTCGCACCGATTCCCGTCCAGCCTTGTGGCCGGCGATCCTCGGCAGACTCCTCTTCTTTGCCCACCTGCCGTTGCCGTCCATGATCACGGCGATATGATCCGGCAGGCCGGGGTTTCCCTTGAGGCGTTCGATTTCCCTGTCTATATCCATGCGGATGACCGCGTCTCTAGAAATCCAGTATTTCCGTTTCCTTGACCTCGGACACCTTGTCGAGCACCTTGATCGACTCGTCCGTCAGCTCCTGGATCTCCTTGTGGTAGCGATGATGGTCGTCCTCGGAGATCGTATGGTTCTTCTCGAGCTTTTTCAGATGGTCGTTCGCGTCGCGCCTTACGTTCCTGATGGCGACCCTGCCCTCCTCTACCAGCCCCTTTACCGATTTTACCAGCTCGTGCCTGCGGTCCTCGGTAAGCAGAGGAAGCGGAATCCTGATAAGGTTGCCGTCGCTCTGCGGGTTGAGCCCGAGATTCGACTGCTGAATGGCCTTTACTACTTCGCCGACCATAGGCTTCTCCCACGGCTGGACCGTGATAAGCTTGGCGTCAGGGACGCCGATGTTGGCGATCTGCTTCAGGGGAACGGGTGATCCGTAATAATCGACCTTGATACTGTCGAGCAGGCTCGCTGAAGCCTTGCCTGTCCTCACTCCGACCAGTTCCTGTTCGACGATCTCGATCGTCCTCTTCATATGATCTTCTGTCGACTTAAAGATCTCATCAACGCTGTCCATTCCTACCTCCTCACTGTACGATCGTACCGAGAGTCTCTCCCGATATTACCTTTTTCAGATTTCCTTTTGTAAGAATATCGAATACGACGATCGGTATTCCATTATCACGGCACAGGGCGACCGCAGTCGCGTCCATCACCTTAAGGTCCTCTCTTAAGATATCCGTGTATGTCAATGTATCCAGTTTCTTTGCGTCTGGGTTCGTCTTGGGGTCGCTATCGTACACCCCGTCGACCTTCGTCCCCTTGACGAGGGCGTCAGCCCCTATCTCCGCCGCCCTGAGAGCCGCGGCAGAGTCGGTTGTGAAGTAGGGATTACCCGTGCCTCCAGCCATCAGGACGATCCGTCCCTCGCGCAGGTGCCGCATCGCCTGGCGCCGGACAAATCTCTCGGCCGCTACCTCCAGGGAGAAGGGAGTCATGACAACTGCCTCTACCCCCGCGCGTTCGAGCGCTCCCTGGAGAGCGAGAGCGTTGATCACGGTGGCCATCATACCCATATAGTCACATGAGACCCTGTCCTCACCCGTTGAGCAGAGAACGGCGCCCCGGAGGATGTTTCCGCCCCCCGACACCACGGCGAGTTCAATTCCGGTCCCGTGCGCCTCGATCAGCTCCCGGGCGAAAGCATCGACCTTGTCCATATCGATGCTGTGGCCCTCGCTGCCGAAGACCTCACCGCTTACTTTCAGCAGCAGCCTCCTGATCTCCGGTCGTTTGCTCATCGGGTCTCCTTCCATAAAAAAGCGCAGGAGCATACAGCCCCCGCGCTCTGTCTATTCAAAGGTCAGCGCTGTATCGCTTTCCCCGTTTTTCAGGATGCTTCCTCCCCCAACTGGAAACGTGCAAACCTCTTGATGATCATATTCTCACCAAGCTTGCCAATAGTCTCCTTGAGAAGTTCCTCTACCTTGACTTTATCATCCTTAATGAATGCCTGCTCAAGGAGCGCGACCTCACTGTAGAATTTTTCGACCTTTCCTTCAACGATTTTATCGAGAACTTTCTCCGGCTTGCCGGACTCGATAGCCTGGTTGCGGAAGATCTCCATTTCCTTAGCGAGCATATCCTCGGGGATGTCCTCTCTTTTCACTACCATGGGAGCGGCTGCCGCTACCTGCATGGCCAGATTTCTGCCGAGAGTCTGGAACTCGTCGGTCTTGGCGACGAAATCGGTCTCACAGTTCAGTTCGACGATGACGCCGAGCTTGTTGTTGCTGTGGATGTACGAGAATATCTGACCCTCGTTTGCCGCCTTGTGGGCGCGCTTCGCTGCCGATGACAGTCCCTTTTCCCTGAGGAACTTCACGGCGGCTTCAAATTCGCCGTCTGTCTCCTTGAGGGCCTTCTTGCAATCCATCATACCTGCGTTAGTCATATCACGCAGTTCCTTGACCATCTTCGATGTGATCTCCATCTTGAATTCCTCCGTTATGTACTGACCGGGACCTTCCGCTATTCGGATTTTCCTTCGGTCTTGCTGTCGTCTTTTTTCACCGCAGGCTTCTGCTCGGGCCTGTCAGGCCTGTTGTCCCTGCGACCGGACTGCCCCGGGCCGCCTTTTTTCGCGTCGGCTGCCTTTTCCTTCTTGTCGAGGAAATCCTTGTTCTTCATATAAAGGGCCCTGCCCTCGATGATCGCGTCAGAAAAAGTCTTCGTAAAGAGCTTGATCGACCTGATCGCGTCATCGTTCGCCGGAATGGCGAAGTCGAGGTCATCGGGATCACTGTTTGTATCGATAAGACCGACCAGAGGGATACCAAGTTTCCTGGCTTCCTTGATCGCGATTTCTTCCTTCTTTGTGTCGAATACGATGAGACAGGCCGGAGCGCCCTTCATCCCCCGGATACCCGAGAGGACCTTGAGGAGCTTCTGCTTGTGCTTCTCGAGCATGAGCCTTTCCTTTTTGGAAAGCTGCTCGATACGCCCGTCTCTTTCCATCGCTTCCATGTCATCGAGACGGTCAAGACTCAGCTTAATCGTCTTGTAGTTAGTCAACGTGCCTCCGAGCCAGCGCTCGTTGATATAGTACATGTCGCATCGCTCGGCATCCTCTTTCACAGAGTCCTTCGCCTGCCTCTTCGTTCCTACAAAAAGGACCGTCTTGCCTTCGGAAGCAAGCTTGACGACTTTATCATATGCTTTCTGGAGTGTAGCGAGTGTCTGGCTCAGATCGATAATATATATACCGTTCTGCTCCTTAAAAATATAGGGCTTCATCTTCGGATTCCAGCGCCTTGTCTGGTGCCCGAAGTGAACGCCCGCTTCCAGCAGGTCCTTGATCTGGACTTCCACTATTTCCTCCCGGGTTATTCCTCCATCCCCCCCCTGAAGCGTTCAAAACGGGCCGTTGCCCGTCACCGTGAACCTTGCGGAGAGATGTGTGTCCTTATAATTCTATCGCTTGGAGAACTGGAACTTCTTCCGTGCTCCGGGCTGTCCGTACTTTT
>CAYWGA010000079.1:1778-13408 GCA_964457905.1 uncultured bacterium | reverse complement strand
CCGTCGAGGCCGCTCGAGCGCAGGCACGATTTCGTTGATTTCTCACTCGATGTCACGACTGCTCCCGGCCTTACAGCCCTGTCGCAGGGTGCGTCATCGAGTGACTCACCGGGGAGATTCAGCTTCAGGCCCGAAAGCCGCCTCCCGGCGATCTCCCTGACTATAGCCGAGTTCGAGAGGCAGACTGCAGTCGTCGATTCGGTCGAATACAATATCTATTTCGGCCCGGGGAACGACTACTGGTCGGAGCACATGACCGAGGTCGGAGATACCCTCGGGGCTATGATCAGGGATCTCAAACAGACGTACGAAAACAATCTGAACCTTGAGTATCCCTTCCCGAGGTTCTCGATAGTCGAGGTCCCGGTCCATTACTCGGCATTCTATCACGCATGGTCGGTCTACCAGGAGACGGTCCAGCCGGAGATGGTCTTCATCCCCGAAAGGGGCATCACCATGCGAGGCGCCGATTTCAGAAGAATGAAGCGACGGACCGAGCGCCAGCAGGACCGAAGCAACGAGGATGTCTCCGAGATGGAGACGCAGGCAGGGATGTTCGCCGTATTCGTCAATGCTACACTGACCGGGCGTTTCGGAAGGTCGGACTGGGATTCGGACGATCCGTTCCAGAGGTCGCCTTCATATAATGTCTTCCCTAATATGCTCGCCTTCCGCGTCGGGATCGATTCGAAGGAGATGCCCTGGCTCGGGATGGCCCTCGAGTCGTGGTACGCGTCGAGGCTCGAAGACAACACGATGGGCTGGAGCAGGATGCGCTGGGGGATGACGCTCGATGAGAGGGTCAACCTCAAGCTCTCCGAGATGAGCCTTCGCGACCTCATCCTCGATCCCGAATACCGCAAAATGTCGCACTATGCCCTCAAATCGAAGGGGAGTTTCCTCTTGAGGATGCTGGAGAGTGCTGCGAGCCGTGACGAACTCGACGAGATAATCAAGGGCCTGTTTACGGAGTACGAGTACAACAATGTGCCCGGTGACGTATTCATCTCCTCCCTCGATGACAGACTCGGCATCGATCTCTCCGAAATCGCGGAGGGCTGGTATGACGGCATATCCGTCCCCGGATTCACGATGTCCCAGGTGGAGATATTCAAGTTCATCGATGAGGAACGCGAGAAGTTCCAGGTCCGTCTAAGTGTGACCAACAACGAGGATACCGACGGACTGCTCGAGTTCACATTCAAGCAGATGGACGTCAATATGCGCGGCGGCGGCGGCAGGATGAGGAGAATGATGACAGCCACGATGACGATGGGCGAGGATTACAGCAGATACGTACCGGTCAAGGCCGGTGAGACAAAGGAGCTCGGATTCGTCCTTGGGTTCCAGCCGTCGTCGGTCCAGGTCAACACACTCGTCTCCCGCAATATGCCGGTGGTAATGGATATAGATCTTCCCGAGGAACTTGAAGAGAAAAAGAAAGTCACACCCTTCGACGGCGAGAGGGTCCTCGACAAGCCGGTAGAACTGGTCCTGAAGGGTGAGATTGTCGTAGACAACGAGGATCCCGGGTTCTCGTTCTCGTCGGGCACATCGAAGAGCCTGCTCAAGAGACTCATCCCCCGCGGCGCAAGCGAGGAAGATGTAAAGTATGTCGGAATGCGCTTCTGGGGCGGCGAGTCAAACAAATGGCAGCCGACGATCGACACGAAATTCTACGGCGCGCAGATCCGCTCGGCCCACTTCATATCGGGCGGCAGCGGTGACCTTTCAGCATCGTTTGCGGCCACGCTCGAGAAGAGCGGGCATTTCGATATCTACTATCACGCGAGCAGGATCGTCTCGCCCTGGAGGCGACATAGGGGCAGAGGCGAGGATACCGACTACGGAAAGGTACACTTTCTCATATATCACGATGACGGCGTCGAGGAGACCGAGCTCGATCTCAACAGCGCCGAAGACGGATGGAACTACCTCGGCTCGTATTACATCTCTCAGGGTGAGGCAAAGATCGAGATAACCAACGAGTCGGAGGCACGCTTCGTGATCGCTGACGCGGTCAAATGGGTCACGCGCTAGAAAGGAAATAATATGCTGTCGAGATCGTTACTGAGGGGAGCGGCCACTGTTCTGCTCGCCGTGCTCCTCTCCACCGCTGTGCCGCCGGGAGCGTCGGCGCAGCACATCCTGTCGCTTCAGGAAGCCCTCGCCATCGCGATGGATAACAGCCCGAATATCAGGCACACACGGTTTCAGCTCGAATCGAGCGCCGCGAGCTTGAGGGCGGAGGAGGCGAGCCTCAAGACGCAGTTCAGGTTCAGGCTGGGAGATATCGCATACACGAACACAAACCAGTTCGACGAATTCTTCTCCACCTGGTACCGGTACGAATCTTACGATATCGGCGGGGTATTGACGGTAGAGCAGCCGATCAAATGGACGGGTGGTGTTCTCTCGCTGAATGACCACCTCTCCTGGAAAGACTCGTACAGCGAAGTCAACGATCAAGGTGAAGAGAACTACCGAAATCGGCTCTACCTTCAGTTCGATCAGCCTCTTTTTACATACAATACCATCAAGATGAACCTGAGAAGCCTGGTGCTTTCTTTCGAAAGCGACCAGCTGGCTTACGCGATACAACTGCTCCAGCTTGAACAGACGGTTATGAGCAATTTCTATGATCTTTACGAGACGAAAATGAGGCTCGAGATCAACCGGGACGCGATGGAGACTGACCGCGTGGCCTTTCTCCTGATGAAAAACAAGTACGACGCTGGGATAGGCAGGCTCAATGACCTGACGCAGGCAGAGACAAATATGCTCCAGAGTGAATCAAGTTATAATGGCACCGTCGTCTCACTGGCAAACGCGATAGATCGCTTCAAGTACCTCATCGGCCTTCCTATCGACGACGACATCGATATCGAGACCGATATCGGTTTTAATCCTGTTGGCATCGATATGATGTTCGCAGAAAGCCACGGCCTCGAATACAGGATGGAGCTTCGCGAACGGGAGATCGCGGTCGCCAGGGCGCATGATGCGGTGATCAGGGCGGGAGCGACAAACGAATTCAAGGGGAACCTCTCCCTCTCCTGGGGATCGTCCGGAACCAACCCCGACTTCCAGAAGATCTATGAGACCCGCATCGACGAACAGTTCGTCAGGGCATGGTTCGATATCCCGATATGGGACTGGGGACAGAAGAAGAACACGATACTTGCGAACGAACTCCAGCTTGAGAGCAGGGAACTTAATCTGGAAGAGGAAAGATACCAGATAAAGATGCAGATACGGGAATCGTGCCGCGCGCTCGACAACCTCGTCATGGAGATCGAGTTGGCGCGCAGAAGCGTCGAGAGCGCCGAGAAAACATACGAGATCAGCCTCGAGAAATATCAGAACGGTGACCTTACGAGCAAGGACCTCGGCCAGGACCGCCAGTCGTTGTCGAACACCAGGTTGAACGAGATAAGGTCGCTTATCAATTACAGGCTCCAGCTGCTGGACCTGAAGATAAAATCACTTTGGGATTTTGAGAATGACCAAGCCGTGATCACCCTTTCGACTACCGATAAGGAAGAGGAGTAAGAAGTGAAAAGAATCATGCTGTTGTCGATCGTACTGTTCTCATTCGCGTCGTGCGGAGGCGGGGAACAGGGAGCGGATGTCGAAGTAGCCGTCCCCGTATCGGTCGAGGAGATGGTCCTCGGACCGATCGAGGAGTTCATCACGGCAACCGGCACGGTCAACGCCTCTATGGAGGTGACGATCACCGCCGAGCTGGGCGGCGAATACATCCTTCAGGATAACCCCGATACGGGCAGACCCTTCGCCCTCGGCAACATCGTCAAGAAGGGGACAAGGATAATCCGCCTCGTCAACCCTGAACAGGTCAATAACATCAGGGTCGACGCCCACAAGCTTACCCTGGAGTCGGCGCGGCTCGATTTCGAGCAGCAGCAGTCCCTCTATGACAAGGGTGGCATCACACGCGGGGAGCTGACGGGTGCGGAGAGGTCCTACATCGACGCGAAATACAATTATGACAATGCACTGATAAATATCGCCAAGCTCAACATCACGGCCCCGTTCGATGGCGTCATCACGAGCCTCCCCTATTACTCCAGGGGAGTCGAGGTGGCGACTGGAGTCGAGCTGCTCAGCATCAAGGAGTACACGAAACTTCAGCTCGAGGTGAGCCTCCCGGGCAAGGAGCTGGGGCGCGCGGGCGCGGACCAGGACGTACGCATAATGAACTACACACTTCCTGACGACACTCTTTCGGGAACGGTCACCCAGGTCTCCCCCACCCTCGATGCGGCGTCGAGATCGTTCAAGGCTATGATCGAGGTCGACAATCCGGAGCTGAAGCTCAGGCCGGGCATGTTCGTCAAGGCCGAGATCATCGTGGCGAGGAGCGACTCGGCTATCGTCATCCCGAAGGACGTCATCCAGATCAAGCAGCGCGGCAAAACAGTCTTCATCGTACAGAAGGGCGCCGCGCAGGAACGGATCATAACGATCGGCCTCGAGAACCCGGGCTGGGTAGAGGTCATCGACGGCCTCGAGGTCAATGATCGGCTCGTAGTAAGGGGATTCGAGACTCTGAGGAACAGGTCAAAGGTAAAGGTAGTGAGGTAATGAGGAAGATATCGGACTTTTCCGTCAACCATCCAGTTACGGTGACGATGATTGTCCTCGGGGTGATCCTGCTCGGCTGGATCTCGTTCCAGCGCCTCGGCATAGATCTCTTCCCCGACCTGAACAACCCGCGCCTCTTCGTCGAGATCGAAGCGGGCGAGCGCCCTCCCGAAGAGATGGAGAAGCAGTATATCGACCCCCTGGAGAACATGATCTTCACGCAGAAGGGCGTCACCGATGTCTCCTCCGTCATCAGGGTCGGCGCCTCGAGGATCACCGTCGAGTTCGGATGGGACATGGATATGGACGAGGCCTTCCTTAATCTACAGAAGGCCATAGCCGACTTCGGGCAGGGGAACGACGACCTCGAGATCACAATCACTCAGCACGATCCCAATTCCGATCCTGTCATGATGGTCGCCCTGGTCAATCCTGAAGTTACCGATATGGACGGGCCGCGCAGGATCGCCGAGAACTACATCCGTAACGAACTGGTGAGGATAGAGGGTATCGCTGGAGTCGAGATCTCTGGCGGAGAGACGAAGGAAGTAATCGTTCAGACTGACTCGTACATGCTCGAGGCGTACGGCCTGACGGTCGATGCTATCGCCAGCGAGATCAGGAACTACAACGTCGAGGCTTCCGGCGGCACCGTAACCGAGATGGGTATCTCCTACCTCATCAAGGGTGTCTCCGTGATGGAATCGCTCGAGGATATCAGGCAGATCATTCTCGCATGGAAGGAACCGGCCGAGGGGCAGCAGCTCTCTTCGGGCAGCGGACAGATGGGTTCGGCCCAGACCGGCACCTCTACGGAGAAGGCCCCGGTCTACCTGCGCGATGTTGCCGATGTCGAATTACGCAACAGGGAACCGGAGAACATAGTGAGGCTCAACGGCACAAGGTGCCTCGGTCTTTCGATCTATAAAGAGATGAGGTTTAACACTGTCGAGGCGAGCGAGAATCTGGCGCTTGCTCTCGACCGGATAGAGAAAGCGCTTCCCGGATACGAGATCGTCGTGATCCAGGACCAGGGACGCTTCATCAACTCATCGATAGGTGAAGTGAGGAGGACCGCCCTGTTCGGGATATTCCTCGCGATACTCGTTCTCTTCGTATTCCTCAGAAGGATCGGCACCACGGCGATCATCAGCATCTCTATCCCGGTTTCGATAGTGGCGACTTTCAACCTGATGTACTTCAAGGGCCTCTCGCTCAACATCATGACGCTCGGAGGGCTCGCTCTCGGAGCAGGCATGCTCGTCGACAACGCGATCGTCGTCGTCGAGAATATCGTACGGAATATCGAATCGGGGATGAAGGTCCGTGAGGCCGCAGCCTCAGGCACTGCCCAGGTCGGAGGGGCGATCACCGCCTCGACGATCACGACCATCGTCGTATTCCTCCCCATTGTCTACCTTCACGGCGCCGCTGGAGAGCTCTTCAAGGACCAGGCGTGGACCGTCGCCTTCGCCCTCCTCTCCTCCCTCGCCGTCGCAATACTGATAATCCCGATGCTTGCCGCAAAGTTCCTCAAGAGTAATCCGAAGAGTGCAGCGGCGCAGCCGGTCAAGTTCGAGCGTTACGGCGCCCTGCTGGAAAAGGCTCTGGAGAAGAAATGGAGCGTCATCATCGGGGCCGTCGCTCTCGTGGCTCTCGCCGCCCTGCTCCTGCCGATAGTAGGAAGCGAGTTCATCCCGGACGCTGACGCTGACGAATACTCGATCTACCTCACCCTGCCCGAGGGGTCCGACCTGATGCGAACAGACGGCACTGTCATGGGACTGGAAGAACTTATAAAGGGGAAATTCGGCGAGGACGTCGAGACCCTATACAGCACAGCGGGCCCGGTCTCGGGGATCGGAAGCGACGAGTCCTCCGTCTTCCAGGACGAGAACACAGCGGTGGTCAAGATCCGGTTTGCTGAGGGACATGAACGCAGTTCCGGAGAGATCATGGCAGGGCTCGGGGCGACACTCACGACAATACCGGGAGTCGAGTCGAAACTCGTCCAGGATCAGACGGCGCTTCGGTCGATCCTCGGAGCGGAATCCGCTCCGGTCGTCGTTGAGATCAAGGGCGATGACCTCGAGACTCTGACCGGACTGGCCGACCAGGTCAGGGAGAAACTCGCCGGCATCGACGACCTCTATAATGTTGAGACTTCTCTCGAACATGGCAGGCCTGAGATAAATATCGTAGTCGACCGCCTCCGCGCTGGAATGCTCCAGGTAGGCCTCAGCCAGGTGACGAGCACCCTCGAATCGCGCCTTTCGGGGCGCAATGCCGGCGAATGGGACCGCGGCGGAGAGAAGACCGACATCACCGTGATGCTTCCCGATGTCGGCATCGGAGACCTCGACAGAATATATATCGATTCGGGGGGAAGGAAATTCCGGATCGACGAACTGGCCACCCTCGAGACGGGAACCGCCCCGCGCGAGATCAACAGGCGCGGCCAGATGAGGGCCGCCGTAGTCAACGCTCACAAAAGAGAAGGCAGGCCGTTTGATCACGCCATAGCCGAGATAAACAGCAGCCTCGCCTCTATCGACATTCCGCCCGACTACAGGCTCGCTATCACCGGCGAGGAGGCGAGAAGGCAGGAGGAGTTCAGCGACCTTCAGTTCGCCCTGATCCTCTCAGTGATCCTTGTATACATGGTCCTCGCGTCGCAGTTCGAGTCGCTGATCCATCCCTTTGCGATACTTCTCACTATCCCGCTCGCGGGAGTCGGCGCCGTGCTGATCTTCTTTATCCTCGGCCGGCCGCTAAGCGTCATGGCTTACATCGGGATAATCATGCTCGTCGGCATAGCTGTGAACGATTCGATCATCCTGATCGACGCGATCAACAGATTCCGGCGGGAAGGAATGGCGAAAGCGGAAGCGATAGTCGCTGCGGGAAGGATACGGATCAGGCCGATCATCATGACGAGCGCCACAACGATCCTCGCCCTCCTCCCTCTCACTCTCGGATTCGGCGAGGGCGCGTCGCTGCGCTCCCCGATGGCCCTGGCGGTAATAGGCGGACTGGTCACGTCGACGATACTCACTCTCATAGTAATACCTTGTGTCTATTCCGTCCTGGATCGGAGCCGATGAGCGCTGGTAATTTCATAATCCGCCGCAAGACCCTCATCAGCATGCTCTTCATCGGGCTTGTGATGCTCGGGTTTATATCGCAGAGAAGACTGCCGGTCGAACTGATCCCCGACATCGAGATTCCTTATCTATTCATAATGGTCCAGACGAGGCCCAACGATCCTGTGCAGGTCGAGAAAGACGCTGTGATCCCCATCGAGGAAGCGGCCGGGACCCTCGAAGGGATCGAGGAGATTAATTCATGGATACGCCGCGGCGGCGCCAGCATCACGCTCGAATATGAAAAGGGCGTCGATATCAAGTATGCCTACCTCAAGCTCGAGGAGAAGATCGCCGAGATCAGGTCCTCGATCCCTGAGGATTATTTCATAAGGGTCCTCAAATTCGATACGCAGAGCATATCGAACGACCTGATGAACCTCGAGGTACGGGGCACCGGCGGTCTCGACCGGGTCCGCGAAGTAGTCGACCGCGAGATAGTCAGGGAATTCGAGAGCATCGAGGGGATCGCCGACGTAGAGGTTACCGGTGGCCGGGAGAAGTCGGTCGACATCGTACTGAACGACGCTGCTTTCGAAGCGTACGGACTCACCCCCTCGAGGGTCTCCGCGCTCATCTCGAGTAACGGCGCTTCGAATATGTTCGTCGGGCACGCGGTAACAAAGGACCGGAAATACTTCGTCAACGTTGTGACCGAGTATCTCGACATATCCGACCTCGAAAAGATCGTTGTTCATCCTGAAGGGCCGGTCCTGCTCGGCGATATCGCCGAGATATATTTCGGTGTCAAGAAGCAGGAGAGCATCACGAGGGTAAACGGGATGGAATCGGTCTCGATGCGCCTCAAGAAGGACCAGATGGTCAATATGATCGAGGTCTCGGACCGTGCGATAGAAATGGTCGAACGGCTCAACAGGAAGATGAAGGGTCAGGAGATCGAGCTCGTCATACAGACCGACGGCGCCGAATCGATCCGCAGCAATATCGACCTGATTGTCAGGCTCGCCGTGATCGGGGGACTGCTCGCAATAGTGATACTCTGGTTCTTCCTGAGGAACCTGCGCCTCGTGTTCGTCATCGCCCTGTCGATACCGACGTCGATATATATCGCGATGAACTTCTTCTACGCGGCGGACATATCAATAAACAGCTTCACACTGATCGGGATCGCTCTCGCTATCGGGATGCTTCTCGACAACGGAGTAGTCGTCCTCGAGAACATCTACCGGCTCGTCTCGAAGGGCCTTCATCCTGACAAAGCTGTCATTCAGGGCGTAAGCGAGGTCTGGCGATCTATCGTGGCTGCTACCGCTACGACTATCACTGTCTTCCTTCCATTCGTATTCTCAGCGAACTTCATCATACAGAGCCTTGGAAAACATGTCGGCGTCTCGATCGTTTCGACACTTCTCGTCTCTCTCGCAGCTGCCCTCCTGCTCGTACCGATGGTCAGCCACTACTTCCTCTCGAAGGGAAAGAGGCCCGACTACAAACCGGTCCAGTCAACGGGCGGCCGGATGATGGAGATCTACCGGGTCCTCCTCAAGACGGGAATGAGGTACCCAGCGAGGACGGCGGTTGGTGCACTCATCCTCTTCTTCCTCAGCATCATCCTCTGCATCAGTCTCAGCATCGGTTCATCGAATGTAGAAGAGACAGGATCATTCGATATCTACCTCGTCATGTCGCGCGGCTCGACTCTCGAGTCCACCGATGCCGCGGTGTCCGATATCGAGGAACGTCTCAGCGGCATTGCCGAGACCGAGGACCTGATAGTCCGGATTTACGAGGAGGATGCACGGATAACCCTGAAGCTGAAAGAAGACTACAGCAATATCGACGGACGGAACGTGCACCAGGTTAAGTCCGACGCAAGGCAGAGGCTTGAGGATTTCAGGACAGGCGAGGTGTCCTTCGAGGAGCCCACCAACAGCACAAGGTTCCGCAGAGGGCGCGGCGGTGGAATGGGCGGTGCTATGGGAGGATTCTTCGGTCTGGGCGGCCAGCAGAAGAGTGTCGTCGTGAAGGGAAACGATTTCGAGGCGATGTCGAGGTTCGCCTCCAACCTCGTTGAATACATCGACAATCTGGCCTCCACGGCGTCAGCGAACTACGATGTGACCCCGGGAAGTCCCGAGATACAACTGATGTTCGACATGCCCCTGCTGACATGGAACGACCTGACTCTCCAGGCGGTCGGTGCGGAGCTCAACGCCTTCCAGCCCGAGCGATCGAGCGGACAGGTGTTCAAGTATGGCACAGACGAGTACGAGATCATGATCCGGAGCGAAAACGTAGAGGAGCGTAGTACCGACGATCTCAGGGAGATGTCTGTCAAGGTACCGTCAGGTGCTGTAATCGATCTCGAGGAAATAAGCGATATCGTCTACACCCGCGGAATGACCTCGATCAACAGGGTCAACCAGGAAAAGCAGGTCAAGATAACCTATTCTTTTATAGACGAGATAAATGATTCGAAAAAGCTGCTCGACGCCGCCGAGATCGAGATAGAGGAACTGATCGGCGGGCTCGTTGTGCCGCAGGGGATGGCGGTAGAGATCGTCGATGAAGATACCGGCGTGGATGAGTTCAAGTTCCTCATCCTCGCTGCTTTCATCCTTATCTACATGATACTCGCCTCGGTATTCGAGTCGCTTACGACCCCGGTCGTCATGATGTTCACGATTCCACTCGCCGCAGTCGGATCCCTCTGGCTCCTGATCTTCACCGGCACATCGATCATGGATCCGTATACTCTTACAGGGTTCCTGATCCTGCTCGGTGTAGTGGTGAACAACGGCATTATTCTGATCGATTACTCCCTCATACTGAGGCGCCGCGGTTACCGTATCACGAGGGCCCTCATCACCGCCGGCGACGCCAGGGTCAGGCCGATCCTCATCACGGCGATCACGACGATCGTGGCGATGATCCCTCTGGCGATGGGAAAGGAAGAAGAAGTCTCCGTCATCGGAGCTCCTTTCGCGATAACCGTTATCGGCGGGCTGACCGTAAGTACGATCTTCACCCTTGTCTTCATTCCGGTCGTCTATTCGGGACTCGAATCGGCGATAAGCTGGATCAGGTCCCTCGACATCAGGATAAAACTCGGGCAGCTGCTCGCCGCCGTTCTCGGCATCTGGCTCGTCCAGACGAAGATCGATTCACTGATCTGGAGATCGGCCCTGTTCGTGACCGTAGTAATGGCCGTCCCGGCAATTACATGGTTCATCCTGGCGAGTCTGCGAAAAGCCTCGGAGAAGGTCATCGACAGCGACAGCGACAGCGCTATCACGATCAACATTCGCAATCTCGTCAAGATATACGATCAGCCATCGAAGTTTGTCCGTGAATGGAAGAAGGGCGCACGGATCAGGGAAAGGCGCGGAACGGTCCGAAAGAGCGATGCGGGAGATCTCCTCTGGCAGGTACCCGTGCTCGGGTTCATGGTCTATTTCATATATTTTTATCTTTCCTCTTTCTTCTGGGCATTCGTGCTCACTCACGGAGTTTTCTTCTTCCTCATCTACGCCTGGAACTGCTGGAGCGGGCAGCTCTCCCGTTTCCGTATCGCGAGGATCATATCGAGGATCTTCATCTGGCTCTTCCCTGTCGTGAACCTCGCCGTTTTCTACATGAAATGGCACAATCTGGCCGCTGTGATATTCATCGCCATCCTCTGGTTCACAATGGTGGCGATCTTCTCCACCGCGCGAAAGATCCGCCGGGAGAGGATCAATATCGCCCGTGTAGAAGGAAGATTTGCCGGTATCCGCCGCGCGCTTTACCGCCTCGTGCTTATGATCCCCGTGATCGGAAAGCGCAGGAAGCCGTTCAAGGCTCTCGACCGCGTCTCGCTTGAGATTGGAAGCGGGATGTTCGGCCTTCTCGGCCCGAACGGCGCGGGCAAGACAACACTGA
>CAYWGA010000079.1:0-1678 GCA_964457905.1 uncultured bacterium | reverse complement strand
GGAAGCGGGATGTTCGGCCTTCTCGGCCCGAACGGCGCGGGCAAGACAACACTGATGCGTGTGATCTGCGGGATCCTCGACCAGAGCTACGGCAAGGTCTACATCAACGGAATCGACACGGCGAAGAAGCGCGAGGAGCTGCAGGGGCTGATCGGCTACCTGCCGCAGGAATTCGGGACATACGAGAACATGTCGGCGCGGGAATTCCTCGACTACCAGGCGATACTCAAAGGTCTGAGCGAAGAGAAGAAACGGCGCGAGATGGTCGACTACGTCCTTGAAGCGGTCCACATCGAGGAGCACGCAGACAGGAAGATCGGGGCCTTCTCCGGCGGGATGAAGCAACGCGTCGGGATAGCGCAGATCCTGCTCCACCTCCCCCGGATACTCGTCGTCGACGAGCCGACCGCGGGTCTCGATCCCCGTGAGAGGATCAGGTTCCGTAACCTCCTCGTAGAACTGAGCAGGGATCGCGTAGTGATCTTCTCGACTCATATCATCGAGGACATATACAGCTCGTGCAACATGGTCGCCGTACTGAACAAGGGACAGCTTCTCTATCACGACGAACCGACAAAAATGACAAAAACGGCGGAAGGAAAGGTCTGGACCTTCAGCGTCGAACCCGCCAAATTCGAGAAGATCAGGAAGCAGCATGTCGTAGTCCATCACATGCGCGACGGAGAAATGATCAAGGTCAGGTGCCTCGCCGAAAGAAGACCTGTGCCTGATGCCCACGAAACGAGGCCCACCCTTGAGGATGCCTACCTATGGCTGCTCAGGTCCTCGGGAAGCGACATACTTGGAGCGAGGACAGCTATAGAGACAGCCGCGGGAGGTGAAGTCGATGAGCAGGTTTGACCGTGTCCGCAATATGTTCTATTCGGCGAGGAAGATCGCCTCGTACAACCTGAAGATCGTCTTCGCCAACAAGTTCGTCTATTTCCTTCTGGCCGCATTTCTCTTCTTTCTCGCTGCCGGGGCGATATCGTTCTTCTCGTCAGACAACAACCCGGGCATCCACGATGTCTATGACATCCTCCTCTTCCCCGGCATCCTGCTGATCTTCTATCCGACGGCGTTCGGGATACAGAACGATGTCGATTCGAGGATGATCGAGATCCTCTTCGGGATCCCCGACTACAGGTACAAGGTATGGCTCTCGAGGATGGCGCTGATATGGCTGATCGAATTTGTTCTTCTCGTGGCACTTACCGTCCTCAGTTCAGCGGTCTTCGTTTCGGTGCCGATCATAGAGATGGTGTACCAGCTGATGTTCCCGATCTTTTTCCTCGGCGCCCTTTCGTTCATGTTTTCCACCATCGTCCGCAACGGAAACGGGACGGCCGTCGTAATGGTCGTAATCGGTATGGTCTTCTGGATAGCGGGAGAGGCACTTGAGAAGAGCAAGTGGAACCTCTTCCTCAATCCGTTCCGCGTGCCCAACCAGATGACCGAGGCAGCATGGGCGGGGATCGTGTACCAGAACCGCATCCTGCTTGCCGTCGGAAGTGTCATAGCCATCCTGTGGGGACTCTATAACCTGCAGAAGAGGGAAAAGTTCATCTGATCCCCCCCTCTATTGCGTTGAATCCCGATTGTTGTTAGTATTGCCCGCATGAATACCACAAATAAAAGGATTCTGCGGACACTAGCCATACTATTCATTTTGTCCATG
>CAYWGA010000078.1:0-14087 GCA_964457905.1 uncultured bacterium | reverse complement strand
CAATAGACTCTACTACCAGCCAGATAACGATCAGATGGGAAGAGTCGACCGAAGAGTACTTCGCGTCATACAAGATCTATCGCGATACAGAAACGGGCGTGACTGATGATCCAGCGCTCTTTATAAGGGGCCTCGATTTCATAACACAGAATACCTATCCCGATTCAGATCTCGAACAGGCGGTTACATACTACTACAGGATTTATGTCGCCAATGACCTCGGCGAAACAGCCGGGAGTAACGAGATCTCCGCGTCTACATACGATGCTGTTCCGATTCCAGTCATCTTGAGCGATCCATCTGCTATCGGCACCGACCGGCTCACTCTAGAGTGGACGATCAATCCGGATTCTGACTTTGAAGAGTACAGGATCTACAGGTCCACATCGCCTGGAGTCACCGATCTGTCTCAGCTCGTTACCGTCATAACCAGCAGGGAAACCACGTGGTTTGACGATACGGGGCTTGACACAGGGGCAAATTCGTACTACTATAGAATACTGGTCTACGATCTGGGTGGGCAGTACTCCAGAAGTAACGAAGTGACGACAGCAACCCCATGATCTGGCCAGGATAAGCGGCAAAAAAACTGCGTAAAATTCCACACCTCTCCTCAATAATATGGGTAATTTTACCTATCTTTTGAAGCGAGCGGTTTGTCCGTAAAACGGGCACGGAAATCTAGTATTTGTTTACTCTAGCAATAACAAATACTTAGGTGTGTTATTTAACCTGTTTTGCATCAAAGGGGTCTAAAGCAAGCATGAGGTACGGAAGTTGCAATCCTTCTTAATCGTGAATCTGGGACAGGTTTATCCGAACCATAAGGTGCGAAAGGTCCGAGTTGGTAGTTTTTAACAGAACAGCAGTCCAGAACTACGACACAGCGATTCCTCTGGCCAGGCCGGATCTCGATCCGATGGTCAGTGATATAGGGTATCTCGGCAGTGTCATATCCAGGGAAGAGACAGTGATTCCCTCGAGGCTGGACAAGTTCAAGAGGATCTTTGATATCGCTTTTGCCGGTACCGCCCTTGTATTCCTGTCGCCCCTTATTCTCGCAGCGACCGTGATCATCAAACTCGAGTCTGCCGGAGCTGCTTTCTACAAGCAGGAGAGGATCGGCCTGAACAGAAGGAACTCGGACCGCCGCGGCGATTCGAGATCCGGGTTCAATGGATCGGACAGGCGCGCCAGCAATGACAGGCGGAAGAATATACACGCAGGCAAGCCCTTTCACATCTACAAGCTCAGAACCATGGCTCAGGATGCGGAAAAAGCCGGCCCGACACTTTCGACCAAGAACGATTCGCGTATTACCAGGATCGGTCACCTGCTTCGGCGCACACGGATAGATGAGATTCCCCAGTTCGTCAATGTCATCAAGGGGGATATGAGTATCGTCGGTCCTAGACCGGAGAGGTCCTTCTTTATCAACCAGGTCCGCCAGGAAGTCCCCGAGTTCCCGCTGAGACTGAAGGTAAAACCCGGTATCACAGGCCTCGCACAGGTAGAGGACGGATATGCATCGACTGTTGAGGAGATGACAGGAAAGCTTTATTACGATCTGAAGTATATCTCCAGACTCTCGCTGGTGCAGGAGTTCAAGATCCTCTTCAAGACGATCTCAGTCGTCATTACCGGAAAAGGCGCCTGCTGAGAACGGCTGAACCGCTATTTCCCCTCACATCCTATTCCTTGACTACCCTCCGATTGGTCTTTAGAATCCATCAGCGGTGATCATATGCGATGGATACATGACTATATATGGATAGCGGCGCTGTATACGGCATTTTTTGTCATTGTCGTACTGTGGCCGGTGACTGCCTGGTTTCTTATCCCGGCCGGCCTTGCTGTAGTCACTTTCGCCGCCTTTAAGCGCAGGAAGGTGCGCAGAAAGAGGATCGACAACATACAGAAAAGGCTTTCGAACCTCAAGAGCGAGGGACTCTTTCTGGACAAGAATATCGGCGATACCGGTGATGATGTCTTCTACAGGATGATCATTACCCTGCTGACGGACCTCGAGCGCACACTCTTCAAGCTGGTAGAGAAGAACATTCAGCTCCTCAGCCTCAAAGAGATCGGGCGGAGTATCATCAGTTCGCTCGATGAGAAGAAGCTTGTCGATTCAGTCTTTGACTATCTCGTCCATGGAGTAGGGTACAAGGAAGCAGCATTTATTATACTTCGAAGGAAGACGCAGAGCTTCCAGGCTATCGTGACCATAGAGAAAGCAACGAGGATTGTCCGGCGGGTAGTGAACTTCGGTCTTGATGACCTGGACGGCGCGATAAGGAACTCACTGTCTACAGGTAAAGCTTTTCTTATCAAGGATGTCAGGATGCACCCGCTTATCGACGTTGAAGGAGAGGCGCTATTTCCCGACAGTACGATGACGTCGTATATATGCGTTCCCCTGATGAAGTCCTCCGGAGACAGGGGATGCTGCGCTACAGACTCCTGCATCCTCAAGAAGATGGGGGATTGCGACAAGGGACCTGATGAGACCATACCCTTCCTTACCCGTGCAGAGTGTCTCGCCTGTCCTGATCTTCCGCTTCTCGGGGCTCTTCTGGTTTCTGACGGGTACAGAGCGACTTCGCTAACGAACATCGACCAGGTCACGGTTGAAACGGTCGGGTCGCTTGTCGGCTCCAATATGGAGAACTGGATGCTCTACCAGGAACTTCGTCAGGAGGAGAGGTTCAGGGATAAGGTCTTCGAGGGTATGATGCATGGCCTTATCGTAGCTGATATGGACGGGAAGATCACATTCGCAAACAGGAGCGCGCAAGAACTCTGCGGAATCGAGGAAGATCAGATCATCGGCAGGCATATAGATGAGCTCATAAGCGATGACGAATCCGGGAAGAACCGGAACGGCTCACCTGTATTCCGTGCTATGGAAGGCGGGGATCTTATAGCCTTTCACGAAGCTTACCTCGTGCTTGCCGAGGGGGATGGGGCATGCATCCCTGTCAGGATGAATGTCTCCCGGCTCATTGGCGATACCAATGATACCCAGGGAGCTATTGTTCTTTTCGCGGATGTCAGCGAGATCAAGAGGATGGAGGAGGCGATCAGGCACCTGGACAATCTGGCCGTTCTAGGCCGCACGGTGTCCGCCATCGCTCACGAGATACGAAACCCGCTTACGGGGATCGCAGCAGGGATCCAGTATCTCGACAGGAGTGCCGAACTGAACGATGAGCACAAGGAGAACATAACGCATATCCTGGCTGAGGTTGACAGGCTTAACAGGATCATCACTGATCTCTTCAAGGTCGCCAAGCCGAGAGACCTCTTGTACCAGCCGGCCGAGATGTCCCTGATAGTGGAAAAATCATTCAAATCGATAAGTGATATCATCGATTCCAGAAAGATAGAGTTTACAAGCAACATCGAATCGGAAGTGCCGAAAGTCGAGGTCGATCCGGACCAGATAACACAGGTCCTCATCAATCTCATCAAGAACGCCGCTGAAGCGGTGGAGGAGGGAGGGCATGTCAGTGTCGCCGTCAGGCCTGTCGATGGCAGCGAACCTGATATGCGAAAGATCCGTGGAAAAGAGACATTTATAATAGAGGTGGCCGATAATGGGCCCGGGATCGAGGGAAAGGACAAGCAGAGTATCTTCCTTCCCTTCTTCTCGAGGAAGAAAGGCGGCACGGGACTGGGATTGTTTGTCACTCACAGCATAATTCAGCACCATCAGGGGAGTATAAAGGTGATTTCCGAGCCTGGTGATGGTACGATATTCCGCGTCTATCTGCCTGTGACGCGTCCTGTTCAGGGAGGAAAAGTTGAAACCGGTAGTGCTTCTGGTAGATGATGAAGATACCATACGTCTTTTTCTGGAAAAGACACTGAGAGACGAGGGATATGAGGCCCTTACGGCAGCTACGGGTGAAGAGGCGCTCGAACTGACGAGGAGCGAACTTCCCGATCTGATACTTCTCGACCTTAAGTTGCCTGATATCAACGGGATCGAGGTCCTTCAGCGGGTAAAGGAAGAAGTCCCTGAAGTGAGCGTCATAATGTTGACGGCATTCGGTGACATCGAGACAGCTGTATCCGCTATCAAGAAGGGCGCCTTTGATTTCGTAAGTAAACCTGTGAATCTCGAGCAGCTGCTCCTGGCTGTAGAAAAGGGCCTGGAATCGCAGAAACTAAACAGAGAACTCTTCCAGCTCAGGCGCAGGCTCAAGATCGATATGGACGACGGGCATGTACCGGGCGAGAGCGCCAAGATGAAAGAGATATATGACGTCGTGAGGACCGTTGCGCAGAGCGAGACCACGACAGTCCTGATACAGGGTGAGAGCGGCACGGGCAAGGAAGTGATCGCTAACATGATCCACCGATACAGCCCGAGAAACGACAAGCCCTTTCTCGAGATCAATTGCGCCTCCCTGCCTGAAGAGCTGCTGGAAAGCGAGTTGTTCGGGCACGAGAAGGGCGCCTTCACGGATGCCAAGGTCCAGAAGGTCGGTCTGCTCGAACTGGCTAACAAGGGGACACTCTTCCTCGATGAGATCGGGGAGATGAGCCTCACTATCCAGGTCAAACTACTGCGTGTACTCGAGCGCATGACTTTCAGGAGAGTAGGGGGGACCAAGGACATCAAGGTCAGCGTTCGTGTCGTATCCGCGACAAACAGGGATCTGGAGGCTGCGGTGAGGGATAAGTTCTTCCGGGAGGACCTTTACTACAGGTTGAAGGTCATTCCGATCTTCATTCCACCTCTCAGAGAGAGGAAGGAAGACATATTCGTTCTGCTCAAACATTTCCTTAACAGATTCAACAAGCAGTTCAATAAAAATTTTGTCGAGGTAGCCGACGAGACATTCGAGATGATCCTCGCTTATCCATGGCCTGGTAATATCAGGGAACTCAAGAATATCGTCGAGCGGATCGTCCTTCTCGAGGATGACTCGATCCTCATGCCGCAGCATCTGCCTGAGAGCATCCGCAGCGGAGGGACCGACTCTCCCGGCAAATCGGTAGTTCAGCATATCGAAGTCGCCCTGGGGAGGCCGTACCCCGAGGATGGGATCGAATTCGAGGATATGGTCAAGGATACAGAGATCGAACTTATAGCTAAGGCTATGAAGGAATCGGACGGGAACCAGAGCAGAGCCGCCCGGCTCCTTCGCCTCAACCGGGACAAGCTTAGATATAGGTTGAAGAACTTCGATATGGTCCAGGACGTGAACGGTGATGAATAGCAGGGCGATCGCATTGGCCCTCGTCTTTGCGTGCGCGTTTGTGCTCGTGTCATGCACTTACTACGGTACGACCAGCAGGACAGCCGGCGACATCGCAAGGATTTCCGTGCCGTACTTCTCGAATAGGACGTCAGAACCAGACGTTGAGATCGAGATCACCGATCAGATCATCCTGGGAATAGCGAAAGACAACACGCTTAAGGTCGTGGATGAGACTGAAGCGGATGCCTCTCTCGAGGGTATCGTGATGAAGTACAGGAACACGCCTTTTACATTCGCTGAAGGCGATAACCAGATCCAGGCCGAACAGTACCGCCTGATGATAGAGATAAAGGTCTCTCTCTTCAATCCGACACTGAATGAGTATATATATGAGGACAAACTGGTCAGGGCACATGGCGATTATTATCTGGAGACGACAGGTGACCAGAATTACGAGAACGCGATTCAGACAGTATACCAGGATCTCGTAGAAGGCATTCTCGCAGCGAGCGTACAGGACTGGTAGGGTATGAAAGCCGGACTTGATTACTACAGGAAAATATTTGCTGAGATAGACTCGGGTGATGTGTTGCCGATCTATCTGCTGAAGGGCGAGGAACACTTTGTCATGGAGGAGATGGTCGGCCGACTGACCGACAGGTTCGTC
Source organism: uncultured bacterium (assembly GCA_964457905.1). Lineage (GTDB taxonomy): Bacteria > Krumholzibacteriota > Krumholzibacteriia > Krumholzibacteriales > Krumholzibacteriaceae > JAUWCL01. Next base: position 8,207 of record CAYWGA010000078.1, on the reverse strand, counting down.
ACTGAGGATATGAAAAGCTTCAATCTCAGTATCGATCACGGATCAGAGATCGACATCAAGACGTTTGTATCTACCGCCCGTTCCTTTCCTTTTCTCTCGGACAGAAGGGTGATGATCGTCCGGGAACTGGAGCTGCTGAAAGGAAAATGGAAGCCGTTGGTCGAGTATTGCGCGAACCCTGTCGATTCGACCGTGGTCATCCTCCTGTTTGCCACTCATGATGAAAAGGGGAGGCGTATCAGGCCGCCGAAGGACTTCACCGCTCTGGAGAAGACCGTAAAGGCCAGGGGCAAGATCATACAGTTCGACCGTCTCAATGACAGCGGATTGAACAAGTGGGTCACTTCAAGGGTTAAACGGCTTAACTTCGATATCGATTCCGGGGGTGTAAGCAGCCTCATCTCCAGCGCCGGCACGAATCTGTATGACCTCAGCAACGAGCTGGAAAAACTCGGAGTGGTATTCGAGGGAGGACGTGTTTCGGGCGAGGACGTCGCTTCCGTTATAGGGAGCTACAGGATGCGGAGTATCTTCGATATGCTTGACAGCATCACAAAAGGTGATTCTGCATCTGCTCTTATGATCCTTTCAGGCATCATTAATTCTGGTGCGGAAAGACCATCTGTTGTAGTCTATCAGCTGATACGTCACTTTCTCGCTCTGCTGCGGATCAAGGCGGGGCAGGGCGGCGGCGGTTATATGTACGATAAACTGAAGAAAGCGGCCGGCAGGTTGAAGACCCGTGAGATCATTATCTGGCTGGAGAACCTGAGGACGACCGAGATCCTCATGAAGAGTACAGCGTTTCCCGAGGAGCTGCTCCTGGACAGCGCGATACTCCACTCGATGAACGGCAAGCTGATCGATCAGGAGGCGGGAAGAGCCGGCGCGGCATAAATGAATCCGATGATGCGGGGGTGAAGCTCATGAGTAATGATACAAAGGTGAAAAAAATTTCTGACCAGGAATTTGTCGATGCTGTACTGGAATCGAAAAAACCGGCAGTCGTAGATTTCTGGGCGACATGGTGTGTGCCGTGCAGGGCACTGGATGAGATACTGCACGATGTAGCATCTGACTATGACGGGAAGGTCTCCTTCTTCAAGGTCGATGTGAACGAGAGCAACCAGACGGCCAACCGGTATTCGGTGAGGAGTATTCCCATGCTTCTCTTCTTTAACGGCGGTGAGATCGTGGACAGCGCCGTGGGATCGCTCACAAGGGAAGCCATCGAGGAAAAACTCAAGTCGATGCTTGAATCGGCTTGAGACTTGATACCCGTAATCCTATCTTCTGATATACGAAGATGAAGTCGATTCATCTCCCCTAAGGGAGAGGAGGGCTGGTCGCTATGACAGGGAGCGATGAAAACAGAATCATAGCCCGTGGACTGAATGCACCGGGGCCGTTGCTTCTTGTTAAGAAGAGGCTCGATGAATTCAGGGGCGGGCACCTGAGGATCATCATTTCCCGCGATGACGCGGCTGATGAGCTTGTTGACTATTTTATGGCAATGGGCGCGAAAGTTGAGATAGATCACGCCGGTGACGATATTCATGTGGTTGTCGATCTGACAGAATCCGGAGAAGACGAATAATGGAGGATTTCTTCCCCTTCAGGGAAAATGAGAGCAAGTGGCAGGAACGCTGGGGCGATCTGTTCCGGTGCGACTCTGCCGATACCGCGGAGAAATATTACTGCCTGATGATGTTTCCCTATCCTTCAGGATATCTTCACGTGGGACACGGACGGAATTATATCATCGGTGACGCCCTGGCCAGATACAAGATGATGGAGGGAAAGAACGTCCTCGCTCCGATGGGCTGGGACTCCTTCGGTCTCCCGGCTGAAAATGCCGCCATAAAGAACAAGATACAGCCGGCGAAATGGACCGAAGACAATATCGCCTACATGAAGAAACAGTTCTACCAGTGGGGAGTGATCTACGACTGGTCGAGAGAGGTTGCTTCATGCAAACCCGATTACTACAAGTGGACCCAGTGGCTCTTCCGTGAGCTGTTCGAGGCGGGGCTCGCCTATCAGGCAGAGGCTTCCGTGAACTGGTGCCCGTCATGCAAGACAGTACTGGCTAACGAACAGGTAGTCGCTGGAGGTTGCGAGAGATGTGACAGCACTGTAGAACAAAAGGACCTCAGGCAGTGGTTCTTTAAGATAACGGATTACGCCGACAGGCTTCTCGATGACCTTGGCAAACTGTCCAAATGGCCGGAGCGAGTGCGGACCATGCAGAAGAACTGGATCGGCCGTTCAGAAGGGATAGAGGTCGCATTTCCGCTGGAGGACAGCGAGGATGTGCTCGACTGCTTTACTACCAGAGTAGATACGATTTACGGTGCAACATTCATCGTTATAGCCGCAGACCATCCCCTGGCATCGGGAATGCTCGAAAGAGGGGGGAAGGTCGACGAGGGAGAGACTTTCGTCGCACACGTGAGGGAACTCCGTCTCCAGGAACGCGAAAAAACCGAGACCACGAAGGAAGGTTTCTTTACCGGTTGCTATGCGGTCAACCCGGCTACCGGATGGAAGATCCCCGTATTCCTCGCGAGCTACGTCCTGATGGACTACGGAACCGGTGTCGTCATGGGCGTCCCGGCACACGATCAGAGGGATTTCGAGTTCGTGCAGGAATCCCCGGTCGAGATACCTGTCGTCCAGGTAATCCTCCCTGAAGGTGCTGAACCCGGTCTGATGACTGAGGCATATGTCGATGATGGAGAGATGATAAACTCGCAGCAGTTCGACGGGATGAAGAACCGTGAAGCGATGGAGAAGATCACCGATTTCCTCACGGAAAAGGGACTGGCGAAGAGAACTGTACACTACAGGCTCAAGGACTGGCTAATCTCGCGCCAGAGATACTGGGGTGCACCTATTCCGATGATCCACTGCGGGAAATGCGGGATAGTCCCGGTACCGGAGGACCAGCTCCCCGTCTATCTGCCCGAAGATGTCGATTTCATGCCCAGAGGCGACGGTAAATCGCCGCTGGCGGCTTCTGATGACTTCGTAAGGGTATCTTGCCCTGTATGCGGCGGAGACGCCATGCGCGATACTGACACGATGGACACATTCGTCGATTCGAGCTGGTATTTTCTGCGTTATCTTTCGCCGGACGATGACTCTCAGGCATTCGACTCGGACCTGGTCAACAACTGGCTCCCCGTAGATCAGTATATAGGAGGGATCGAGCATGCGATCCTCCACCTGCTTTACTCGCGATTTATAGTAAAGTTCTTACACGACAGGAAGTTAATAGCGTTTGATGAGCCATTTGGATCCCTTTTCACACAGGGAATGATTACGAGAAATGGCGCCAAGATGTCGAAAAGCACTGGAAATACAGTAGATCCGAAGCCTCTGATAGAGAAATACGGAGCTGACACGGTCCGGATATATACCTTGTTCATCGGTCCGCCTGAAAAGGATGCTGAATGGAACGACCGCGCTGTCGAAGGCGCTTCGAGGTTTATAAACAGGATCTGGAGACTTTACGCGAATCATTCCGAGATCATCGGCTCCGAAATCCCCATACTTGAACCTGGCAGTTTCACTGAGATACAGAAATCGCTCTACAGGAAAACGCAGCAGACGATTGACAGGGTCAAAAGAGACATCCTTGGAGGAACGTTTCACTTTAATACAGCGATCAGCGCTCTGATGGAACTTGTCAACGAGCTGTACCTGTATATCGATAAAGATGAGGATTTCGTCTCTGGAGAGCCTGCAGCGACAGGCCTGTTCAGCTATTCAATACATACGATACTGTTGCTTCTCGCGCCGATGGCGCCGCATATGTGCGAAGAGATCTGGGAGAGACTCGGTAATAAAGAGTCGATCTTCCTCAACAGGCTTCCGGAGCCTGATCCGGCATGGCTCACAGGTGATATCTACACGCTCGTCGTCCAGGTGAACGGCAAGGTCCGCTCGAGGATCGAAGCGGCAAAGGACGCACCCAAAGATGTGCTGAAGAAACTGGCGCTCGCTGATGCCAGGGTAATGGAATACACAGCAGGGAAAGATATCCGGAAGGTGATCGTGGTTCCCGGACGTCTCGTCAATATAGTCGTCTAATCCACTAAAAAAAGGCCACTTGGAGAATGAGGGAATCCAGCATATGCAATGGTTAACATAATATATATTATGCGACATATCAGCGGGAGATAAATAAAGGGCCCGGAGAATATCCGAGCCCTCACTCTGTCTATTTTATCCCTGGTTCCCTAGTCTTTGTACATTTCCTTGATAGCGCCCCAGGACTTGGATTCCGTACCTACATTACATGTGCCGTCCGGGCTGGTGAACCATCCGCCCAGGACTCCTACGATCGTCCTTGCAGGATCATCGCACATCGATACTCGAGGCTCATAAGGCGGCGACGCGATCGTGCCCGAGGCAAGCACCTTGAGCTGCATCGGAGTCGCTACAAGCGGCAGGACCGACATGGTCCCGATGAGCGTGTAGTCTACCCCGGTACCTGTGCAGCCGGAGAACGATGCCGCTATACCTACGTCGATTAGGCCGAGCGTCACGGAGACCTCCGGGCTGGGCGTGAAGCTCGATATCACTATCAGGCCGGCAGGTGCCTCTACCCTGAACTCGGCGGCTGTGATGCCGTCCGGTCCAGCGTCGCTCCGGAAATACATGATTGTGATAGGAGCGGCGCCATACGGCACAAAATCCAGGTCGCAATCCATGGCAGCCGTGTCAACATAGAGTCCTATGGACCCCTGGTGCGCGAAAGCTCCCGGCGTGAGAGCGATCAGAATAAGAGCAGCTATTGTCAGTCTCTTCATCTTACCTTCCTCCTTCTTTCCTTACATCATGCCCTGTTACATCAAATTCACATTCTCTTCTAATCAGCCGCAGAATAACCGCAGGTTTTTCGGAGTGTCAAGAAAAAACTAGTCTTCCTCGACATGGAGGCCAGGCACCTTTTCCCTGTAATCCCCGAGAAACGGCAGGTGCCAGTACTCTCCGAACAGTGCCTTGACGAAGCCGACTACCGACAATGTCAGGGCTCCTAGTCCCGCAGCCAGTCGGAACAACACGATAACGAGCATCCCGACCAGTCTGAGTTTTCCTATCGTCACCTCCAGTATCAGTGTCGCCACGATGACGACGCACTCCCCGAGCAGTAAAAGGAATCCCTGTCTCGCGTGGTACTTGATAAAGGGATCGTCCTTTGACCGCCACAGAGAGAAAAAACAGAGGAAGGCAAGATAGCTGCTTGCAGCTATCCACCTTGATCTCTCTGAAGGAGAAGCTTTCAGCTCCTCCCCTTCTGGTGGGTTTTTTGACAGTTCGTCATCCATGAGATCAACCACGCAGGATCTCTATCTCAATCTCTATGTCTCGCTTCTCGATACCGGATGAAAGCTCGTGGAGTCTTTCAAGGATCTCGATAGCCTTTTCTCTGCTGTCGCTCATCTTGAGTGCGTCAGCAGCCTTACGCAGGTAGGCAGTCTCCACGAACGAATTTGTTTTCATATCATCTGCGAGCTGTATGTAGGCATCGGACGCCTTCGCATAGTCGCGCTCGTTTTCCCATGCTGTCGCAAGGCCCTCAAGCGCGGCATCATGGAAGAACGGATACTTACCGGATCTCTGCAGGTAGCTGTCGAAGAGCTCGATGGCGTTAGTGTTCCTGCCGTCCTCGAGGGCGCATTTTCCCGCCAGGTATGACGAGTAGGCTCCCTCCTCGAATCCGTGGAATCTCTCATCGATAATCTTGAACATCTCCTCTGCAGTCTTGATATCCCCGCTGCGGAATGACGAAAGAGCCTCAGCGAATTGTGTCGAAGCGGACTCCTGCGTCTTTTCTCTCGAATTCATCATCCAGAGAGTTCCGGCGATGATAACGATCACGGCAACCAGACCGATAAAAAACGCATTCTGGTGCTCGTAGATGAACTCTTTTGCCCGCAGAATTGACGTGACAAAATTGTCCTCTTTTATGTCGTGTTTCGATAGTCTGTTATGTGCCAAGTTCAAATACCTCCTTCACTTGTAATAAACATCGGTTTGCCCGGGAATTCAAGGAAAAACGCCATGATCCGGGCATCTGAAAATCTTTGTAATCCTTGACAGGCGGGTGGTCTCCTGCGAAACTGCTCTCAGGCGGTCCACACCCGGGAGGGCAACGTGATCAGGTTCATCAGATTTGGGCTGATTACCGGCGCTATTCTGATCACAGTTCTCGACATCGCTGGGATATCGAGACTGCCGGATACCCCCTACACCGGAATTCGTCATAACAACCTTGTTTTCTTCGAGTTCGACAGGGAAAGCCCGAATACGGCCCTTCCTCTCGAGCGCGGCGATGAGATCATAGCGGTTGATGGTGTTACCGTCAGGAATATCAACCATTTCCGGTTTCTCACAGAGTCGGTCCCTTCAGCAGAGCCCCAGGTATATACCATCGCCCGGGGATATTCCGTCCTCGAGCTGACAGTTCTGAAGATTCCCCAGCCTTCTTTCAAGATCTATGAGCGGATCGTCTCGAGCCTGACCGCCTTCACCTTTATTTTCCTCGGTCTTATTGTGATCCTCAGAAGGCCTGACCAGCTGGGCTTCCTTTTTACGATAAACTGTCTTACTATCGCGTTTCTGTTTACGATAAGGCCCATTACGTCGATCCTGTTCTTCCACCTGGCAGGAGAGCTTGTTTACGATTTCATGATGGTATTCTTCCCCGCCTTCTTTCTGCATTTTTTCCTGATCTTTCCCGGCCGGGAGATAACGACAGGCTCCAGAAGGCACCTGATCAGGAAGACACTGTATATCCCCCCTACCCTGATATTTCTGTCCCTCTTTATCGTGGCGATGCTCAGGTATTCATCGGGGATAGAGCGCGGGATCGTACTCGCGCTGAACGGGGTGGTTTCCATATACTGGCTGCTGTATATGCTGGCCAGCGTATTTTTCTTTGTACGAAGCTACATAACATCGGACCGTATACAGAAGGTCAAGTTCAGGATAACGACGATCGGACTTGTCCTCGGAATCCTGCCCCTGCTTTCAGTGATGGCAATACGGTTCTTTCTGCCCGGTGTGCAGGTCCCGTATGAGCATGCCCCTGTTCTTTTCCTCACATTGATCTCGGCCTCATTCGCCTACGCTATACTGCGGCAGGACGTATTCGACCTGAGCTTTGTCTTCAGGGCGGGCCTGTTTTTTGTCCTTGTGCCAGCCGCTCTGGCCGCGGCTCTCTTCTTTTTCGGCGGAATCATGGGTGAGAGTTATGAGGGATTCCTCCAGGCAAAGTATTACTTCATCGCTTTCCTTCTCGTGGTAATAGTCATAGCTATTTTTGTCCCGGCGCGGACCAGCCTTCTTGGTATGATCGACAGGATTTTCAATACGAACAGGAAGGTCTTCAGGGAGAAGGTGATGGAGTTTTCCAGGAGTATCCAGTCGCACGGAACCCTGGAACAGATGACGGATTTCGTGACCTGTACACTGAGGGACCTGTTTGATGCCAGGTACGTTTTTCTTTTCCTCGGCGACGGGGGAAGGAACTATGCCATGGCCAGCTACTGTCCGGATGGTACAGGGGTGCAGCTTACCTCCCTTCCGAGTGATACCGGGCTGATAAACCTGGCCAGAGAAAAGAAACTTCCGCTGATGGTCGAGTATTATGACCGCATCTGGATCAACAGCAACCTTGACAGGACATCGAGGGAGTTTCTGTCTCTTTCCGATGCATCGGTGATCCTTCCCCTGACCGAACAGGGCGAACTTCTTGGCTTTGTAGTCCTTGGCAGGAAGCTGTCAGGAAGACCATACGGCAGGATCGATGCGGAGATACTCGAGCTCCTCGGCGAAAGAAGCGCCGCGGCGGTAAGAAACAAGCTTCTATACAAAGATACAGTTGAGAAGGAAAAGCTCGAGGAAGAGGTCCACCTGGCAAGTGAGATCCAGCAGCGCCTCCTGCCGGCGGCACCACCAGTTATGAAAAACGCGGAGATACTCGGTGCGATGAGAACCTGTAGGGAGGTCGGCGGAGATTTTTACGATTACGTAGATCTTGCTCCGGGAATAACCGGATTCGCCGTGGCGGATGTCTCCGGCAAGGGTATTCCCGCTTCCCTGCTGATGATGACACTCCAGGCCGGGTTCAGGGCGGAGGCAACCACGGAGAAATCTCCTGCCGATGTGTTGACGGCCCTCAACAGGCTGCTCTA
>CAYWGA010000077.1:11933-14173 GCA_964457905.1 uncultured bacterium | reverse complement strand
CCTGACCGGATGCGAAGGAGGGCACTGCGTTTTCCTCTGCTCTGGAAGCGAGGCCATCACTCGAGGGACTGGGAGTGGACGTATTCGGAACAGCAAGGAAACAGGGTTATAATATTGACGTACTTACAGACTTTGATCAGAAGATGAATCGTTACGGGATGTTATTGATCGAGTAGTCATTTTACTGCGAAAAGGAGGGATCATGACTGTCGAGATGTTACGCGCGTTTTTCGGCTGGTGCACACTGATCAACTGGGGGGTCATGTTCATCGCACTGTTCTTCATGACACTGCTGAGGGGCTGGACAACAAGAATTCACGCGAAGATGTTTGGTATTCCTGAAGAAGAGGTTCTAAAGGCTGTCTACCTGGTACTGGTCGGGTACAAGACCGCCGTGTTTCTCTTCTGCTTTGTGCCGTATCTAGCACTCCGGATCATCGCATAGGAGTTGAGCATGAGCGGAATAGTGAACATCGAGAAGTGCTTTGAGCGCTTCGAGGATCTTTTTTCGCCCAAGATCGTGGGTGAGCTTAACGGCCAGCATGTCAAACTCGTCCGGGCGGAGGGGGACAAGGTCCCTTTTCACACCCACGATGACGAAGACGAACTGTTCTATGTCCTCGAGGGTGAGCTCGATATCATCGATGGGGATGGAGAGTTTACATTGAGGGCGGGCGAATTTTATATCGTCAGGCGAGGCAGCGAACACCGGGTTATTCCGAGGGGCCACGTCAAGTTGATGCTCTTTGAACCGGCTGATATAGAGCATACGGGGAAGGTGAAATCGGAGATCACGAAGGATTCGTTCGATATCCTGGATATGTAACGCGAGGTTAAAATGAAGAAACACAGCCTGATGACTCTGGTCGTCTTTATCGTCGTTTGCCTGGCGGCAGGTTTTATCGGTTCACAGTTTCCTCCAGGTGAGTGGTACAAGGCCCTTGAGAAACCCTCCTGGAATCCTCCATCTTTCCTTTTCGCTCCGGTCTGGACGATGCTTTACATCCTTATGGGGATAGCCGCCTGGATAGTATGGACGAGAGGAGGAAAGGGGAAACGGTTGGTCCCGATGACCATCTTCGGCGTTCAACTTGCCGTAAACGCACTATGGTCATACCTCTTTTTCGGGATTAACAAGCCGGCGCTAGCCTTTATCGATATTGTTGTAATGTGGGTTCTTATCTGCGCTACAATCTTTCTGTTCTGGAAAACGAGGAAATCTGCCGGACTTCTGATGATTCCATATCTCGCCTGGGTCAGTTTCGCAACGGCGCTGAACTTCCAACTCTGGCGGCTGAATATTTAAGTAACAATGAAGTAGATCGGAACGGGGAGCGGCAAGCATTCACCTCGTCGAGAATGCGAAAAACTAACGGTGGTAAAATGCCCTGCGAATTGAATGTAAACAGGGAAGCTGGAATCATTGAACTGAGGTCATTCGGTTCTGTATCCAAGGCAGAAGTGATTGAAGTAATGAAAGAGGTCGTTCATCTTTCAACGGAGATCGGGATAGTATTGCTGTTAGTGGATTCCCGCCAGACCAGCGCAATGCCGAATACAATCGACATGTTTGATGTTACAAGTAAATTTCCGCGAGCGATTAAAATGGCTATACTGGTCTCAGAGGATAACGAATTGATGGAGAGTTATCTGTTCGGTGAGACAGTCGGTGTAAATCGCGGAATCCCGATTCGCGTATTTATTTCTGAATCAGAAGCGCTCGAGTGGCTCAAGAGTTGATATGACAGCGGGTGGGGTTTAGTTTCAGTCTGCAGCGCGATCGCATCCACAAGGAGTTGAATAATGAAAGTAACCGCATTCAACGGCAGTCCCCGTAAAGATGGAAACACATCGTTGCTCATCGATATGGTCCTCGGTGAGCTTTCAAAGCAGGGGATAGAGACCGAAAAGTATGATCTCGGGAAAAAGAAGATCCGCGGCTGCAAGGCCTGTTACAAATGCGCGAAGAATGTGGACAGGCACTGCGTAGTCGACGACTGCATCAATGAATGCATCGATCTGATGTTCGAGTCGGACGGTATCATCCTCGCCTCACCGACGTACTTCGCTAATGTCACAGCTGAGATGAAAGCTCTCATCGACCGTGCCGGGCTTGTCGCCAAGGTGAACGGCGACATGCTGAAGCGCAAAGCGGGCGCAGCTGTCGTGGCAGTAAGGCGGGCTGGAAGCATCCATGTATTCAACTCGATCAACCACTTCTTTCTGATCAACCAGATGAT
>CAYWGA010000077.1:0-11833 GCA_964457905.1 uncultured bacterium | reverse complement strand
CTGAGCATACCGAGGGAAGCGATGAGGCTGGTCGGTGATCCTGAGGATCCCAGACTCCTGACGCGCAAGACACTGATAGATCATACTCCCAGAATGAAAAATTGGACCACTAAACGGCTTCGTGAGCTGGAGAAAGAGGATCTTCGCGGATTTATCTTCAAGAGCCGTTCACCAAGTTCCGGCATGACAGGGGTGAAGGTCTACGATGAGACAGGGACCCGGATCAGGAAGGGAAAAGGCCTTTTTGCAGGGGCCTTCATGGACAGGTTTCCTGTCCTTCCCGTCGAGGATGACGGCCGTCTCCATGATCCCGGCCTGCGAGAGAACTTCATCGAGCGGATATTTGCCTATGACCGCTGGCGGAATATGGAATCGTCCGGAAGGACAGCCGGCAAGCTTGTCGAGTTTCACTCGCGGCACAAATATCTGATCCTTTCGCACAGCAGGAAGACCCTCAAGGAACTCGGGGCGCTTACGGCCCGTGCCGGCAAGATGCCGGCTGGGGAGCTTTACGGTTCGTATATCGCAACGCTGATGGAAGGGATGAAGCTGTCGGCGACTGCAAAGAAAAATACCGACGTCCTGATGCACATCATGGGCTATTTCAAGAAGGTCCTTACCGCGGACGAGAAGAAGGAACTGCTCGGGATCATCGAACAGTACCGAACGGGCCTTATACCGCTGGTTGTGCCGGTGACCCTTCTCAATCACTATGTAAGGAAGTATTCACCGGAATACCTTATCGGCCAGTACTATCTCGAACCGCATCCAGCAGAGCTGATGCTCCGGAACCACGTCTGATTGTTTATTCTGGTCTACTTCAGTACGACGATCTTCCTGGTCAGTACCTTGCCGCCAGTTTCCATCTTGAGGAAATAGACTCCCTGTGCTGCTGGTCTTCCGGTGGCGCTGAGGCCGTTCCAGTTGAGGCTGTGTCTGCCCTGCTGCAGCATCCCGGAGAGTATCGTACTTACCTTGCGGCCCCGGACATCGTACACGCCGAGCCTGACATGCTGAGAATGGGGCAGGAAGAAGTCAATCGTCGTCGAGCCGGAGAAAGGATTCGGTCTTGCCGGGTAGAGAGAGATCCCCGTTCCATCGGCGACTTCGTCCGCCGTGGTGGAGAAGGGGAACCAGACATATTCACTTTCCTCGATATTTCCGTTCCCGTCGCCGGCTGGAGACTGCGCCAGCAGAGCCCCGGCGTCGGGATCGTTCCATCCGGCAGCGCAGAGATACACTCCGTCGGGCAACGGGAGGCCGAGATGTTCCTCGAGGTCTATCAGCCCTTCCAGCATTGTTCCGGAAGCAACTTCGACACCTGAACTCATGAGGTTTTCGCTGGAGTCGAACCAGCCGTTCCAGTTGTTGCTGTCTTCGTTTCCGATAAAGAACGAACGTCCGGCAACGGTTCCCGATTTGGCCCAGGGCGCTGCGACGGGAGTCGACAAGTCGTTTCCGATGATGATGAAATGATCTATCCCGGGGGTGGAGCCGACGCCGTTTGTCGCGAGGTAGAGGTACCGGCCGTCCCAGTCGGCGTAGAGATCGAGGTCGCCCGAAGCGACCAGTGTGGCCTGTTCGTCGAGCTCACCGTCGATCACGTGAGAGGCGCTGCCTGTCCCTTCTCCGACCCAGACATGCTGTATCGGTGAGCGCTTGATGTTTCCCGCATTGTCTTCGGCTTCTATGTAGTAGTCGACAAGTACGTCGGAAAGCCCGGTAACCTGTATGTAATACTCGTCGGCGATATAGTCGGGGAGTACTGTGAAATCTATCTCGGGGGAGTCAAAGAAATCGCCTGTCGGGAAGGCTCTGTATGTCATCGCCGCGCCCGTCCAGGATCCGACCTCGGTTCCGCCGGTATATGTCTCGTTATGGTCGCTCGACATCGGGTTGATGCCGTCAGCATCGATCCTGTACATCAGTTCGACCCTTTCCATACCGGATACGTCGTAGGCGAATGTCCACACCCAGAAATCGCTCGGCATCTCCGCGCCGTCGCCTCCGGGGTATCCCCAGAGCGAGCCGCCGCCGCGACCGCCCGGGTTCCAGGGAAGCCGCTGCGGGACCCATATCGTCGGCGCCGTATTGTCGGTACCGCCGCCAGATATCACGGGGTCGGCGTAGTAGACTGCCGCGTTGCAGGCCAGCGTCGCCTTGACTTCCATATCGAGGGATGCGCCGTAATACATGTATCCGCTCTCGTAGCCGGACAGGAGGTGGTGCCACGCCTTTTCGATACTGCTCGAACCGGCAACGGGACTGAATATATGAGCCGGGTCGGGAGTGGAAGCCGACATCTCCTCGGCTGTCTCTACGCGGTTCTGCGCCGCCGTCAGGACGGCCCAGTTCCGTTCGTCCTCCGCCCAGCCGCCCGGGATGTCGAAGTTCCCGGACTCGTTTACCAGCGGCCAGTTCCAGTTGATGAACTGGGGTGAGCCGAAGTCTCCGTCGGCATTGACCCATCCGCCGTCCTCGACATGGACCACATCTGAGCGGTCGACCGGGTGATCGGCGAGGTATTCATCGACTGTCGATGGTTCATATCCCTGACTTGCCGCCTGGTGGCTGAAGCCGGTCACATTCTCATTGTAGTAGGAGTAGCCCCCAGACCAGGCATTGTCGCCGTCATGAGCGAAGAGGATCAACATCGGGTGAGCCGGGTCGTTATATCCGGCGATCGCGTCGATCTCACCGGTACCGTACAGGCCGTACCCTTCGTTCCAGCTCATCGCCTGGGCGGCGGGAACGACCACTATCGAATCGGCCTCGCCGGTCTCGGGGTCGACATATCTCGCGTAATGCGGCCGGAATCCGTAGGGAGGTGGGGTCTTGACGGTCACGCCCCTGCTTATCGTAAGACTTTCGTAGTATCCCTGTGCGGGATTGACCTGGTCGGCCGGGTTCGGAGGATCGCAGTTGTCGAGGTTGGCCGCGTACGGATAGTCGGCGCAGGCGCGCGATATATGGATGTCGGCTACAATGACCCACTCGACACCGGCCTCGGCCAGCGCCGGGATCATCCTTTCGGAGAAACACATCTCGGCTGGAAAGTACCCTTTCGAGTATGTTTCGCCCCACGCGATATCGTAGGCGGCCTTCGCTACCTCTATCTCACGCTTCAACGCGTTCTCATCCATCAGTGGAGCTATCGGGTGGTGAGCAGCCACGAGGACGGGATCGAGGCGCGGACGGCCCCCTGAAGTCGTCCACGATCTTGCTGTGCGGTAGTCGGAGTACCAGTCCGCCGCGTACCGGCCGCCGTTCCAGCCCGCGTCGCCGAGGCTCTTGATGTTCTCAATAAGCGAACCGGCAAAACTGACCTGGGCGCCGGCATCCGGAATATCGAGGATCGAGGAGATCGCGTTTCGCGGATAGTACTGATAGTCGGCTACGCGGTCGTCCTTGTTGAATATGTCGAAGACGTTGTTCTGTGAATGTCCCAGCGTGATCGTTTCGTACGCCATCTCGTAGCGGAACGTATCCCACGTCGACCGAGCGGGCCAGTATATAGGTTGATGCATGTGCCAGAGATATGTCGTGTGAACGGGAGCCGCATGTGAGGCGGCTGCGAGGCTGGCGAGAATGAGCATAGCCGCGATAAGCGTACGGGTGGCTGGCAAGGGCTGTTCCTCCTGCTTGGGGGCTGCGAGGTTTTCAGTAAGAATAGCACATGGAACGGATTACGGCAAATTTGAGGAATCAGAAAATGTCTCAATCAGATAGGAATTTCATCCCTGTTTACGGTATAATCTTATCATGAGCGTCTATATAATCAAGTGCAACAGGAGGAAAGCGGAATGAAGAGTTCCATCGGAAAACTGACCGCCGGCATAGGGTACGGCTTTCTCTTCGGCGCCGCCGCCGGACTGACTGCCGGGGTGGTCCTGGACAGGCTCTTCTTCTGGACGATCATCGGTGTAGTTGCCGGATTGATCATCGGTATCGCCGCCGCGTTGATCATCGCGGCGAAGAACCGGAGGGTACAGAAGAGATTTGAACAGTCTACAGAGATCCAGGATGAAGACCAGGCTGATACACTGGAACCCTGATGAAGGGGGCGAGAGGGCCGCTTTTCTCGAACGGAGAGGGATCTCGGTCGATTTCGAACCGTTCGACGGGAAGATGCTGAAAAAGATCGGTGATGATCCGCCGGACGCGGTTGTCATAGATCTCACCAGGATGCCCTCCCAGGGCAGAGATATCGCGATAGCGCTTCGTATCCGAAAATCCACGAGAAATATTCCGATCATATTTGCCGGAGGAAGCGGGGAGAAGGTCAAGGGCGTCAGGAAACTCCTGCCCGATGCGCTGTACAGCTCGTGGGACGATATCCTGAATTCACTACGGTCCGCCGCAGAAAATCCTCCCGCGGACCCCGTCGTTCCCTCATCGCAATTTACCGGATACTCCGGAAAGCCTCTGGCTGTGAAGCTCGGTATCTCGAGCGGGACCGATATGCTTCTTCTCGGCCCGCCCGATCGATTCGAGAAGACGCTCGGCCGTCTGCCCGAGGGTGTCCGCATCAGAAAGCGGACCTTCGGGAAGAGCGATGTCATCATCTTCTTCTGCAAGTCTATGAACGAACTGGAAAACCGTCTCGAAAAGGTAAAGAGCCTCATGGCTGATGGCGGGTCCCTCTGGATCGCCTGGCAGAAGAAGACATCCGGCGCAGGATCGGACCTGACTCAGGCTTCGGTGAGGCGCAAGGGCCTCGATTCGGGGCTGGTCGATTACAAGATATGTTCGATAGATGCCGTCTGGTCGGGCCTCAGATTCGCACGCCGTGATAACTGAAAGTCATGAAATGCGATACGGGGATGACAGGCGGAACGGCCGTGCGTTGTCCATATCCCGGAATCACCGCCCTTTACACATAACGCAGTTTCAAATATATTCTAGGCCAACAGGTTATGAACGAACAAGCAATCGATAACGGCCAGGTCGAAGAGGCCCCGAAATTCGGCACCTTCATAGGCGTCTTCACGCCGAGCGTGCTTACGATACTCGGGCTGATCATGTATCTGAGATTCGGCTGGGTAGTGGGCAACCTCGGGCTGCCCCTTACCATAGTCGTTGTCCTTCTGGCCAGCTTGATCACATTTATCACGGGACTGAGCGCCTCGGCGATCGCGACGAACATGAGGGTCGGCGTCGGCGGCGAGTATTTCATGATCGCTCACAGTCTCGGCCTTGAGCTGGGCGGCGCGATCGGGATCCCGCTCTTTCTCTGCCGAACATTGAGCATCACTTTCTACAGCTTCGGCCTGGCGGAGAGTCTCGTGGTTCTCTGGCCAGTGGCCTGGGGGGCAGTTCCCGTATTCCTGGTGCAGCTCCTCGCCGCGATAATAATCATCATAATCACGATCCTGTCGGGCAAGAGCGCTTCGCTCGCCCTGAAGCTGCAGGTCCCGATAATGATCGCCGTGGGCCTCTCCCTGCTGGCCCTTTTTGCAGGCGTATTGACAAAAGGTATGCATGCGCCGGAGATTGTGGCTACTTACAGGACGGCGCCTGAGGGGTTCTGGTACGTATTTGCTGTCTTTTTCCCGGCGGTAACGGGATTCACCGCGGGAATCGGGATGAGCGGTGATCTTAAGGACCCGAGCCGCAGCATTCCTAAAGGCACACTTCTGGCCGTACTGACCGGCGCCGCGGTCTACCTCGCTGTACCGTTCTTTCTGTCGGTCACATCGGCAGTCGATGCGGATACTCTCGCTTCGAGGGGGGCCCAGGCTTGGACGCTTATATGCATAGGCGGCCCGATCCTCGTATTTGCCGGGATGTGGGGCGCGATACTCTCATCGGCGTTCGGGAGCGTGCTCTCGGGGCCGAGGGTCCTTCAGGCCCTTTCCCAGGACGGACTCGCGCCGAAGTTCCTCTCGCGGCTCTCCAAGAACGGACAGCCGACGATCGCCACATGGCTCACCGGAATGCTGGCTCTCTCAGCGGTCCTTCTTGGAAATCTCAATGCCGTCGCACAATACGTGACAGTTCTGTTCCTGACTCTCTATGTGATCATCAACCTGAGTGCCGCAGTCGAGAAACTCGTCGGCGACCCATCGTACAGGCCCACTATCCGTGTTCCCTGGTATATCTCCTTTATCGGGGCGCTCGGGGCACTGTTTGTCATGTTTCTCCTTAATCCTCTGGCATGCCTTGTAGCTGTATTTATCGAAGTCATTCTCTTCATGTATCTGCGCAGGAAGGCGTTGGGGAAGAGATGGGGGGATGTCAGGGCAGGAGTCTACCTCTCCCTTGCGAGATTCGCGCTGCTGAAGCTGAAGAAGCACACGCTCGATTCTAGGAACTGGCGGCCGCACACGATCGTCTTTACCGAGGATGTGGAGAAGGAGACGGGCCTCGTATACATAGCGAACTGCTTCAACCAGAACCACGGGATAGTCACCGTGTCGAAGATAATCGAGGGGCATTTCGATGAGATCGATGTGGATGTCGAGCGCGAAGGTGCCGAGATGAACAGGATCCTCAAGTCGAAGAGACTTGTCGGTTTCTGCGAAGTAAGCGTCGCACCCGATTTCGTCACGGGCGCTGTAAACATAGCCCAGGCTAACGGCATCGCCGGCCTTCATTCGAACACCCTGATGTTCGGCTGGCCGGCTAAAAAAGAAAAGCTGATCGCCGAACTCGAGATCATGAGCGCTATCTCGAAGATCGAGAAGAACACCTTGATATGCAGGCTGCGCCACATCCAGGAGAAGAGGCACAACAAGCGCATCGACCTCTGGTGGGGCGGACTTGAGAATAACGGTGACCTGATGCTTCTGCTCGCTCACATGATGCGGATGAATCCCGCCTGGGATCAGGCGAGGATCAAGATCCATTCGATCGTCGAGAGCGATGAGGAGAGAGAGGCGCAGATAGAGTCCCTCCTCGAATTGATAGAATCTACACGTATCGAAGCGGAGGCCGAGGTCATACTGAGGCCGCCCGATACCTCGATCCAGGATATAATCACTGTGAGCAGTATCGGCGCCGACCTTGTCTTCATGGGGCTGATGATCCCCGAGAAGGATGCGATGGATGGATACGCCGACTGGCTTATAGAATTCTCCGATAACCTCGGATCAGTCATATTCGTAAGAAACGCGAGCAGGTTTGCCGGCAGTCTCGTTTAACGGACGCCGGAAATGCCGACAGGCATGGAAAGGAAGGCTTAGATGAGACACATACTTGTTATTGCCGGGATCCTGATTGCGGTTGCGGGATCGGCTGCGACGCAGGAGACCGGCCTGACAGTCGAGAAGATGATAATCTGCACAGGTATCGAGGAGAGGCTCCCGGTGGGGGAGAGCACCCAGTTCTTCGAGTCTGTCGAGAGACTGTACTGCTATACGAGGATAAACGGAGCTGTCGATACTCTCGAGGTGACCCATGTCTGGTTCTTCGGCGACGAGGAAAAGGCCCGCGTCCCTCTGACCATCAAGTCGGCGTCGTGGAGGACATGGTCATCGAAGAAGATGCTGGATGGGTGGGCCGGAGCCTGGCGCGTCGATATCCTCGGGCCGGACGGTGAGGTCCTGCTCAGCAGGGAGTTTGTTTACAAGCCTGTCGATGAGTAGACAGCTTTAATCTGATTCTATTGGAGGGGTCCAATGACTTTATCAAAAGAACTGAAGTTCGTTGTGTGCCTGGTCCTTGCCATGTCCGTGGCGCCTGTCGTGTCCTCAGTGGCAGATGAAGCGGATTCGATCCGAACCGGCCTGACACGTGAGAACGCGCTCCATCCCGGGATGTATTCCTTTATCTTCCAGATCGACGAGCAGTTTACCCTGAAACCTTTCAACGGGATGGGGATTGCGCTTAAACGTCACAGCTCCCGCAAATCGGCGTTCAGGCTCGGTTTTGGCCTGGGAATGAATCGGGATGAACATGAATCGGAGAGGTGGATTGAATTGGGAGATTCACTTCTGAGCACGAGATACGATACTAGAAATACCAACAACTATAGCGTAAGACTGGAACTCCTCTATCTGATGTATCCTTGGCCGGATTCATATATTAATTTTTTCTGGGGAGCGGGTCCGCTGGCTTCCTACGGTTGGGGCGACAGTGAACGCAAGTCGGGTTTAATAGATCCTGACTATGGGCCAAGTGAGGGGCTGTCGAAGACTGATTACACGATCTGGTCAGCAGGAGCAAAAATCGTTGCAGGTGTGGAATGGTTCGCCAACAGGCGGATCAGTTTTCAGATGGAATACCAGGCGGGGCTTAATTACCAGTCCAGGCGCAGCGAAAGTAAGAACAGCACCGACGTGAATCCAATTACGAATTCTACTGAAGATACAAGTACCAGTGTTGTGTTTGAGGCAAGCAACGTGATTTTCGGGGTAAGCATGTATTTCTAACTCAGCCGCCGTGGGCGAGGTGGAAGACGCCGACCTTCGAGCCGTCGTCTACTGTGCGTGTTTCATAGTCATGCTCTGGAACGAGTGTTCCGTCTATCGTCACCGTGATAAGGGCGTAATCATACTTCATCGCATCGAGCACATCCTGTACGGTCATGCCTTCGCGCCACTCGACCTTGTCGCGGTTGTTAACCAGTATCATTCATTCTCTCCGGTGAGCAGTCCGATAGCCACGTTCGCCTCCATGCTGGCGGCCATCATGACGCGCGCCGAGCATAACCCCATCGTTATCTCCGACTGTTCGTCACCGCATACATGTATGTTGCCGGAGGAGTGGACGCGCATCTCTTCGGTATGGCCGCATCCCGATACACCGCTCGCCGCTACTATCGGCCTGTCGGGGAAGGAGACGCACCACGATTCGATCAGCCATCTTTTGCTGTCGGCGCTGTCGAACGCTTCGAGCAGCAGGTCCGCTTCAGCGTAGATCTCCGGTACGTTTTCAGGTGTCAGTTTGAGATCGTGGAGGACGAGGCCTACCTCCGGGTTTATCGCTCTTAGGTGGGAGGCAAGGGCCTCGACCTTCTTTTTACCGATATCATCCTGGAAGTAATGCTGGCGGTTCAGATTCGATGCCTCGACGACATCGTGGTCGGCGAGGATCAGGCGTCCGACACCGGCTCGGACGAGCGCCACCGCGGCGTTTGAGCCGAGCCCGCCGCAGCCGGCTATCCCGACCGTTGCCTTCTGCAGCTTTTCGGTGCTGCCTGGGACGTTTCGTTCGAATATAGGATTGTTCTCAGCCATGCTCAGAATATACACGAAGTCCCGCCCCTTGTGAAGCAAAGGACGGGACCTCTGTAAAAAACCGGGAACGTCCTATTCCTGGTCGTCCTTGACTATCTCAATGAGCCTCGGCATATCGATGCCGAGCTCTTTCAATCTTTCGATCTTCGGGACGCCGTTCCGGGTCCAGCCCCTCTTGTCGTAGGCTGCGTCGACGACCTTGTTGTACTGGTCCATCCGGTACTCGCGGATCGCCTTGAGCTTCTCTTCGGTATTCTTGCCCTTCGTGTCGAATCCGGCGAGTTCATCGAGTTGCTTGTCGTACCTCTCGGCACGTGACTCGTACTCCTCGGCCGTAACGGGACCGACTGCCCTGAACGGGGGCATGTCGTCCTTGCGCAGGCCGTATCCGAACATCCTCGACATGACGCGCTGCAGGTTGTGCACCCGGGCCGACTGGGCGAGCATGCCTTCCTCGTCGATCTTGTCGCCCGTCATTCCCTCGTAGAAGGCGAAGAAGTCTTCGACATGCTCGGGGACCTTAGCCGCTACCTGGGGCTCGAAAGTCTTGTTGCTCGAAGGCACTACGTCGTTCCAGATCAGCTTGCAGAGGCCGTGAAGCCCGAACCACGTTCTCCAGAGAGGATAGTAGTAGAGGGCGTTGGCCTTGTCCTCGAATGTCGGGATCTGGTTGTTGACCATATCCATGAAGATCAGCCAGGCTTCATCGTGCTGCGGCCCCTTGACCGCCATTGTGTAGCCGGCCTGCTGGGCGAGTGACTCCTTGCAGACGTACTCGGAGTACTCGAGGCCCTTGACCTCCATCCCGATGTCCTGCAGGAAGCCGGCGTCGGCGCCGAGCTCCCGGGTCCATTTCTCTTTCAGATACCTGATGCCCTGGCCGACCTCTACTCCGAAGCCCTCGCCAACGGCGATCTCGTGCATGCATTCCAGCACTTCGGCGGTGGCGCCGAATTTGAGTTCCTTGCCGCCGGTGTGCTCTTTGGTAATAACGCCGGCCTCGAAGGACTCCATCACAAATGCCATGCAGGTACCGAACGAGATCGTATCGATCCCGTAGGTGTCGCAGTAGAAGTTCCACTCGACGATAAAGTCGGGATCGAAGCAACCCATGTTGGCTCCCGCCGCCGCTGTTTCGTACTCGGGGCCGTCGACCATGACACGGTCGCCGGCGTACGGTCCGGTCTTCAGATTGAATCCGTCCACGACCTTGGCGCACGCCATCGAGCAGCCTTTCCAGCAGCCGTCCGGCTGGTCCTGTGTGAAATATTTCGCCTTGAGAACCTTCGAGTCGATTAACTTCGTGTTCTCGTGTGAACCGTACTTGTAGTTGTGGACAGGCAGCAGGTCGTAAGCGTCCATCACGTCGACGATGTTCGCCGTGCCTACCTCGCGCATCCTGCACTGGTCCTTGTCGAGAGTAGCCATCTCGGCGTTGATACGCATCCCGAAGTCGCGGATCAGCTTGGGATTGACCGGATGGTTCATGTCGTCGACGATCTCGATCGCCCCGGTGGGGCAGACATAGGCGCACGAAGTGCAGCCGATGCAGTGAGGATCGACTTCACCGAAGGGCATCGTCAGGTGACGCTTGATCCCGCGTCCCGCGAAATCAAGGATCCTCTCCATGACGAACTCGTCGCAGGCACGGACGCAGTGTGTACAGAGGATACAGGCCTTCGGATTATCGTCGGTCAGTTCACTCTTGTACTTTTCCTTGTCGGTGGCGCCGCAGATCGCAGCCACTTCCTGGATCAGCGGCACGTTCGGCCAGCGGCCGAGGTACATCTCAGCGAGCACCTTGCGGTGGGTCTTTACCCGTTCAGACTCGGTGTCGACAGAGATCTCGCCGCGGACGGGGAAGTTGCACGACGTGACGAGCTTCTTCTTCCCGCGCTGCTCCACCTCTACCATGCAGAGCCTGCACGTCCCGGAGGGGGTGAGGTCCTTGTGATGGCAGAGAGTAGGAACGGCCACTCCGTTGTCACGGAGCGCCTGGAGGAGATACGAGCCCTTCTGGACGGTGGCCTCGATACCGTTGATCGTTATGTTTATCTTCTCGGCGGCCATTTATATCACCTCCACAGCTTCGAAATTACAGACTTCGTAGCAGATACCGCACTTTATGCATTTGTCCGGGTCGATCACGTGGAGTTCCTTTTTCTCCCCGGTGATCGCGTCGACGGGACAGTTCTTGAAACAGAGTGTACAGCCGGTGCAGTTGTCCGCGCTGATCGAATACTCGATCAGCGGTTTGCAGACCCCTGCGCGGCATTTCTTCTCCTTTATATGTTCCTCGTACTCCTCACGGAAGTAGTTGATCGTACTCATCACCGGATTGGGCGCCGCGCCTCCGAGCTGGCAGAGGCTCGCGGCCTGCACCGTCGAGCAGAGCTCCTCGAGCGCTTCGATATCGCCTGCCCGGCCATCTCCGCCGCAGATCCGAGTGAGGATGTTGCTCATCAGGTGGAGACCCTCGCGGCAGGCGGTACACTTGCCGCACGACTCGTCCATCAGGAAGTCGATGAAGTAGCGGGCAACGTCGACCATGCATGTGTGGTCGTCCATCACGATCATTCCGCCCGAGCCCATCATCGAACCGGCCTCGGTTAGTGAATCAAAATCGACCTTCATATCGAGCTTCGATTCCGGGA
>CAYWGA010000076.1:0-14535 GCA_964457905.1 uncultured bacterium | reverse complement strand
TCGGGTCGGCCCAGTAGGGAGAGGGATCGAAGAAGATACAACAGAGATCGTGCATCAAAAAAAGGGCTGCGGCGAATGCCGCAGCCCTTTTCTATGATCAAACTCGCAGATACAGACTAGAAGGCTCTGCTGTACATGAGCTGGAAGTTGTACTGCTTGTGAGTCGACTCTACCGGGAATAGCCCGGCCGCGACGTTACCGGGATTGGTCGCGCTGTTCTCGAGCGCGGTCTGGAATGAGCCGTTGAGCCCGTTCTTGCCCCAGTCGTAACCGGCGCCGAGCGTGATGTGGTGCTCGACGATGGCGGGGAAGAGGGCGTTGACGTACTGGTCGGGAACGGGATTCTTGCCGTAGTTGTAGCCGCCTCTCAGAGTCAGGGCCTCGGTAGCCTTATAGGCGCCGCCGAGTGCTATGACGAGCTGGTTCTCCCAGTTCTGGTAGAGAGTGGCGTCCATCTCGAGACCGGCGAAGTTGCCGTTCTCGGCAGTATTGTCAGCCTTGAAGTTCATCTTGAAGTCCTTCATGGCGCTTTCCCAGCCGATGTACTTCAGGTCGAGGGCGAGCATGAGCTTCTCGTTAGCATCCCATGCAACACCGCCGCCGAATACCCACGGCCACTCAAAATCTTTGACTGTTATCGTACCGGAGACTGAGAGGTCCATATCCACATACGGGCCAGCCGGCATACCCACAAGAGTGGGATCGATGTTGACACCCATGCTGAGCTTCGCGTTCTCAGTCGTAAGGTCCTGGAGCCAGGTAGGCGAGTGATAGGTCGCGCCGACCGTGACGGCGGGAGTGACCTCGTAGGTCAGGCCGAGCTTGCCGGCAGCGCCGTAGCCCTTGGCCTCGCCGAAGGACGAGTTATCATTAGAGAAATCGAAGTATGCGTGGTAGAGCTGGCTGATGCCGGTTCCGCCCATAGGCTCGTATAGCATACCGAGAGATTCGACCATCGAGCCGCTGACCGTTCCAATGGTCTGAGCCATGGGATTGGCCATGTCCTGAAACTGACTCTGGCTCATAGCCATCTGGAGGTCCATTCCGGCCCAGACGAAATCAAAGGTAATACCCAGTGTGAGTTTTTCGTTCACATCGTAGGTCACAGGAATCATGGCGCGACCGACACTGACCTCTGAGCGGTTGACGAGTCCCTGCTCGAGAGCTAGGTTCTGGCCCATGCTCGGATCGGACATCCATGAGCTCGAGCTGTATTCGGTGCCCATGCCGCCCTGGCCGAAGACGCCGAAGCCGTAGCCCCACTGGTTCTTCTTGACCATGAAACCGAGAGCCGGCATCCAGAAATGCTTGCTCTCCGACTCGGCCGTCATGTCGCCCATCGGGGTCTCCATGATCGTCGCCGAGATACGTGGTCCGAGGTAACCGAGGGCGATGTCGAGGTGGTAACCGTCGGCAAAGAAGCCGAGGGTGGCCGGGTTGTTCATCATGCCGGCGGTTCCGACGTTGAATCCGTACGAGGCGCCGCCCATACCAGCCGATATCGGGCCGTACCCCTCGAGGTTCATCCCGTTGGTCGCCATCGCGGTCGCCGGAATACCGGCGAATATCGCGAGCGCCATAAGGACTGTAAGCAGATTTCTCATATTAAAGCCTCCTAGCTAATTGAGAAAAATTACTGATTAACCGGATATTGCACGGAATATAAAGAGGCTGAATAAGTGAGTCAAGTTGTATGTTATTTTCCTGCCATGACGAGTATCCCGAACAGCATGAAAAGGCCTCCGGAGACGTATCTGACCGCCTTTTCGCCGATTACGGATGGAAGGAAGTTTCCGACGAGAACGCCGAGGCCGGTAGCGAGGACCATGGCGATCGCCGCTCCGGCGAAAACGACCCATGGGGACTTGTACCTGCCGGCCAGGCTGAGGATAGTCAGCTGGGTCTTGTCACCCAGCTCAGCGAGGAACATGATCCCGAATGAAGTTAAGAATATCTTCCACACGTCAGTTGTTCCTTTCTATGATCTTGTCCCTCATCCGGGCTACAAGGCTGCTGGTAACGGGGAACCGTCCCGATTCCGTCAGGCCCTCCTCGAGCAGTCCGAGTCCAGGCCTGATAAACTCGAGGAACTCCTTCTTGTCCTTTTTCTGGCCGAGGAAGCTGAAGGCCGCCAGAGCCTGCATGTTCCTCTGTATCCCCGCGAGTACGAAGCGGTCCCTGAATGCCTCGAAGCCGCCCTCGGGTTCGGGATTGTCAGCGGTGAATCTGTAGTACAGCTCCATGATCAGTGTCTTTCTCGTTCCAGTTTCGACCGGATGGTAGGGATCCTTTAAAAGCGAGGCAAGGTCGTAAAGCCCCGGGCCCCTGTGTGCCGTCTGGAAATCAACAAGCCGCAGTCTTCCATCCTTGACCATGATATTGCGGCTCTGGAAATCCCTGTGCATGAATACGGCCGGGTGCGAGGCGAGCTCCTCCGCGAGCTTTTTCCGCTCTTCGTCCAGGCCGGCGGGTACTTCCATGCCGGCATAGTTCACCACGAATTCCCTCGCGAAATAGTCGGTCTCACCGAGGAGGACTTCCCGGGAGAAGAGCATGTCATCCAGTATACCTGTCTCTTTTTCGGCGGCGGTCACCGTCGTCTGGAGCCTGAACAGTATATCGATGCAGTCACGGTAGAAAGCGAGCTCGGCCTGCTGGTCAGATTCAGCAAGGGTGTCAACGAGATGGATGTCACCGAGATCCTCCATCACGACGGCTCCATCTTCGCAGACGGCGTAGAATTCCGGGACCGGAACTCCGTTTTCGCGAAGGAAATCCCCGATCCTTATATACCGCGCGAATTCGGGGCCGCCTCCAGGCTGTGCGAGGACGACAGCCGACAGGCCTTCTTCCTCGACCCTAAGGAAATGCCTGTCCGATCCTCCCCGGGTTATCACGCTCACAGTGGCTTTGTCCGAGAACCCGCCGCCCGGCATCCGTTCCCATTTTCCTTCGATCGCCTTGAGTACCAGTGCGAGGACAGCAGGATCTGTCACTTGTCAACCTCCAGAACTTCGTCACCGTAGAAGATCGCTTTATTCAGTCTCGTACCATCAGGTACGACTGCATTTTCCATCACTACGCAATCTTCGAGGAAAGTGTTTCCCTCGATACGCGCTCCAGCGCCCACATCGAGGAATCCTTTCCACTGTGCGCCGGGATCTATCGACGATCCGTCACCGGCTCTGATCGGTAGAGGCGGCACCGGGATCTTTCTGTCGAACTCCACCCTTTCTATCATGATTCTCCTGTGTATGTCGAGATATGAGAGGGGGGAGCCGATCTCGCCCCAGGCCGGGTCACCGGAGGCCGAGGCATCGAATCCGGCGACAGAGCCAGGATCGTCCGAGATCATCTCGAGCAGTATTGGCACCAGGCCCTTCTTCTCGCGCGGGAAGTATCCCAGAGCTTTTCCGGCGATGATCGCCATCCCGGTGTATCCCATGGCATATGAGAGATCAGAAGGGGAGGGGCCTATGTCGAGGACGCTCCCTTCCTCATCGAGAGTGACCGCTGCCGGAGGGGTGCGGTCCCCGCTCTCAGGCTTCATCAGTATCATCGTTACAAGAGCTTCCCTGGCGATGTGGTATTCGAGAGCCTCTTCGAATCCGAAGGAGGAGATGATGTCGCCATTGTGGAGCAGTATATGATCGGCGTTGCCGAGATCGGCCGCCATGTTCCCGATGCCTCCGCCGGTGTCGAGGAGTTCCTCTTCCTCATGAAACAGGACGGGCCATCCTTTTCTATCGACGAATTCCCTGATCATGCCGTCAAGGTGAAACAGGTTGATGTGGAGCCTCGATACGCCGGAGCGGAGGAGCTTTTCAGCGGCGATCTCAAGTATCGGCACACCGGTCACGGTAAGGAGAGGCTTGGGGACGCGATCGGTCAGAGGCAGCATCCTCGTGCCCATTCCAGCGGCCAGTATTATCCCCTCGATCCTGCGTTTCATTTAGGTCCTCCGGTTCAATCGTAGAGGAGAAATCCCGACCTTGACTCGATGAAGCGGGCGAGCGGTTCATCTCCGCCGGAGATTATGTCGGCGGCGGTCATCCCCGAGTCGATCTCTTCTCTCAGTCCCGGGCCTCCGAATATGATATCGATCGGGGATTTCTCTGTTTCGTATTCGTAAGGAGGATCGAGCCAGCTGAATTCTTCAGGGCAGAGATCCGATACCGCCCGTATGACCGTAACGGCGCAGAGAACGGGCTTGAAGGCGGCATTGTCGGTGAGGTGGATCTGCACTCCTCCGCAGTCAACGCCGGCGAACTTGTCGAAAGTCGGCCTGAATACGGCCGGACGGAACGATGCCCCCGGAATGCCGGCAGATTCGAGCGAGAATGTCAGTTCCATCGGATCGACCCATGGCGCCCCGGTTAGTTCGAACGGCCTGGTCGTCCCCCTGCCTTCGGAGATGTTCGTTCCCTCGAGCAGGACCATCCCCGGATATACGAGCGCCGTATCCGGGGTAGGTATGTTAGGGGAAGGCATGACCCAGGGCAGCCCCGTTTCTTCGAAGAGCATATCTCTCTTCCAGCCTTCCATCCTGACCACCTCAAGGGAGCAGGGATCCGGATCGGCGTTGTTTATCACCATCAGTATTTCGCCGACAGTCAGCCCGTGCCGCATGGGGAGGGGCCAGAGCCCGACGAATGACTCATATCCTTTTTCGAGGACGGGGCCCTCGACCGCCGTTCCGCCTATTGGATTCGGCCTGTCCAGTACGACCATGTCGATGCCGGCAGCGGCGCAGGCCCTCATCATCAGGAGTGAGGTCCAGATATATGTATACGGTCTCGCTCCGACATCCTGAAGATCGACGACTACGACGTCCAGGCCCTCGAGCATCCCGGGAAGAGGTGCCCTTGTCTCTCCATAGAGTGAATAGACGGGGATCCCGAGCTGCGGGTCGGTGTACCCTTCCCACTCGATCATGTTAGCCTGGGTCACTCCAGAGGGGCCGTGCTGCGGCCCGAAGAGGCAGGCCAGTTCGGCATCGCTTCTGAATATGATTCCCGCGGTGTGGTCGAGAGATGAGGATACGGAGGCCTGGTTGGCCAGCAGCCCGACTCTAGCTCCCGCAGGCAGCTTATATCCGCCGCCGCTCAATATGTCGCATCCTGTTCTCACATAAGTCCTTCGGTATCGAAGTATTCTGTTTCCAGTCATCGTAAAGGCTGATATATTTCCCGTACAGGAGAAAATCATGCCCTAATGAAGGTGGGAAGCATGTCCAGAAATACCGGTTATATCTTGTTCGTGATCCTCGCCGCCGTTCTGATCGTTTCATGTGTGGGAGACAGGGAGCCGTCCCTCAGAGGAGGTACGCTAGTCGTCGGGGAGATAAGCGCATACGAATCGCTTAACCCGATGAGCACCACTGACGCCCATGCGAGGGACATATACAACCTCATGTTCCTTTCGCTTCTCGATGAGAACGACGATTTCCTCACCTTCGAGCCGAGGCTCGCTACATCATGGGAGTTCTCCGCCGACCGCAGGGAGCTGACCTTTCATCTTCGCGACGACGTGGTATGGAGCGATGGAGTCGCTTTCACGGCGCATGACGTAGCCGCGACATTTATCGCGCAGAAGGATACCGCGATGGCCTGGAGCGGCAGGCACCTCAAGGAGCATATAGACGAGGTGCGTGTCGTCGATGACTTCACGGTCCTGTTCCATTTCAGTCATGTCTATCCATACCAGGTCATGGACGCCAATGACGGCCCGATCTTTCCGAAACATTTCCTCGAGAAGATGCCCCCGGAGGAGATAAGGGGCCTCAAGGTCGAAGATTTCCCCACGAACGGCCCGTTCCGGATCGGAGAGTGGGTCAGGGGACAGACCCTCACACTGGTTCCGTACGAAGACTATTATGATGAAGGGAAGCCTTACCTCGACCGGGTCATTTTCAAGATAATCCCCGACCAGGTGAACCTGATAACCCAGCTCAAGAGCGGAGAGGTCGACTGCATGGAGAGCCTGCCGCCGATGGATTTTGACAAGTTCCGCAGGGAGGATGACGGGATACAGACATTCAATTTTCCTGCTCGAGCCTATGTATATATTGGATGGAACGGTAAGCATCCTCTTTTCCGGAACAAAGATATCCGCAGAGCGATGACTATGGCTATTGACAGAAATGAGATCATTGGAAACTTGTACTACGGCCTTGCTGAGGAGTGTACGAGTCCGTTTATTCCCCAGATGTGGGCATATAATGATGAGATTAAACCAATTGAATACGATCCCGAAGGAGCGAAACAACTGCTCGCCGGAATGGGATTCACTGATTCCGACGGTG
The DNA here is from genome assembly GCA_964457905.1 of uncultured bacterium. Classification (GTDB taxonomy): domain Bacteria; phylum Krumholzibacteriota; class Krumholzibacteriia; order Krumholzibacteriales; family Krumholzibacteriaceae; genus JAUWCL01. Next base: position 8,231 of record CAYWGA010000076.1, on the reverse strand, counting down.
ATGGCTGGCTCGACCGCGACGGCAAGAGGTTCGAGTTCGAGATGATGACAAATCAGGGAAACCAGATACGCAACGATATCCAGGTCATGGTCCAGGAGCAGCTCAGCCAGATCGGTGTGAAAGTTGAGCCGGTCATCCTAGAGTGGACGGTAATGCTCGAGAAGCACAAAGCTGAGGATTTCGAGTCTATTGTCAGCGCCTGGAGGGTTGGGACCAAGGTGGATCTTGCTCCCATATGGTCATGCGAGGCAAGGAAAGTGGGCGGCTACAACAGGGTCGACTACTGCAACGCCGAGGTGGACAGGCTGAACTCGACGGCTACCGGTATCCTCGACTTCGATGAAGCGCGTCCCCTCTTCTTCAGGGCCCAGGAGATAATATACGAAGAACAGCCCTTCACATTCATGTACAACCCACAAGCGATGCTTGCGCTTCACGAGAGATTCACTGGAGCGAAGCCAGACGCGATAAGCATGTATCACAACCTTCATGAGTGGCGGGTCGCGCCCGAGAAGGAGAAGCAATGATCCATGAGGTAGGAATGGGAGCACTTGTCAGCGCTATCGCTGCGCAGGTGCTTAAACCCTTCGTGGACCTTATTCGCGGCAAGGGATTCAACTTCTTCCGCATGCTCGATACGGGAGGCATGCCGAGTTCGCACACCTCGGTCGTTACGACCCTGACCGCGGGAGTTGCGGCATACGAAGGGGTTTCCTCGCCTCTTTTCGGTATTACACTCGTTATCAGCCTCTACTTCATATTCGAGGCTACGGGACTTCGCCAGGAAGTCGGGAACCAGGCGAGGGTCCTCAACGAGATCGTCGACAAGGCGCGTGAGACCCACCATTTCAATGCCGAGGAACTGCACGAACTTATTGGCCACACGTGGGCCGAGGTGACCGGCGGATTCGCGCTCGGCCTGCTTGTAGCCTGGATAATGTTTTAGCCGAAAATGCCCTGAAAAACCCTTGACACCTTATTCTGCCAGGTAGAGAATGGCCTCTGTAAGTCTGATAATATCATGCCGGTACGCAATCGGCCGGCAACGGAAGAAAGGGTGATGAGATCGGAACGGGCCTGACCGCGTAGAGAGCATCGGATTCCGATCCGGGCATGCGTTATTTTTATCCAGAATGATCAGCGGAGTCGGATCGCCAGGGGTGGTTCGGCTTTTTTCTTGAGAAAGAAGCAGTCGCACGGACAAGAGACCAGGAGGTGCAGATCAGCATGCGGACCATAGCAGTGATCAATCAGAAGGGTGGCTGCGGGAAGACCACGGTTGCCGTCAATCTCGCCGCAGCGCTCGGGGAGCTCGAGAAGAAAGTGCTGCTCGTAGATATGGATCCTCAATCCCACGCTTCGCTCAGTCTCGACATCTCGAGCCGGGAAGTCGATTACACTACATACGACCTGCTCAAGAACCCGCGTGTAATGATCGAAGACGCGACCTGCCGCTACAACGATAATCTCGACGTGATCCCGTCCTCGCCCGTACTCGGAGCTGTCGAACAGGAGCTCGCCGGCAGGGATGCGCGGGAGACGAGGCTCGCATCGAAGCTGGCCCGTGTTGATGACATGTACGATTACGCGGTCATCGATTCTCCGCCTAATGTTGGCCTTCTGACATTCAACGCGCTTATGGCGGCCGGAGAGGTATTGATCCCGGTCGATCCGAGTATCTATTCGCTGCAGGGCGTAGGCAAGCTCCGCGAAACGGTCGAACTGCTCGAGAACGAGACGGACCATCATGTCACTGTCTCGATCCTGATCAATAATATCGAGAAAAGGACCACTTTCTCGAGAAACCTTGTCGATGAACTCGAGAGGCTCCACGGTCATGAGCTGATGGATGTCACGATCAGCCATTCGGTCAAATACAAGGAGGCTGCCCTGCGGGGTGTCTCTATCTTCGGTATCCCCCGGGCGGACAGGCTGAAATGGGAGTTCCTCACACTTGCCAGAGAACTCGAGGACAGGGATTCACTGATCGATACGGCCGATATGGGCGAATGGATGGAGAAACTCCATGGGCCGCGAGTCGTTTCGGGAAGCGTCATCTTCACTGTAAACGCGCCGGCGGCCGGGACTGTCTACCTCACCGGTGAATTCACTAACTGGTCGCGTGAAGGGATAAAGATGGAACGGGACGGCGAGGACGGACTGTGGAAGGTAGATGTCGACCTCGCTCCCGGAGAGTACGAATACAGGTATATCATCGACGGAGTCTGGATAAAGGATCCGCGGAACGTCGATTCGGTCCTCAATGAATTCGGGCAGGAAAACTCACTGCTGATCGTCTGAACCGCTTGCCGGACTTCGTGGAATGCACCAGGGAAACAGGCCCAGAGACCTTCGCGATATAAGTCATCTCTACCTCTCAAAGAAGAATGAAAAGGGAGAGGGGGCCGCGGGTTCCGTTGCGCTCGTCCTTGCCGCCTCGCTGGGCGGAGGTCCGCTCAGGGCCTGGCTGTCGTCGGGACTGGCTGCGGCGTTCGGGTCGCAGAACGCAGAGGTGACCCTGATTGATACTGGCCGGAGCCTGCCGAACGCGGGGTACTATTTCGCGCTCGGCCCCGATCGCTATCTGCGCCCTGTCCTCGATGCGTCAGAGGCAGTCGAGACGGAACCTGGGCGCCGGGTAAGGGTCGTATGTTCGAGGGATCCGGACCTTGCCCGATACCTCGCCGGAAGTCCGGCCGGAGGACTGAAGGTGATCATCGTCGCGTTCGAGTGGAAGGGAAGAACCGCCGGCAGCGTGATGCGCTCCCTGTCAGATTCACTTTCAGCTGATGTCCCCGCATTTCTTCTTACCCTCTCTGATTCCTGTCCTGGACCCGCCGGGGGTATCCTGAGCGAGTTCAGGGATAAGTTTCCGGGTGGCCCCGCTCTGGCTCTCTATCCGGGAGTGGGGGGAGCACGGGATGGAAGCATCGAGCCGTCTCCCTTTCCGGCGGAGATGCTGGAGGGATTGAGCAGGAGAAAGCCGCCCGCATCGACATTCCTGACGGGGCTCGCCGGCGAGATACTTCAGAGGCTCGGATCGAGAAAGAAAGGGGCAGCGCGTGACAGGACCGGATGAACGACTGGAAACAGCCGGGCGCAACGGTTCGAGGATAGCCGACAGCGGCATAAGGCGCCTCTACTCGATCCTCTGCGATGAGATTGTCGGCTTCTCGCCTTCAGTCACAGTGGAGTCAGCTCCCTTCGAGACGAGATTTGCCACCGCTTCCGGCATGTATATCAAGGTCTCCCCATACCGCGAGCTGTTTCTCGTTTCGGCCGGCTGCGATTCACCCGTGGAGATAAGGGTGTCGGACGAGGCTGGATTCGTGCGAGCCCTCGACATCGCGCTTGAATGTTTTCTGAAAGCATTCCCGCCCGGGGCCTGATCCGGTTCCGCACCACATTATCGACTTTCGCAAACCGCCTCTGTTTATTATCTTAATATCAGGATATCGGCCCCACCTATAGAAGGGCGGATCAGATGCGAAAAGCCACTGGGTTGATACTTTTGGGGCTCGCGTGGGGAATGGCGTTTCAGTCGTGCATCTTTCAAACCGATCCTGCAAGACCGAATGCCCCTCCATATATAAAGGATTCCTCTCCCGAGGATCTTCTCGTAGAAATGGAAGTGCCCGTCGACTCGATCATGTTCAGCTTCACGGCTGGCGATCCCGACCGCGATGAGCTCAGCTACAAGTATGTTCTCGTCGACAATGACGGCGACCTCATAATGGTGCTGCACGAAGGACGGGATTTTACATTCGAGCCGAACGAGGGAGGATTCTACCATCTTCAGGGCAGAGCGTACGATCATTCCGATTACGTGGCGAGGGACTGGTATGTCACAGCTTTCGAGCTGACCAACGAACCTCCCGTTATCGACTGGTTCTCTCCGGACCAGGACAGCATCACAACACTCATAGGTTCAACGATCGAATTCAGGATGGGTATTGCGGACGATCATCCGGAGGATCTGCGCTTCTCGTATTATGTGGGCGGAGTTCCGATCGAGATAATGGACATTACTTCGTCAGCCACGCACAGGTTCATGGAGAACGGCATATTCGATGTCAAGGGCCTCGTGTGGGATGGCGAGTTCGGAGACACGCTGTCCTGGGCCGTAAGAGTCGTTGGAGAGCCGGATACGATACTGCCGGCGAGGATCACGGACCTGATCGGCTGGACCGGGCCGGATCCCGGAACGATCAGGCTGCAGTGGACCGCGTCAGGTGACGATGACATGGATGGAAGAGTTAACCACTACCGTGTCAGAACACACACGATACCGATATTGAACGAGGACGACTGGAACGAGGCATCTCAGAAGAACAACGTTCCTATGCCCGGAGCCCCCGGCACCACCGAGGAGATGATCGTCGAGAACCTCAATCCCGGTACATGGCTCTACGTGACTACAAGAGCGATCGACGACTTCGGGAACATGTCGCAACTGGGCAACTGCATCAGGCTGCTTGTGCGCGGAATAGACGCCGACGGGTATATAGCCGACGCCACGACCGGCCTTCCTCTTGAAGGTATCGTCGTCTCGGCCGAAGGGATAGCTGATACGACCTCAAGTGACGGATACTACATGCTCAAGGACCTGCCCCTCTATACCGATCTGATAAGGGTCAGGGATGAACACATATCAGGCGATCAGGGAGATTTCTACAATATGTCGATTCCCGTGTCGAATATCAGCTGGCATTTCAGTAAGGATCTGACCTTGATGCCCTACTTCGACATCGAGAGTGAACTCGCCGGTACATACGGAAGTTTCTATATGTTCTTCAGGTATTTGACGAACACGAGGGGCCTGCTCGGAAGGCCGACGATCTTCAGGAACTGGGATCATTACCCGGTGACTATCTACAATCCTCCGTTCACATGGGAGGAGACAGATATTCAGGAGTTCGCCAGGGTCGCGATAACCGCCTGGAACGATCTGACAGGGATCGAGCTTTTCGTCGAGACGAACGATCCTGAAGCTGCCGATGTCGAGATCGTATACGATACTGAATTCAACTCGAAGCATCATGTCGAGTGGGTGAGCTACAAGGAAGACGGCACACCTCTGAAGATGAGGATCTGGATCCATCCAATCAATCAGCTCTCGCCGATACAGATCAGGGGCAGGCGGATATTCGCCCACGAACTCGGGCACATCCTCCAGCTTGGCCACAGTAGCGACCTCGGCCACCTGATGGTCGGAGGAACAGCGCCGATTACAGACGATCCTTCGCAGGACGAGATCAATCTTGTCAGATCGCTGATCGGGATGCCGGTGATCTTCGACGCGAACTGGTACGTCGACGAATAATCCTGCCAGAATGGCAGATGTGCCAGTGGTAAGTATGACAGAACGCTAGGAGAGTTGATTCTCTCCCGGCGTTCTTTTTTAAGTAAACACCCCGTTCATCACTATAACCTGCAGATAATAAATCGGATAAAAGATAGATTCGTCGATCGTGCCTCGTGGCACAAGAAGTGCGATATGAAATGAATGATAACTGGGACCGGCTGCTCAGACGGTCGGGATTATAAAGAATATAACACGAGGTGATAATAATGCTGAATGCAGAAAGATTTACGGTAAAAGCACAGGAGGCGCTGTCGGCCGCCAGCGAGACGGCCTTCAGGGCCGGGAATACAGAGGTGCTTCCCATTCATCTTCTCGGCGCTCTGATGCTGCAGGAGGATGGTATCGTCGAACCCCTGATAAGAAAACTCGGTGCAGATATGTCGAGACTGGAGGACGGTATAGAGGGGACGCTTTCGCGTTGCCCGAAGATCGAGAACGGACTGCCCGATACGAGGCCTTCTGCCTCCTTCCAGGAAACGGTCAGAAAAGCGATGGAGGAGGCCGACTCACTGAAAGACGAGTATGTGAGCACCGAGCATTTCTTTCTCGCCTTGATCGATGACAAGGGAGAGACGGGAAAGGTCCTCTCGGCGGCAGGGATCACGAGGGACTCAGCGCTTCAGGCGCTCGTCGGGCTCCGTGGCTCACAGAGGGTCACCGACCAGAATGCCGAAAGCAGATACAGGGCTCTGGAACGTTTTACTACAGATTTCGGGAAGCTGGCCAGGACAGGGAAACTCGATCCGGTGATCGGACGGGACGAGGAGATCAGGCGGGTGAGCCAGGTCCTCTTGCGCAGGAGGAAGAACAATCCTGTTCTGATCGGTGAACCGGGCGTCGGTAAGACCGCGATAGTCGAGGGGCTCGCCCAGCGGATCGCGGCGGATGATGTTCCCGAGAGCATACGCGGCAAGAGGCTGCTCGGACTCGATATGGGTGCGCTCATCGCCGGAGCGAAATTCCGGGGAGAGTTCGAGGAGCGTTTCAAGGCAGTCATAGAAGAGGTCACGTCATCCGATGGAGAGATAATACTGTTCATAGACGAACTGCACACTCTTGTCGGAGCGGGGGCCGCCGAAGGCGCCGTCGATGCTTCCAACATGATCAAACCCGCTCTCGCGCGCGGCGAACTCCGCTGCATCGGGGCGACTACGCTGGATGAGTACAGGAAATATATCGAGAAGGACGCCGCTCTGGAGAGACGCTTTCAGACGGTCCTTGTCCGTGAACCTGATGTAGGCGAGACAGTATCGATCCTAAGGGGGCTGAAGGAGAAGTACGAGGTCCATCACGGGGTGAGGATTGAGGATTCAGCTCTTATAGCGGCCGCGAAACTCTCGCACCGGTATATTACGAGCAGGTTCCTGCCTGACAAGGCGATAGATCTCGTAGATGAGGCCGCGTCCCAGCTGCGGATGGAGATGGATTCGATTCCTATAGAACTGGCCGAGATACAGGACAGGATAACCCAGCTAGAGATAGAGAAAACCGCTCTGGAAAAGGAAAAGAAGAAGGAGCCGGTGAAAAAACGGCTTGGCGAGGTGAAGGAAAAACTGGCGGAACTCGATGAGAAGGCCTCGGCTATCAGGATCAGATGGGAAGGGGAGAAAGAGGTAGTCGATGCCATCAGGAAACTGCAGGAAGAGCTCGACGCGGCCAGGACCGAGGAGCAGCTGGCCCAGCGTGACGGCAAGCTCGAACGTGTCGCGGAACTGAGGTACGGGATTATAGTCGAGCTTGAGAGCAGGCTCGAAGAGTCCCGGGTCAGGCTGCGTGAGCTGCAGGATTCAGGTGACAGCCTCATGCGCGAGGAGGTCACGGAGAACGACATCGCCGGTATTGTCAGCAAGTGGACAGGCATCCCTGTCAACAGGATGGTAGAGGAGGAGAAACAGAAGATTCTCCAGCTCGACGAAAGGCTCGCCTCGAGAGTGATCGGACAGAGGGAGGCGATCGAAGCGGTCAGCAGTGCTGTCCGCAGGTCCCGCGCCGGTCTGCACGATCCCCGTCAGCCGCTTGGCTCGTTCATATTCCTCGGCCCGACGGGCGTGGGAAAGACCGAGCTTGCCAAGGCTCTGGCTGAACAGCTCTTTGACGATGACAGCGCCATGGTCAGGATCGATATGTCGGAGTTCATGGAGAAGCATGCTGTTTCCCGTCTGCTCGGCGCTCCTCCGGGTTATGTCGGGTACGAGGAGGGTGGCTATCTCACCGAAGCGGTGCGCCGCAATCCGTATTCTGTGATCCTCTTTGACGAGATCGAGAAAGCCCATCCCGATGTATTCAACGTGCTCCTGCAGCTGCTTGACGATGGAAGGCTCACTGACTCGCAGGGACACACCGTTGATTTCAGGAATACTATCGTTATCATGACGTCGAACCTGGGAAGCCGTTTTCTTTCCGAGCGGGATACTCTCGACGAGGATGAGATCGCCGCGAAGATGAAGGATTCCCTGAGGGATTTCTTCAGGCCGGAGTTTCTAAACAGGGTGGATGAGACCGTCGTATTCGGGTTCCTCTCCAGGGAAGATATCGCGAAGATCGTGGTACTCCAGGTAGAGAAGGTGAACGAGAGGCTCAGGGAGAGCGATCTCGACCTGAAACTGACCGACAGGCTGCTCGAAACGCTCGCCGACAGGGGGTACGATCCCGAATTTGGAGCGAGGCCGCTGAAGAGAGTCATACAGAAGATGCTCCTTGATCCTCTAGCGACCAGGCTCCTCGAGGGGGATATTCCCGCTGGATCCTTGATCGAGGCTGACTGGATAGACGAGAAGGTCGTTTTCGGGACAGATTAAGGACAGGATCGACGAAAAGGGGCCGTCACGGTGTGGCAGCCCCTTTTTTATTACAGGGTTAGACGGCA
>CAYWGA010000075.1:0-15235 GCA_964457905.1 uncultured bacterium | reverse complement strand
TCAATTATCCCGTAAGAGTTGAATTACACGATAGAACCCGGTTTCTGCAGCAGATTCATCGCTTGAGACCCCCTGCGTGTAAAACAGGTGCTCTCAGACAAACAGATTCTTCAAGTAAGATTGTTCCTATAGTTTGGGGATTTGTTGAATTTCTCACACATCCCCTGGACAGGCTTAAAAAAACAGTTTACCGGCGATAACGATTCTTATATTATTCGTTTCCTACTGCTTACGAAAGGATATCGAAAACTGATGGAGCGATTTCTGGCGAGGCTGCTGCTGGCAGCCGTGCTCGTATTCATATATATAGCCTGGACATGGTCGGCTGACGGATCGGACGTCGTAGTCATATCCGCCGCTGCCCTGCTCGTCGCTGTCTTCTTCTCGAAGGCCACGAAGCTGCCCCGGATAACCCCGGTGCGTATCGCCTGGTCGATCGCCTATGTCGGATATCTCTTCCTCGCCATCGTAAAAGCGAACTTTGACGTGGCGAGCAGGATAGTGCGCCCCGTGATCCCCCTCAATCCGGGTATCGTCACTGTCAGGACAAAACTCAGCACTCCGCTCGGCAGAACGGTCCTGGCCAATTCAATAACACTCACACCCGGCACATTGTCGGTCGAAATAAAGGGCGACCTTCTCTACGTCCACTGGATCGATGTCGCGGTTACGGACCGGGAAGAAGCAACGACAGAGATCGTCGCGGGGTTCGAGAAATACCTGGAGGTTATCTTTGGCTGAGATGATCCTCAAGATATCTCTCGTGATCTCGATGCTCGGGATCATCATCGCGACGATCAGGCTCTTCAAGGGCCCATCGGCTCCTGACAGGGCGATCGCCCTCGATACGATGACGCTGATCTCGATCTCGACTATAGTCCTCGTGGCGCTCTTCGCCGGCAGGGTGATCTATCTGGACGCCGCGATGGTTTACGCGGTGCTCAGCTTTATCGGTGTCGTCGCAATAGCCAGGCACATCGAGGGAGGGCTGTGATGGAGATCCTGAAAATGGCCGGAGCCCTCGTGACACTCGTCGGATCCCTGTTCCTCTTTCTCGGAGCTGTCGGGATCGTGCGGATGCCCGATCTCTACAACCGCATGCAGGCCGGAACAAAGGCGACAACACTCGGAACTATACTGACACTCCTCGGGATAGGAATATATCATCCCGCATGGCTGAGCAGGACACTGCTGCTCGTCCTGTTCGTTGCTATAACCAATCCGCTGTCATCCCATGCCCTTGCCCGCGCGGCCCACTTCATCGGCCTGCCCCTTACGAAAGGCAGTGTCTGCGACACCCTCGCCGATGACGAAAAGGGTGATGACGCATGATGATGACGATACTCTTTATAGTGATAAGTGTAGTAATGCTCCTCGCCGCCCTGCTGGCCGTAAACATGAAGAGCGTGCTCGGAGCTATCATCGCTGTTGGAGTAGTCAGCCTTTTCGTCAGCATACTTTTCCTCATCCTCGGGGCTCCCGATGTCGCCATGACTGAGGCGGCTATCGGCGCGGGCCTTTCGACGGTCATATTCCTTTTCGCCTTGAGCAGAACCGCGGGGAGGGATTCACGGGATGATTAAGCGCATACTGATACTCGTGGTCCTGGCATTCTTCCTCTTCCTCTTTATGAGCAGGATCGCAGGGATAGACACACCCGAGCAGCTGACAGGAGTCGGAGCCGGCTATGTAGACAGGAGCATCGAGGAACTCAACTCACCCAACGTCGTTACCGCTGTGGTTGTCACCTACAGGGGGATCGACACCCTCGGAGAGGTGAGCGTCCTCTTCCTTGCCGCGGCGGCGATAGCCCTTCTGCTGCGAACCTCGGCCAAAGAAAACAGCGGCGGCGAAAAAGAAAAACGAAAAGCGAGCGAGATACTGGTAACGGGAGCGAATCTCCTCGTGCCTGTGATAATGCTCTTCGGAATATATATCTTCCTCAATGGCCACCTCTCCCCTGGCGGAGGATTCCAGGGGGGCGCAGTCGTAGCGTCGGCCGTTCTCCTTCTCTTCCTTGCCTACCCCGGGTTCAGGCTGAGGCACGGCATACTCACGGTGCTCGAATCACTTTCGGGTACGGCTTACGTCGTGATAGCAGTGCTGGGGCTGATCCTCGCATCGGGATTCCTCGACAGCAGGATGATGGCCCTCGGAGAGACAGGCAGGATAATAAGCGCGGGAACGATTCCGCTGATCTACACGATCATCGGCCTCAAGGTAGGCACTGAGCTGGCGGGGATCATCGAGAACCTCGGAGGTGAGAGATGACCTCCCTGGCTATGATAGCCGGCGGACTCCTGATGGCGGTCGGATTCTGGGGGATCCTCACAAGAAGGAACCTGATCAGGATCATCCTCTCTCTCGCGATAGCCGAGACGGGGCTCCATCTTGTCATGATAGCTGTCGGTTACGTGCGAAAGGGAACGGCGCCTATACTCGACAGCGCCGCAACTGCCGGGCAGACAGTAGATCCGGTACCGCAGGCGCTGGTCCTGACAGCGATCGTGATCGGGGTCGCGGTCAACGCACTCCTTCTCGCACTCGTTATCAGGCTATACAAGAAAAAGGGAACGCTTAACGTGGAGGACTTCAGGGAGCTCAGATGGTAAACCCTGTATGGATAATCGCGGCCGGCCTCGGCGCCGCATTCCTCATGCCCCTCGCTGACAAAGCGGGAAGGCCCGTGATGCGCCTGCTCATGTTCGCCGCCCTCCTCTTTATGACATACGTGCCGGTGAGGCATTTCATCGAGATTGTCTTCTGCCGGGCCGAGGCAGCCATGGTCTATACTGCGGGCTTCCATCCTCCCTTCTCTATCGCCTTGAGGATGGGCGCCGAGGAAGCGGCTGTCGCGGCAGCTGCGGGGATCCTCGCCCTGTTCGGCTATCTCTATATGAACGGGCAGCTCGGACGAGGCGGGAGCGCGGCCCATTCACTCTTCCTTCTCTTCGTGATGGGTATCGACGGCATGGTGATGACGAGGGACCTTTTCAACCTCTTCGTATTCCTCGAGGTCCTCGCGATATCGAGCTATGCCCTGATAGCGATGGAAGGCTCTCTGAAGTCGATCTCCGCTGCGCTGAAATACGCGCTGGCCGGCGGGGTCGCCACCGTATTTCTCCTGATAGGAATAATCTTTCTCTACAGGGCCGGGGGATCACTTGATATCGACCTTCTCACCGCTTCAGGCGCCGCCGCGGCAGCACCTGTCGCAGCCTTCATGCTCGTCTTCGCACTTCTCGTAGAAGCTAAGCAGTTCCCCGCAAATGGCTGGGCGCTTGACGTTTACGAAGCGGCCCATCCGGGGATGGCCGCTATGGTCTCAGCAGGCTCCACAGGCGCGATCCTGTTCGCGCTGTGGAAAATACTGCCCCTTTCAGGCGAGGCCTGGTTCGGGGTCCTGGCAATAGCGGGTATAGCGACGTTCGTACTTTCAAACCTGATGGGGATGAAGCAGACGAATGTAAGAAGGATGCTCGGCTACTCCTCGGTGGCCCAGACCGGACTGATAGTATTCGTCATAGGGATCGGCAGGATAACCGGATTCTCGACAGGGACATGGGGAATGATCCTCGCGGCGATCTTCTTCAATCATTTCCTCGCCAAGGCGGGCCTCTTCTGGCTTGCCGGGATCATCGGACGGGACAGGATCGAGGATTGGAAGGTAGTCGCCGGGCGGCCCCTTCTTCTCGCTCTCATGGGCCTGTTCATCATCTCTCTCGTCGGTGTTCCGCCGCTGGCCGGCTTCTGGGGCAAGTACGCCCTTATAATGAGGCTGCACGGCGAAGGCGCCTGGATCTTCAGGGGGCTTGTCCTGCTCGGATCACTTCTCGAGGCGGCATACCTGCTCAGGTGGTTCGGATATGCCGTAGGCGGAGAGAAGTCGAGGGACGAAAAACTCTCTATAAAGATATCTGCGATACTGCCGCCCGTTTTCTTTGCGATCCTGTCGCTGGCAGCTGCCTGGTTCCTGACGATATACGCTTTCGGCAGTCCTCCACTCTATATGACCGTACTGCTCGCCGGTATCGTACTGTTCGCCCTCGGCAGGCTTCCCGATATGATAAAGGGACTCCTGTCTATCGGGGCTGTCGGCTGGCTTGCCTGGCACCTGATCCCGAATACAACGGGATATCCCCAGTTCTTCGCCGGCTTTTTCCTGATAGGCGGCGGAGTGATCCTCATCGCTTCCATGGCGAGGCGCGGACACTCGTTCGGATTCCACGCGCTTGCCGTGACGATGCTCGGCTCGCTCGCGTGCCTTACAGTCTCAAAAGGGCCGGCCGAGTTCTTCATATGCTGGGAACTTATGACGATATCTTCGTACCTCCTTATACTCCGCGGCAGAAAGGCGGGAGTTCCCGCCCTGATGTACGTGCTCTTCTCACTCGGCGGAGCCTATCTCCTTCTCTCGGGACTCGCTGCCGGCAAACCTGCCGGTACGGGCTGGGCCGGATTCTCAGGCGGGTGGGAGAACTTCACATGGACCCTTCCCGCGCTTTCTCTCGCTGCGGCCGGGTTTCTTGTGAAGTCAGCGACACTCGGCGTTCACATATGGGCGCCCGGCTCGTATGCCGAGGCGGAAGACGATACCACCCCGCTCCTTTCAGGGATCCTCTCCAAGGCTGGAATATTCGGGCTCGTCGCGGCTCTCAGTGCCGCTGCGGCATCCGGTTTGGAGGCAGGAACACTCTATACGATAATCGGATGGTTCGGGGCCCTTACCGCCCTCTTCGCCTCACTATACGCCTGTTTCCAGGAAGATATGAAAAAGCTGCTCGCGTGGTCGAGCATCGGGCAGGTCGGTTATATCGTGATGGGGCTGGCCGCGATGAACAACATGGGATGGACAGCCGCCACATGGCAGACAGTTGCTCACCTTCTCTTCAAAGGGCTCCTCTTCCTCGCGATCGCCGGAGTCATACTTCGTACCGGAACGCGGAACATGTATGAGACGGGCGGCCTGATCAAGAAGATGCCGGCGACATTCATCTCGGTCCTCATCGGGATAATCGCTCTCTCAGGCGTACCACCCCTGACCGGGTTCACCGCGAAGTGGCTGCTCTACCAGGCGATGATCGAGAACGGCTGGTACCTGCAGGCCGGAGTGGCCTTCTTCTCCAGCACGATTGCGTTCCTCTACTGCTTCAGGCTGATACACGCGATATTCCTCGGGCAGCTCAAACCGAAACATGCCCACGTGAAGGAAGCCCCATTACTGATGCTGATCCCGCAGTACATCCTCATCATGGGGATCATGCTCTTCTCGACATTCCCCGGCAGGCTGATAAAACCCGCATCGGCCATGGCAGCGAAGTTCTTCCCTTCACCATTCGTGTGGGACGGCTTCTCTGTATCGACGCCGCTCGGATATCTCAACGGAACGTTCCTTATGCTCCTTGTCTGCGCCATCTTCGGGCTGATGCTCCTCTTCCTCCTCCTTAAGGGACCGAGGCCAAGGAAGATCGGCCAGTTGAACATAGTATTCGCAGCGGAGAGACCCGAGTCGCCCGCGACGACACATTACGCGTGGGCATTCTTCGAGCCGTACCGCCGCGCCGTCGCGCCGGTCCTCAAGCCGCTCGTCAGGAATTTCTGGGAAGGTGTCACGGAGTGGACCGTTACGCTTGGAGCTATGCTCAGGCATATCTATACCGGTAACGCCCAGACCAACCTTCTCTTTATCCTTATATACGGCATCGCGCTATTCTTCATCTCGGGAGGCTCGCTATGAACCGCGAACTCCTCGTGATCATCGGAAAGGCGATCGCCTCCCTCTTCCTTATCGCGAACTACGGCCTGATCCTGTCAGGCGTCATGTACAAGATAATCGCCCGTGTGCACGGCCGGTTCGGCCCGCCGGTATGGCAGCCGTACATCAACCTCTTCAAGCTCCTGACGATGAGGACAGCTGTCTCGCACGGAATCATGTTCTATCTCGGCCCCATATTCAGGATCACCGGAGGAGTCGGGCTTTACCTCCTCATCCCGGCGGTCTATGGTTCGTCATGGCTGAGCAACTTCAGCTTTACCGGCGACGTCATCCTCGTGATGTACTTCATATTCTTCGGCATGCTCGGGATGGCTCTCGGCGCCGCCGAGAGCGGCCACCCCTATTCGGCGATCGGCGTGATGAGGGGACTGGCCCAGAACACCGCATCGGAGCTGCCGTTCGTACTGGCGGTTCTGGCTCTCGTCGCTCAGTACAAGACCCTGTCCATCACAGGGATAGTCGCGGCCCAGCAGGGCGGCATACAGAACTGGACAGTCTTTACAAATCCGCTGGCAACTATCGCGGCGATGCTCGCCTTTATCGGCATGATGCACAGGTCGCCCTTCGATGTGCACCTCGCGCCGCAGGAGATACCGGTCGGCCCGCCGACCGAGTTCCACAGCAGCTATCTCTTCATGATGTCGTTCAACCGGTCCTTCTTCGGCTCGGCCAAACTCGTTCTGTTCGCGAATCTCTTCTTCGGAGGAGCCACTTCCATTCCTGAACTTGTTTCGAAGACATTCCTTATAATGCTGTGGACAGTATTCGTCGGAGCAGTATTTCCGCGCTACCGTCTCGAGCAATCTGTGCGCTGGCTTCTCACGGTGCCGACGCTGATCGGCCTGCTCGCACTGGCACTGCAGATGTTTTAAAGGATCGCAATATGGATGAGAGAAAAATGAAACACAGATCGCCGGTCCCGGAAGAGGAACTCCTCTCCCCCGAATCCTTCCTCGCACCCGAGGAGCAGGGTCTCTTCTGCCAGGACAGGCCGGAGCCGTCGGACCCTTCGAAGGTGAAGATCGTCCGCAACTTCTGCAACTGGGCGCAGGCCAACTCGGTCTTTATCCTCGCCTTCGGAACGGGATGCGGTGCGATCGAGATGAGGCCGCTCTTTACGGCCCGCTATGACATCTCGCGCTTCGGGATGTTCCCCAGGCCGACCCCGAGGATGTCCGGCCTCTTTATCATCGGCGGATACGCCTCGGTCAAGACGATGAAGAGGATAGTACGAAGCTACGAGCAGATGCAGAACCCGAAGTTCGTTATGGGACTGGGAAGCTGCACGGTAAACGGCGGGATGTACTGGGACAGTTACAATACCATCAAGAGGCTCGACCACTACATACCGGTCGACACCTATGTCGCCGGGTGCATGCCGAGACCCGAGTCCCTTATCGCCGGATTCGGCCGTATCAAGGAACTCATCAAGGCGGGCAAGGCCGAAGGCGCCAACGAGTACGCGAAGAACTTCGAATGGTACAAGAAGAATCAGCGAAGGATCATCAAGGACTGGAACATGCCGGAGTACAACTGGTAGACGATATGGAAAAGACACTGAATATATTGACGGAACGATTCGATGGCAGGGCTCCCCGCGTCAGCCGCGATGACCTCGCCTTCATCTCCGTTCCGAAGAAGAATGCCGTAGAGGCTGTGATGTGGATGCGCGACCACGGAGGATTCACGCACCTTGTGATGATCTCATGCGTCGACCGGATCGAGGACGGAGTCTTCGAACTCGTCTATCTGCTTAACAGTCCCGGCGAAAAGATCGATATCGGTATCTGCGTCGAGATCTCCCGCGATAGCGCCGTTATGGAAAGTATGCATCACCTCTGGGCAGGCGTCAGGGTCTACCAGCGCGAAATGCATGAGATGTTTGGAATCGACTTTCCCGGAAGCCCCGGTGTTGAAGTGCCGATGATCCTCGAAGGATGGGACGATATCCCGCCGATGAGACGTGACTTCGATACGCTCGAATACGCGGAGCGAACATATTATCCGCGCGAGGGACGCTTCACAAGTGACCCGGCGACGGAGATGGAAAAACGCTCCTATCCCCTCGAGGCCGATGTGAAGCGGGGCATCAGAGATCTCACCAGGTCGGGATATGGTGACAGTGACAGCAAGACAAAGGACGAGGGATGAGCGGCAGATCGAAACATATAGATCCCTGGTACCCCTTCTGGGCGGAAAAGCCGCAGTACGACCTCGAGTCGGAGAAGTACCTGAAGATCTGGCAGGGGCCCCAGCATCCGGGCGTTACCGGTAACATGGCTCTCGAGCTCATTGTCGAGGGCGACATCGTCGTCGACTGCAATGTCCATGTCGGTTACCTGCACCGCGGGTTCGAGAAGCTGATGGAACGCAGGAAATACATGAACTGCTTCCCGATTGTCTGCCGCATCTGCGTCCCCGAGCCGGATTACAACGAGTATCTCTTCGCGGCCGCCTGCGAGGAACTAGACGGGATAGAGATCCCCGAAAGGGCGAAATGGATCCGTGCGCTGACGCTCGAGCTCGCCAGGATAGCATCCCTGACAATGGGCCTCGGCGGACAGGGCGGAGCGTTCGGCCTCGGTACCGTAGGCCAGTGGTGCATTGTCCACCGCGACTATCTGCTGGATCTCTTCGAGGAACTATCGGGACACAGGATCTATCATATGTACATACTGCCCGGCGGTGTGAGGCACGACCTCACCCCCGGCTTCGCCGAAAAGACCGAAGCGGTCCTCCGCAAGATCGAGAAGCTGATGGACGACGTCCAGAAGGTCCTCTTCGACAATGCCGTCATAAAGGCGAGGACGAAAGGGCTCGGCGTCATACCGAACGAATGGATCGAACCGTTCGGTATCGTCGGTACCAACGCGCGTGGAGCCGGCGGCAGCGGAGATATCCGAAAGGACTACCCTTACCTCGTATACGACAAGCTCGACTTCGATGTTATCAGGGGAAACGGGGCCGACGTGTACGGCCGTTCCGTACTGCGCCGCGGCGAGATCCTCATGGCATGCGATCTTGTCAGGCAGATACTAAAAAATATGCCGGATGGCCCGGTCAGGACGAAACTCCCCAATCCCCTCCACTGGAAGATCCCGGCGGGCGAGACATATGTCCGCGCCGAATCCGGGCGCGGAGAGATGGGATATTTCATAGCATCGGACGGCAGCGGATTCCCGAGACGGGTGCATGTCCGTGGACCGAGCTATACTCACGCGATGGCCCTATTCGAAGAGATGATAAGAGGAATCAGCATAGCGGACGTGGCGGGACTGATGGTCTCCCTCCAGACGTGTCCGCCTGAGATCGAGAGATAGATATGTGGAAGCTTAGAGACATAATATCGCCCTTCTACGCGTGGAAGCGCGCGTTCGAGAAGCCGTATACGATAAAGAAGCCCCTTGTCGAAAGAGACGGGCCTCCCCTCTACCGCGGGTTCCACACTAACGACCTCGGCAAGTGCATCGGCTGCGGATCGTGCGAGGAGATATGCCAGAACGCCGCGATCGACATGAGAAGAGCGGAAGGCATCGAACCTGCGATCGGTGACAGCGGCCTGCGTCCCGCCATAGACTATGGGCGATGCTGCTGGTGCGCCCTCTGCGTCGATATCTGTCCGACGACTTCCCTGGCCATGTCGAACCAGTACAACTGGATCACGGACGACGGCGAAGACTGGGTGTTCACACCGGGCGTCGATGATGGCGGGTGGAACGAAGATGAGCTCGGTTACAAGCGGGCCGAATGCGCGTGGCTCCTCGACCCGGTTGAACAGAAGATGCCGGTGATCGAGCCCGATGTGCGTAAAAAGCATTTCGATGAGATGGCTCTGGGATACGGCGACAAAGCGGCGCTCGATGAGGCGATAAGGTGCCTCGACTGCGGCCTCTGCATCGAAGCCTGTCCGACACACATGGATATCCCCGCATATATCAGGTCCATCCGCGAAGGGGACCTCGATGAAGG
Organism: uncultured bacterium; assembly: GCA_964457905.1. Classification (GTDB taxonomy): domain Bacteria; phylum Krumholzibacteriota; class Krumholzibacteriia; order Krumholzibacteriales; family Krumholzibacteriaceae; genus JAUWCL01. Next base: position 5,490 of record CAYWGA010000075.1, on the reverse strand, counting down.
GCTCCGTCTCCTCTACGACACCAACCCGTTCTCCGAGAGCTGCGGCCGCGTCTGTACGGCCAAGTGCCAGGACGCCTGCGCGCTGGGACATCTCGGCGAACCGATCATGATAAGATGGCTCAAGCGCTACATAACCGACAATACCGTTGAGCGCAGGAGTGAAGTCCTCGGAACAGGCAAGCGCGCTCCCAGGACAGGAAGGAAGATCGCTGTCGTCGGTGGAGGTCCCTCCGGCTTTACCGCCGCCTTCTACCTCAATCGCTTCGGCCATGATGTGACCGTGCTCGAACGGTCCGACAAGCCTGGCGGAATGCTCCGTACCGGGATACCCGACTACCGGCTTCCCGCTGACGTCCTCGCCCGCGAGATCGACCTGATCGTCGAATCAGGAGTCGAGCTGCGCACCGGTGTTGACGTAGGCGGCGAAGTGACCATCCTGAAATTAAAAGATGAATATGACTCGGTTTATATTTCAGTCGGCGCACAGGAAGGCTCGAGCATGCCGATCGAGGGCATCGACCTTCCACGGGTACAGATCGGCGTCGATCTTCTCGCCCGCATAGCCGCTGGCGAACGTCCCTCCCTCGGAGACACTGTCGCGGTGATCGGCGGCGGCAACACCGCCATGGACGTATGCCGCTCAGCTGTCAGACTCGGAGCGGACAGGGTCAACGTCCTCTACCGCAGGACCGAGAAAGAAATGCCGGCCGATGCTGAGGAAATAGAGGAAGCGAAAGAGGAAGGCGTCGAATTCGATTTTCTCGTCTCCCCCGTGCTCATCACGGAAAAGGGCGGAAAACTCGATGTCGAATGCCAGAGGATGGAGCTTGGCGAACCGGACGACAGCGGCAGACGCAGGCCGGTCCCGATCGAGGGCTCAGAGTTTACCGTCACGGTCGATACCTGTGTGATGGCTGTCGGCCAGCAGGTCGAGGGCTCGTTCGCGACAGCAGCGGGAGTAAAGATCACCCGCTGGAACACTTTCGATGTAGACGGCGATACGCTCGTCACCGATATCGAAGGAGTATTCGCTGGAGGCGACTGTGAGACAGGTCCGGATGACGCGATCCGCGCGATAGCGTCGGGGAAGAAGGCCGCCTGGTTTATCAATGATTATCTCGGGAGGAAGTCCGATGGATGATAAAGGAAACGTCAGATCGTTCGCCTCTGTAGACGAGATCCTGGACTATGCCGCGTCGATGGAAGAAACAGCGTGGAAATTCTACAGCGACTGGGCCGAGAAAACCGAAAACGAAGCGATATCGGCTGTCTTCAGGGAGTTCGCGGGCGAAGAGCTCAAGCACAAGAAGCTGATCGAGGATGTCAGGGCCGGAGACAAGGAACTGAAGGCCCGCCACGATGTCGCCGACCTCAAGCTGTCCGACAGTTACGTGACCCCGCAGCCTTCAGCTTCGATGACTTACCAGGAAGCCCTTCTTGTCGCGATCGACCGCGAAGTCGCCGCGATCAAACTCTACGTCCATCTCACATCGGTCTGTATCGAAGAATCGCTCTGTTCGGTGTTCGATGCTCTTGCCGATGAGGAAAAGAAGCACAAGCTCAAGCTCGAGACTATCTATGACGACAACTTCATGAAGGAAGACTAGACCCCGTCATTTCCCTGTCGCGAGCCTGATCTTCATCCACGCCTCAAGCTCTTCTTCCATCGTTTCACGCATTCCGCCCTGTCCGCCGGACCTCCCGCCTCCCATTCCACCCATGCCGCCACGTCCGCCGCCCATGCCGCCCGGAGGCCTCTGTCCACCCATCTCTCTGCTCATTTCATCAACGTCGATCTTTCCCATCTCGAGCCCGAGACCGGCCACGCTGCCCACAGGCATACCATCGGGGAAAGGAAGTCCCTGCCCCCCTGTGAGGGGAACCTTCAGCTCATAGACGAGTATCCTGTCATCCATAGCGATCACTGCTTCGATGCCGAGTTCTTTTCCATCCTCTACGAACATCCAGCTGCCTTTATAATCTTTCGTTCGACCTACTATCATCTCGCTTCTGGACCTTACCAGCAGGTCCTCGATCGCCTTTGCCCTATCCACCCTGGCGGTCTCGCGAAGCTCGCGCATCTCTTCCGAGCCCTTCGTTATCGGGAAGTCTATCCCGTACGCCCTCTCGTCACCGCCCTCGGGGTCGAACCACACGGTGAGTCCGCGCACGAGGATCTGCTGCTGGGTCTTCGTGTTCCAGGTAGTGAAACAGATGTAGAGGAAATCCCCGTCATTGAAGACCGCGAACCTGACTCCCTTTTTGTCGTCGCTGTACTGTTCGGTTCCGCGCCACTCCGATGCATCGCCGTCGATCGTTATCTCACGGTCCCGCCAGCGACTCTCGATATCCTCGCCTCCACATCCGGCGGAGAGAACCAGCACGAAAAGTAACAGGGTCGTCAGGGGAACAGATCTCGGGTACATCAATGCATCCTCCTCAAATGTACAGGGCACAGGTGGGGTTCACGATAATATGTCGTGGAAGATGATGCAATGGTTACAGGATATGCAGCGTAATCCTGAATATCAGCGTATACCGGGAGAGGGCCGCCCCCTGCCTTCTCTCACGTCAGGAGCCGTGTTCCCTGTGGAATCAGCTTCCTTGACCCCTCCGTATGGATTCACCGGCGCTCTGCCCTCGGTGACCTGTCCGGTTCCTGAAAGTTCCTCAGGAAGATCGGCGCCCGGCACGATCAGGCTCCCCGTCACGATGCCGTCCGGTTCAAAGCACTGCGTGTTCAGATCGGTATCGTAACCGTAGTTCCGGATAGCGACCTCATCGTCGAGGTTGCCGCATTCGTAGAGAAGGATGGCAAAGTGGTAGCATTCCCTGGGCAGCCCGTCGACATCTATCGACAGAGTATCGTTGAGGCCCGACCCATCGACCGCGGAACATTCGACCTCGCCGTAATTCATAAAAGTGCTAGTGCCCGTGACGATATAGATGATCTGCGAAACGACCATACCGCTCGTCCCGTCATCGACATCAGGATCCCAGACAAGGGTGCGGCTCTCGTAGTAGCCGTCGCCGTCTTCATCCACGCTGGATGTCCACCAGGCGTCCCTTATCCTGTATCCAGTGGCAGGAGGTGCGTAGTCGTCAAAGCACTGGTCAGCCAGGTCGGGATCATCCATGAAGTTGCGCTCGGCCGCCTTCCCGTTCCCATCGCATTCGTAGAGGTCTATTATGAACTCGTAACGCCCCGGGTCCAGACCTTCTATGCTCAGGAAGTAGGCGTCATCGCGGCTTTTACCAGTTATGTCATAACACCCTGTCGACCTGTAGTAGATCCACCCGGCCTCACCAACCGGCCTGTAATATATGTGGCACTGAACCGAACTGGTGATGCCGTCATCGACATCGGCGTCCCAGGCAAGCATACCGCTGTTTCTGCACCCGTCACCATCCACATCGCTCTCACCGGCCCACCAGGCGTCATATATCGAGTATGTGACCAGCGACTCAAAGCATATGTTGTCGAGATCGCTGTCGTCCTCATGATCCCTGGTAGCGACAACGTCAGGATTGCCGCACTGGTAGAGTATGATTGAGAACTCGTAGTTTCCAGCGGGCAGGTTGTCCACGGTGACAAAATATGTATCGTCGCGGTCCTCTCCCGTTATCGTCCAGCATGATGTGGTGTAGTAATACAGCCATTCCTCTGTGCACTCCGGCCTGTAGAAGACCTGCGCGCTGACGTCCCTGGTGGAACCGTCGAGAACGTCGGCGTCCAGTGTCAGCCTCGCGCTTTCCGGGCAGCCGCTCGAATCGGCATCCACCGCGTCGCTCCACCATGCGTCCCTTATCACGAATATATCGCTGAGAGAAACTACCGAATATGTTACTTCGATCTTGCCGGGATTGTTGTCAGCATCTTCGGACTGTACGTACACGGTCCCTGTGTGAGTCCCCTTATCGAGTGATGTTGTATTGACCGATACGTGGAGCGTATCGTTTTCCCCACATGTTCCTGTGAATCCCGAGTCAGGGCTGCACTCGAGCCAGGTGTCGCTGGTACTAGCCTTCCACCCGAGGCAGGAACTGCCCGAATTGAAAAGATGGACATCCTGGGCGGACGGAAGTGGCCCGTCCTGCACGGCGGTAAAAAAGACACTTTCAGGGTGAAGTTCGATATGAGCGTATTGCGTTTCGGGGGTAACGCTGCAGCACTCGTTATTGCAGCCGTTCGCGAAAGCCGTGATGATGAACGCCAAAAGTAGTATGACAGGCTTCTTGGACATCGGGAACCCCCAGCAAATCGTATTCAGAATGAATCCTAACTTATAGTATCTTACAAGGTAATTCTACCAAATTATTAGTACATTGTCAATTACGACATCGGGCGTCAAGCATGCCTGAATTGAACCATACCCTTGCCGTATGGTGGACAGAGGCTGTATAATGCATCGGCAGGTCACTGAAAAACGAAAGGAATATAATGCAGAAACCGAAACAGCCCCAGCAGCAGATCCAGGTAGAACTTGATGAGAGCGCAGCGGAAGGTATCTACTCGAACTTCGTCCTGACAGGAAATACCGCAGCGGAATTTATCCTCGATTTCGCCAGGATGCTTCCCGGCCTCAAGAAGGCCAAGGTCCTCTCGAGGATAATCATGACTCCCCAGTCCGCCAAATCACTCCAGGCAGTCCTGTCGAGGACGATCGAGCAGTATGAGGCCAATTTCGGCGAGATCAAGATCCATGGCGGCAAGGATTCATCGCAGATAGGTTTCCAGGCGAAAGAGGACGGCTCCGAGGTAAACTGACAGGATCAATCGGGGGGTTGTGTCTTCCACCTCTTGTGGGGCCAGAAGTAGTGATCTGGATTCATCCTGATCGCGTTTTCAAGTTCCTTTGTGAAAGTGGCTGTCAGGCGATAGATCTCCTCTTCCGCCCCTGCTTCCTTGTCGGCGTGCATCGCCGGTTCGAACCATGCGTCATGGGTCTCATCCTTACTGCGCACGATTCTACAAAAGACCATCGGGCATCCGGTCTTTACCGCGAACTGCGATGCGCCCGGATAAGTTGATGAGGGGATACCGAAGAAATCAACAAATATCCCCGCGCTTCTCGCATCCTGATCCGACAGTATAGCTATCGACCTGTTCTTCTTCAGCGAGCTGAAGACCCCCCGGACAGCGATCCCCTTCGGGATCACCCCTATCCCGGCTGATTCCCGCATATCGTTGATATAATCATCGACCAGTGTGTTCGTCTGTTCCCCGACGATGAAATCCACTGGAAAACCCGTGGCGACCCCGGCTGCTCCGAGAAGTTCCCAGCTTCCCAAATGACCCGTCACGACTATGACGCCCTTGCCTTCGGCAAAGGCAGCGTCCATATTCTCATGGCCGTGGATCCTCACCAGCTGCAGCAGTTTCTCGGAATCGAATCTGGGAAGGGAAGCGAGCTCTATCATAGACTTGGTGAAGTTGATATACGAGCGCCTGCCCGTGCGCACCCTCTCTTTCGCGCTCATCCCGTCTCC
>CAYWGA010000074.1:0-15448 GCA_964457905.1 uncultured bacterium | reverse complement strand
ATCGCCATATTAGCTGCTCTTAATATCGCCGATGAGCTGCACCAGGAGAGGGACGAACGAGAAAAAGCAAAAGGTGTGCTCGCAGACCAGGCCGCCAAACTGGGCGAGATGCTGGAGGCAAAGATCAGTGTAGGAAGATGATCCTCCGCCCCGGGGAAACTGTAATACCCAGGAGCGGGGATATTGAAAGAGAAAATAAAGCATAGTGCTTTTAGAAATTCCCTGCTGTGTTCGTGCAAGCGAAGATCGTTTTTTGCCAACACTTTGAGCCCGGATTTCCGATACCGGGTCTGGAATGCCGGGCCTGCCTCTGGCAGGAAGGTTGAACGGACCGTGAGGATTTCCACCTTTTCAGTTTAGGGCTTAAAATGATTTTACGCGGACGGCAACAAGTGGGGAATTTTTCGTAGCAGCTCCTTACGTGGACCATTCCAGAAGAAAATCAGTACTGTCTCATATTTGATGCATTGACATGTGTTTTTTGGCATTGAACGAAAAATGGAGGTGAACCGCCGGACTCAGGCGGAAGATGATGGATTCAATCTTCTTTTACATTTCGGCGGGGATCTTCGTTCTTTTTCTCGGTTTTCTACTTGGCTGGCTGATCAGCAGGAAAGTCACTCGGAGCCAGCTGAAGCATACTCAGAAACTCGCGGAGAACATTATTTCAGAGGCTCAGCGAGAGGCCGAGACCAGGAAAAAGGCGTCGATCCTTGAAGCGAAGGATGAATGGTACAAGGCTAAGCAGCAGTTCGAAAAAGAAACCGTGGAATCGAGAGTCGAGCTTAAAAAGGTTGAGAGGCGTGTCGAGGAGAAGGAACACAATATCAACCGGAAAGTCGATTTTCTCGAGAAGCGTGAACTGGAGATGCTGGACAAGAAGAAGACACTCGAAAAGAAGCTCCAGGCGATCTCGGAGAAGAATGAGCATCTCGACGATATTCTTCACAGGCAGAACGAGAAGCTCGAGAAGATCGCCGGGATGAGCACAGAGGAGGCCAAGAAGCTCCTCATCTCCAACCTCGAGAACGAGGCGCGTACAGCGGCCGCCAAGCAGATCAAGGAGATCAAGGACGAAGCCGAGCGAAATGCCTCGAAGATCAGCAGAAAGATCATCACACTGGCGATCGAGCGCTGTGCTGCCGACCATGTCGTGGAAACGACAGTATCGGTAGTGGATCTTCCCAATGACGAGATGAAGGGGCGGATCATCGGCCGCGAGGGAAGGAACATCAGGGCCTTCGAGAATGCAACCGGCATCGATGTGATCATCGATGATACACCGGAAGCCGTGATCCTTTCCGGCTTCGATCCGATAAGGCGCGAAGTTGCCCGGCTCTCCCTCGAAAAGCTGGTCAAGGATGGCAGGATTCATCCTGGCCGTATCGAGGAACTTGTCGAGAAGACGAGAAAAGAGCTGAACGAGGAGATCATGGAGATCGGAGAGTCGACCATTCTCGATCTCAACGTCCACGGGGTCCACACGGAGATCGTAAGGCTCCTGGGAAGATTGAGGTACAGGACCTCTTACGGACAGAATGTGCTGCAGCACTCCAAAGAGGTCGCCTTCGTGTCGAGCCTTCTGGCCAGTGAACTCGGGATAGATCCTGTGCTGGCGAAGCGCGCTGGTCTTCTGCACGATATCGGCAAGGCCGCCGATCACGAGATGGAAGGGCCTCACGCCGAGATCGGAGCGGAGTTCGCGAGAAGATACGGCGAGAACGACATTATCATCAACGCCATCGCGGCGCATCACGAGGATGTGGAAGCGGAGTCGCTTATAGCGCACGTGATATCCGCGGCCGACGCTATCTCGGGTGCAAGGCCCGGGGCGAGGCGCGAGACTCTTGAGAATTATATCAGACGTCTCGAGAAGCTCGAGAAGATCGCGGACGCGTTCGACGGCGTGGAGAAATCGTACGCGATCCAGGCTGGACGCGAGATCAGGATCCTCGTCAGCCACAAGAGGATCGATGACGCTCAGGCGGCCCAGCTGGCAGGCGATATCTCAAGGAAGATAGAGGACGACATGGAATACCCCGGGCAGATCAAGGTCGTGGTAATTAGGGAGACCCGGGCAGTCGAGTACGCGAGATAATAGAGATGAGAATACTCGTTATCGGAGACGTCCTGTCCAAGACGGGACGTCTCGCACTTAAAAACGGACTTCCCCAGTTGAAGGAAACACTCGGGGTGGATTTCTGCACCGCGAACGTGGAGAACGGCGCGGGGATGTTCGGCGTGACCCGCAAGGTAGTCGAGGAGATCAGGGCTAGCGGCGTCGACGCGATGACGAGCGGTAATCATATATGGGACAAGCGGGAGGGGATCTCCCTCCTCGACGAATTCAACGATATGCTGAGACCGGCCAATTACCCTCCCGGAGTACCGGGCAGGGGCTGGAGAGTATTCAACGCAGGACAGACAAAAGTCTGCGTGATCAATCTTCAGGGCCGCACGTTCATGCCTGATATAGACTGTCCGTTCAGGACAGCTGACAGGGTCCTTTCGGAGATCGACCCCGGGATCAGGATCAAGATAGTCGACTTTCATGCCGAGGCGACGAGCGAAAAGCTCGCGCTGGCATACTATCTCGACGGCCGCGTGTCGATCCTTGCCGGCAGCCACACACATGTGCCCACTGCCGACGAAAGGATCTTTCCCGGCGGCACAGCCTATCAGACTGATGTCGGGATGGCGGGGCCGTTCAATTCGGTCATAGGGGTGCAGCCGGAGCAGGTCATCGAGAGGTTCCTCAAGGGGATAAACGTACGTTTCCAGGTAGGCGGCGATACTCCGGTCATCCAGGGAATGCTGGTAGATCTCAATGATTCGACAGGAATGGCCGTTAACGTGGAGCGCGTACATCACCCGGTAGATGAAGGAGTGGGGAATTGACCAGCGGTTATGAAGAAAAACTCATGCTGGGCAAGCCGGTCGCCGCGCTTGTGATCGAGCAGCTCGCCTCGGAGATCCCCGGGTTCGCGGAGAAACACAGGCCGCCGAAACTGACCGTGATCATAGTCGGTGAGGATCCCGCTTCGCAGGTCTACGTCGGGATGAAGGTCAAGACAGCCCGCAAGTGCGGCATCGACTCGGAGCTTGTCGAGCTTCCCGAAGCGACTCCTGAAGATGAACTTCTCGCCCGTCTCGACAGGCTGAACGAAGACACCGGCATAGACGGAATTCTCGTTCAGATGCCTCTGCCCGGTCATATCGATCAGCAGAGGGTGATAGAGAGGATCTCCCCGGACAAGGATGTAGACGGCCTGCATCCGTTCAATATCGGACGGCTGGCAGCAGACAGTCCGAGGCTGGTACCGTGCACTCCTCTCGGTATTACAGTCATGATGGATCATTACGGCATAGACGCGGCGGGGAAACATGCCGTCGTAGTGGGACGGAGTATCCTTGTAGGAAAGCCTATGGCTCTCCTTCTCGCGATGAAGGCAAAGGGAGCAAACGCGACCGTGACGATCTGCCATTCGAGGACATCCGATATGGCAGCGATAACACGTTCTGCTGACATACTTATAGTCGCAGTCGGCAGGCCTGGGATGATAACGGGGGACATGGTGAAAGAGGGCGTCGCAGTCATAGACGTCGGGATAAACAGGGTCGCGGATGCATCGGCAAAGAAAGGCTACAGGCTCGTCGGAGACGTCGATTTCGAGACTGTAGCGCCGAAAGCTTCCCTGATCACTCCGGTGCCCCGGGGCGTCGGGCCGATGACTGTAGCGATGCTTATGAAGAATACGTACCGGGCGGCAAGAATGGCGTTGGGAGCCGATGATGCAGGAGAGCCGCGATAACCATCTCCCCGTGGAAGAGACAGACGACATCTATACCGTTTCAGAGCTCTCTGACGCGATAAGGCAGAGCCTCGAATCGGATTTCCCCGATGTAACGGTCCTCGGCGAGATAGCGAATTTTACCGCACATTCCTCAGGACATTTCTACTTCACCCTGCGTGACGAGTCGAGCAGGCTCGGCGTTGTAATATTCAGCAGGAGCACGCGCAATGTCGATTTTGCTCCTGAGGATGGCATGACCGCCGTTGCCTCGGGCCGCATATCACATTACGGGGGAGGGGGGAGGACACAGCTCATCGCGACCAGTCTCAGGAGGGCCGGTGAGGGTGAACTCGAACTCGCGAAACGGCGGCTTCTTGCCATGCTGATGGATGAAGGATTGACCGACCCCGAGCGAAAAAGGAATCTGCCCCGGTACCCCGAGAGGATCGCGATCATCACATCTCCGGGGGGCGCCGCGATAGAGGATATCCGACGGACCCTAGGTCGCCGCTGGCCGCTCGCTGAAACGATACTGATACCCGCCGCCGTCCAGGGAGATGCCGCGGGAAGTTCTATAGTCGAAGCCTTTGATGCCCTGAATGAGATGGAAGATATCGATGTCGTGATCCTCGCGAGGGGAGGAGGCAGCGCAGGGGATCTATGGACATTCAATACCGAGCCGGTAGCGAGAGCGGTAGCCGGATGCAGGTTTCCCGTGATTACGGGGATCGGGCACGAGATAGATACGTCGGTATGTGATTATGTCTCTGATATGAGCGCCGCTACTCCTACAGCTGCCGCCGAGGTCGCCTCGCCGGATGCGGCAGAGGCAAGACGTGCCTTAGGAGAGATCTTCGCGAATATCGCATCCCTCGCGTCGGACGGGGCAAGGAGAAGGCTTGAACGTGTTGAGTTCATACTGCGATCTGCGGCCTTTCCCGCTATCGAACATACGCTGGACCGGCTGAGGCTCGATCTGGCCGACAGGACAGACAGGCTTGAGGAGTGGAGGGCGGCTGTCGCAGATACGGGCAGAGCGAGGGTGCTGGATCTCGGTGAAAGACTTCGTAAGAATATGACTGAATCACTTCATATAGAGAAGGGTGGACTGGCGGGACTGTCAGAGAGGCTTGCCAGGCTGTCTCCGGCCGGGGGCGTGGAGGCGAGGCGCGAAAGGCTTGAGAAACTGGTGAATACGGCGCGGATCATGACGGAAGGCGGCTCGTCGGCAAGGCGATCTGATCTGTATGGAAAGATCAGGACTCTGAGGGGCCTCGGTCCGGTTGAGGTCCTGGGGCGCGGATATACGTACTGTACAGCTGAAGACGGCAGTAAGATAATAGGAAGTATCGATGAGCTCGAAGAGGGAGGAAGGATCTCCGTAAACTTCTATGACGGAGACGCGGGATGCCTGGTGGAGAGCAAGAGAAAGGACGGCCAATGGCAACGAAGGTTACGTTCGAAGACGCGATGAATAGGTTGGAAGAGATCGTCCGCAGACTCGAAGAGGAGAAAGTGCCCCTCGAGGAGAGTATAAAATTGTACGAAGAAGGTATGAAGATCGGGAACAGGTGCCGTAAGATACTCGACGATGCGGATAAAAGGATCAAGGATCTTTCCGGCAAGCTCGAGGAGGAAGGACCAGGTGAGTAAGGACCCGATGCTAGAGAAGATGGCGGAAGAAAAGTCGCTGATCGAGCGAAAAATGAACGAGATGCTGCCCGGCGCGGATGAACGGCCGGTCTCTCTGCACGAGGCGATGAGATATTCTTCGCTCGGCGGTGGAAAGAGATTCAGGGGAATACTCTGTCTTCAGGCTCACAGGATGTTCGGGGATCCCCATCCCGGAGACTCACTGGCAGGAGCCGCTGCGCTTGAGTTCCTGCATGCCTACACTCTCATCCATGATGATCTTCCAGCGCTCGACGACGATGAAACGAGGCGCGGCAGGCCATCGTGTCATGTAAGATTCGGGGAGGCGGTCGCGCTGCTCGCCGGCGACGCGTTGCAGGCTCTATCATTCGAGACCCTGGCGGCATGCTCCGGGGCCAACCCCGAGGATGTCACCCTTTCTGTCTGGATGCTCGCGTCAGCTTCCGGATCCAGGCTTCTTGTGGGAGGGCAGACAGCGGACATCGAAGGTGAGGGACGAGAGCCCGAAGCGGGGCTTGTGGATTTCATACACATGAGGAAAACGGCGGAACTGATCTCTGTCTCCCTGCGGATAGGAGCCGCACTCGCTTCAGCCGGAATGGAAGAGATCGAGCTTATCGGTGAAGCCGGCCGCGATGCCGGCCTCGCGTTTCAGATCATCGATGATCTTCTGGACGTCGAAGGGAGCGAAGAGTCGGTCGGAAAAGGGTTGCGGAAGGATATGAAAAAAGGGAAAATCACCTGGCCGTCCACATACGGTGTCGAGTCTTCCCGTGAGACCGCGGCACGTCTGATCGAGGGAGCTGTCGAAAAGGCAAGAACGCTCGGGGACGACGGTTATCTCGAATTCCTTTTCGGCCTGGTTGTAGATAGGACCTCCTGAAATGATGAGACAAATGTTATACAGGGATATTTTCCTGCTGCCTATACTGGCAGGTATTGTCTGTCAGGTGGTAAAGCTCGTGATATATTCGGTCATGGAGAGAAGATTCATGCCCGGTGGGCTTTTCAAGCCGGACGGGATGCCCAACGTACATGCCGCCGTCTTTTCAGCGCTTTCGACGGTGATAGGAATCAAATACGGATTTTCATCTATACTGTATTCGGTGACGGCTACATACAGCGTCGTGATCCTTCACGACACGATGCGGGTAAAGAGGGAGAAGGAAAAACAGGTCGATGTCCTTAACCGGATCATTTCGAGTATTGACTGGTCCGGAGAGTTTGATCCGGATGGTATGAAGAGAGTGCTTCAGTACAGGCCGCTTGACGTCCTCGGCGGCGTACTGCTCGGCGCTACTCTTTCGTATTTATTGATGTAGGAAAGAGACGGTTGAATCTTGAGTGACCATGACAAGCTGGACCGGATCGATTCACCGGGAGATTTGAAAAAACTCCCGGTGGAAGATCTTCCGGATCTTGCCGCTGAGATAAGAAACTACATCATCGAGATACTCTCAAGGCGAGGTGGCCATCTGGCGTCGAGTCTCGGCAGCGTGGAACTGACTCTGGCGTTGCATTATGTATTCGACTCACCAACCGACAAGATCGTATGGGATGTCGGTCACCAGGCCTATACGCACAAGATCATCACGGGAAGGCGGGAGGCGTTCGCTGAACTGCGGACGAAGGACGGAATAAGCGGATTCCCGAAGATATCCGAGAGTGAGCACGACATCTTCGGAACAGGGCATGCCTGCACAGCCATATCGGCGGCACTGGGGCTTGCCGCGGCCCGGGACCTTCGTGGGGAGGACAACTTTGTCATAGGAGTGGTGGGGGACGGAGCGATTTCGGGCGGGATGTCACTGGAAGGCATCAACCACGCCGGACACCTGAAGAAGAACAAGTTCGTCGTTATACTGAACGATAACGAGATGTCGATCTCGAAGAACGTCGGCGCGCTGGCGAAATACCTGACGAAGATAACAACGCAGAACCTATATCTTCAGCTTGAGGCGGATGTCTGGGAACTCCTCGGCAAGGTGCCTCATGGCAGCACGGCCAGAAAACTCGCGAGCAGGATCAAGGAGAGCATCAAGAATCTCGTGGTACCTACGATCCTTTTCGAAGAACTCGGATTCAGATACCTCGGGCCACTTGACGGTCACGATATCCCCCAGTTGATAACGACATTCTCGAGCCTGCATCAGCTGCCCGGGCCTGTTCTCGTGCATGTAGTGACGAAGAAGGGAAAGGGATATTCGTTCGCCGAAAAGAATGCGGAGAAATACCACGGGGTCGGAAGTTTTTACAAGACCACAGGTGATTCGAGGAGTGGAAAAGGGAGCAAGAAATACAGCAAGGTCTTCGGTGAGGCACTGACCGCTATGGCTCGCTCGGACGACAGGATAGTCGCAGTCACGGCTGCCATGAAAGAAGGTACCGGCCTGACCTGTTTCGCCGACGAGTTCCCCGACAGATTTTTCGATGTAGGTATCAGCGAACAGCATGCTGTGACTTTCGCGGCAGGGCTTGCCCGTTACGGGATGAAACCTTATGTGGCGATATATTCGACTTTCTTGCAGAGAGGATTCGACCAGGTCATACATGATGTCGCGCTCCAGAAACTCCCGGTCCGGTTTATCCTCGACAGGGCAGGTATCGTCGGTGAAGACGGTCCCACCCATCACGGGACCTTTGATCTGAGTTATATGGGGATGATCCCGGGTATGATCGTGATGGCGCCGTCGAACGAATGCGATATGACGAGGATGCTGTTGACGACAGGAGAGATAGATTCCGGTCCATCGGCCCTGAGATTCCCGCGGGGTAGTGTGGAAGGCGTCGACATGAGTTCATGCGAACAGCCGGTAGAGATAGGAAAGGCCAAAGTGCTGTTAACAGGCGATGATGCGACTCTTATAGCTATCGGCAGCATGACGGGACCTGCGTTGAAAGCAGCGGAGCTGATTTTAGCGAAAGGGATCGCAACGTCGGTAATAGACGCAAGGTTCGCCAAGCCGATTGATTCAGAGATCATCATCAGGGCCGCATCCGGCAAAGGCCCGATATTTGTTATAGAGGAAAATGCTGTATCCGGAGGATTCGGAGACGCGGTAGCCAGGCTTCTCTCGCGGGAAGGTATACAGGCGCCGGTAATACGGATCGGGATAGAGGACATGTTCGTGCCTCATGGCGGAAGGGAAGAGCTGCTCGATGAGCAGGGGCTTTCCGCCGCGAAGATAGCCGAAACAGTCATATCCACGGTCTCAAACACTGATCCAGAAGCTGACGGAGGATCGAGATGAAGATCGCGACCTTTGGTATCGTTTCCAATATCAAGAAGCAGGGGATCAGTGACGTCATGTCCAGGGTCGTATCCCTTGTGCCGGACGACATCAGGATAGTCGCCATGGAGGAAACCGCAAATCTGCTCGATGGCGGAAGGATAGAGAGGGTCGATTCCCTCTCAGGCTGTGACGCTATCGCATCCCTCGGCGGAGACGGGACCTTTCTCAGGGCGGCCCGCTTCGTTGTAGATGATGAGGTGCCCGTGCTGGGGATCAAGATCAAGAGCCTTGGGTTCCTGACAGAAGACGACCTTGAACGAGCCGTGTCGGACCTGTTCGCTGGAAAATGCCTGGTCCAGGAACGGATGCGCCTGGAAAGCAGTATTGAAGATGATGACAGGGGTGCCGTATACACGGCGCTGAACGATATCGTGATACATGGGGTAGGCGTTTCAAGGGTGCTTCACCTGAGGATGTCGATAGGCAATACGCTCCTGGGGGAATACCTCGCTGACGGGCTTATCGTTTCTACTCCCACCGGCTCGACTGCCTATTCTCTCGCCGCTGGGGGACCGATAATCAATCCGGTCACACTCGAATCATTCATTCTGACGCCACTCTGTCCGCATTCTCTCTCGGTCAGGCCCGTTGTGATCAGCAGCGAGGAGACATTGACCATCGAACTGGTGGAAGGTGGAGATTCGATGATCACTATAGACGGGCAGGAGGCCTGCGGTATCAGTGAGGGTGACAGGATAAGGATAGGGCGAAGCAACCGGGTCACGAAACTTATCGTCACTGAGGATTACGATTTTTTCGATCTTCTGAGAAAAAAACTGAGGTGGGGCGGTGTGTTGCGGAAGAGATGACGGGAGGATAGCCGCATGCTTGAGGAATTGAGAATACGCAACCTGGCGGTTGTCGAAGACGCGGTGATCAACTTCACTGACGGGCTGAACGTGCTGACGGGCTCTACCGGGGCGGGAAAATCAATTATCCTGACCGCTGTGGAGCTTCTCTCCGGGAGCAGGGCCAAACGCTCGATGATACGTAAGGGCGCTGACGCTCTCCTTATCGAGGGCCTTTTCAGGGTGCCTGAGGATTCCACGGGAATAAGAGAGATATTCGGCCTGGATGAGGGTGACGATCTCCTCTCGATCCAGAGGGAATTCTCTGATTCAGGCAGGAGCAGGATCCGTATTAATGGAGCTGTTTCTACCGGAGCCAACGCGAAGGAAGCTACATCCACACTCATAGAGCTTCACGGGCAGCACGGGCAGCAGGAACTGCTTGAGCCGTCCAGGCATATCCGTTTTCTCGATATGACGGGCGGGTATGACGACCTGCTCGAGGACTGCCGGCGTAGAAGTGCCCTGTTCAGGGAATCATGGAAACGCCTGAGGGAACTCCGGGTCGACCAGGAGGAGAACCTCAGGAAAGAGGAATTTCTCAGGTTTCAACTGAGAGAACTGGAAAGCCTGGCTCTCGAGGAAGGCGCAGCCGATTCGCTGGAGAAAAAGATAAAAAAACTGGAGAATTTCCAGCGCTACGTTTCCGCTCTTGAGGCCGCGTCGCTGCGCATCTCCGGAGAGGGGGGAGCGATCGACATGGCGGGTGAAGCTGAGAGATCTCTCGCTTCGATCTCCGACCTCGACGAGAGATGGGAGAGGGCCACAAGTGAGTTGTCTTCAGCCATCATCTCCCTTCGGGAAACAGCAAGGGATATCGATTCAGGGCGCGACGTGGATGGTGAGGACGGCGAATCTCTCGAGCCGCTCCAGGACAGGCTTGCAGCGATACAGAGAACAGCAAGAAAATACGGGACGGATGGCGATGGCCTTGTCGCCGAACGTGACAGGATCAAAGAGATCCTGAGAAACCTCGATGAGGGTTCTGACGGGATCGAGGAGGCACGCGCGGCCACGGCAAGAGCGAAGGTCCAACTCGAACCGGTCCTGGACAAGTTGACGGCAAAAAGGAAAAAGGCCGCCTTGAAGCTTGATGCTGATATCACCTCTGAACTCGCCGAGCTTGGCATGAAGGGTGCGCTCTTTAAAACAGCCATCGGAAAGCGGGAAATTAGAGCTTTCATGGATAACAGTGATGAACTAGATTTAGCCGACGGGGGCAGGGATGAAGTGGAGTTCATGATACGAACGAATGTGGGCGAGGAACTGCATCCCCTTGCCGATGTCGCTTCCGGCGGCGAGTTGTCAAGGATCACACTCGTGCTGAAAAAACTCCTCGTGCGGGAAAGAAGTATCCCTACCCTGATATTTGACGAGATCGATACGGGCCTCGGAGCAGACATGGGATCTGTCATGGCCGGTAAACTTTCGGAGTTGTCCGGGAGGTACCAGGTCATATGCATCACACATCTCCCGCAGGTAGCAGCGGGGGCCGTACAACATATTTCGGTAGAAAAATCCGTCAGCGGCGGAAGGACGAGGACAACAGCCTCGGTCCTGACAGGTGAGCAGAGGACGGATGAGATAGCGAGGATGCTCGGCGGAAGCGGTGAACTCAGAGAGAAGCTTGCTGAGGAACTCCTCGACGGCGGAAAAAGCGCCCGTAGCTCAGCTGGATAGAGCACCAGCCTCCGGAGCTGGGTGTCGGAGGTTCGAATCCTCTCGGGCGTACCATTTGGGGGGAGTTTACTCCCCCTTTTTTTATGGTCAGAACCGGCTTCAGGCAGAATGAGTCCCCACTTGACGCACCACACGGCATAACCTATTATGAAAAAGACACGACTATTCAGGCCCCCATATGTAAAGGAATAACTCTCTTGAAGACGCCCGTATTATATATTTTAGCTGCCTCTTTTCTGATGCTGCTTCCGTTGATCATGATCCCTGATGCGGTCGCGGATATCAGTGCGACGGCCGTTACCGCGGCCGACATCGATTCGCTCGAAGCGATGGTTAGGTACCTTTCAATCGATCCTTCCACGTCCGAGCCGCGAAGCAGGTATATTTTCCGTGAAGCCGAGCTCAGCCAGATTGCCGATGCACTGGCTTCGAGGCTGGAAAGCTATACAGGCTCGACAGCTCTCCGCCAGAGTTTCGAGGTCGAATGGAGCTTCGATGGCCGCGATACGACATTCACCGGCGAGAACATAATCTGCAGAGTAGAGGCCGATGGCGCTTCATCGGGGGTCCTCCTTGTGACCGCACATTTCGACGCTATTGCCAGCCGCAGCTTCCATGGGACGTGGGACAGCATGTGGGTCCACGCTGAGGCTCCAGGAGCGGACGACAACGCTACAGGGGTAGCAGCCGTGATGGAGGCAGCAAGGCTCCTGTCTGCTGTCGACCTTCCGTTTGATATCGAGTTCGTCCTGTTCTCGGGGGAGGAACTGGGCAGGCTGGGAAGCATCGAATACGTTTTACTGTGTGATGCCGGTTGTGCCGATGAGCACCTCGGCGTAATAAATGCCGATATGATCGGATACTCAGGTAACGGTACCGGGGCAACGGTTATGAGCGATTTTCGTTCCGGCTGGCTTGCGGAGATGGTCATCGACTATGCCGCGCTGGCCGATCCCTCCTTCGAGATCGTACTGATCAAGCCCGGTCCTTCGAACTGGGATCACGCATCGTTCTGGGAACGTGAGCCCGAAAGGCTGCCGGCGATAACATTCTCCGAGCCTCTCGGGGAACGCGGAGCGATTACATACCCCGATTACCATACCGTGGACGATCTGATAGAAAATGTGGATTTTGATCAGACGGCGAGGACCGCTTCGCTGATGAACGGATTTATCGCCTCATTCTCCGGCGCTCCGGCGGAGAACTCGATGCTCGAGACTGATCTCCTGATACTTGTCAACGACGCGATCAGGAACGAGAATGTCTTCCAGGCGGGCGAGCATATCACCATCCGTCCAAGGGTAAGAAACACGGGAGGAAGCCAGCCTCCTGAGGGAGCGGTGGTGCGCCTGGACGTCTGGCTGGAGAACTCTTCCGGCCGCAGCAGGATCTTTTCCGGGGATATTCCTCCCGCGGATCCTCTGAGATCATCCGATTCAGACATCGATCTCGGTACAGGCAGCGGGCTTGGCGGGCAGAACCTTGTCACCGCCGAGATATCAATCTCCGGGATGACTGACGATACCTCCGACAACAATGCCTCGGCCTCTTTTGTTGTGCTTGGAACCGGTTCACCTCTCGAAAATCATCATTTCAGCCCTAATCCGATAGACCGAGCCTTCTCAGAAGCGATGTTCTGCGTCAATACGACCGAGGAGATCCAGTTCAATATGGAGCTGTATTCTCTCGAGGGCGATCAGCTCGGCATCGCGAAGATGGGCGCGGGGTATGGTACACCGGTGCCCGTTGGCCTGAGCTGTCATTCCTGCGGTGATCTTTTTCCCGGAATCAGTGAGCCGGCCTCGGGTATATACCTGTACAGGCTGATCGTTTTTACCGCGGACGGCAGTTCGACCCATCATCGCGGACGATTCGCCGTAGAGCGATGATCCCGAAGGCATCTTGGAAGGAAGCTGAATCGATATGCTGGGCCTACTGAGAACTTTCTTCTTCATCGTGGCCGGATGGTACCTGATCAAGTGGCTTGTCAGGTGGATCTCCGGCGGAGCGGGAGGGGCCGGTCCTGATAAAAGCACGAAGAAGGAAGACAGTTACGATAGCCTTACCGACCAGAAGATCGATGATGCCGATTATGAGGATCTCTGAGGAGGCCTGACGAGATGATACTCACTCCAAGACAGCCGAACAGAAGGCATTTCAGATCCCCCATCAGGGAATCGAGGAAGCGTGAAAGGGAGTATTATTACGCAGCCGTGTCGGTGCTTGTGGTGAAAATCATACTTCTCGTATTCCTTTGCATCCTCCTGTACGTCACCCTGCAGCTCTTTCCAGGTATGTTCCCCGAGGGTTCCGTACTTAAACGCTACGGCGTTTCACTACTGATGGTCGGATTCATAATGGTGCTGCTGCGCTTTATCATTAATAATATCAAAGACTTGCGTGTAGCGTCCCAGCTGCGCCGGAAATAGCACTCCTCCGGCCCGTCCGTACTGCCGGAACCTTTTTCTTCAGAACAGGTTATTAAGATTCCCGCCACAGATGCGTGGCATAGCTCTTGCAGTATAGGAGGCTGTCTGAATGACGTGAATGGAGAACCATGCCCAGCAGGACCGACGAAAAAGATGTCCTTTTCAGTACCTTTGCCGAGATCACGAGCCTGATCAGCCTTGGCAGGGACAACAGGGTCATATTCAACAAGATACTCAACATCGCGCTGGACCTGCTTCCTGCAAAAAGGATATACCTGATCTATGTTGACGATCACAGGATCGTGAAATACTCGGGAGAGAAGCAGGAGAGGGGCAGAAAGATCAGTGTCGAGGATCTGCCCGAATCAAACGGGATCCTGAACTGGCTGAACAGGGAAGTCAGTGTTCCGATGGCTGGAGACGGTGTTTTCGCCATTGACCTTTCAACCCTCGCGACTGAATGTCTCCAGGGCGACGACAGGTCCACGATGGTGATCTCAGCCCCGTTGATGGCGAAGAACTCGCTGCTCGGTGTGATTCTGGCGATCCAGGATCAGGACAGGCCACAATTCACTGAAGACGATATTCACCTTCTGACGATGATGGCCAACCAGGCCGCCATAGCCTTCGAGAACTACCTGCTCTACCGTAAACTCGAGATGGAATCGATCACAGACGGTCTGACAGGTGTATACAACTACAGGTATCTTATCAGGTCGCTGAGAGTGGAAGTAAAGAGAGCAAAGAGGTTCAACTCGAATTTCTCGTTTATCATGCTTGATGTCGATAACCTGAAGGAATACAACGACAAGAACGGACATCTCTCAGGCAGCAGGGCATTGACGGACATAGCCCGGATACTCAGTGACAGCAGCCGGGAGATAGATATCGTGGCTAAATACGGGGGAGACGAGTTCGGGATCCTGCTTCCGGGAACAACGGGAGAGGGAGCGATCGTCTACGGGGAGAGAGTGCTCGAAAGTGTGAGGAACTTCATGTTTGACGGTAAGACACAGGGGCTTCTCACCTGCAGTATCGGAGTCTCCGTTTTTCCGGATGACGCCTCGAATGTAGAGAAGATCATAGACAGAGCGGATACAGCGTTGTATAAAGCGAAATCGGACGGCAAAAACAGCATCAGGACCTACTCCAGCCTCGAATTCGCCGGGCGGACTTGAAACCTTTGACGCCAAGGGACATTTGTTATAATCTCAAACCCGAAATCCTGAAAGGAGGATGAATTTGGGACTAAGGGAAAAACTATCTGAAAAAAAGGCACTGCAGTCAGTGATCGGACTGGGTTACGTCGGACTGCCTCTGGCGGTTGAATTCACCAAGGCTGGTCTCGAGACAGTAGGGATCGACATCGACAGCAGTAAGGTGAAGGCCATAAACGCCGGTGAAAGCTATATCGGAGATGTGGATGGCGCTGAGCTGTCTGCGGTCGTCGGTTCCGGCATCCTTCGCGCGACTGATGATTTCTCCGTCCTTACGGACGTGGACACTATCAATATCGCGGTTCCTACACCGCTGAGAAAAACGAAGGATCCCGATATCTCTTATATAGTCGCCGCTCTGAAGGAGATCCGCAAATATCTCCATAAGGGACAGCTGATCATACTGGAGAGTACGACTTATCCGGGCACTACAGAGGAAGTCATGCTTCCCCTGCTCGAGGAGACGGGCCTGAAGGTGGGAAAGGATTTCTACCTCGCCTTTTCACCCGAGAGGGTCGACCCCGGAAACGAACA
>CAYWGA010000073.1:0-15693 GCA_964457905.1 uncultured bacterium | reverse complement strand
TCCAGCAGAAGTTCCGCTTCCTTCGCGGTCTCCACCAGTTGCCCGCGTGCCTCCGCTTCTTTCGCACGGATGGCTTCGAGATGCTTTTCGACCATGATCTGCTCCTGTTTTCTGTCGTTGGTTTTCCGGGTCCGCCGTCAGGCCCCGGAGATGCGTCCCCCACGGGCGCCCTGGAGCGCCATAAATCAGGGACTGATATATTAATACATTCAGGTGAGCGTCCCAAGGGAAATACGGCCGCCCCGGGAAAAAACCGGGACAACCTGAAAACAGCCTGAAATGATATATGAGGCTCTTTAGCGGCCCACCATGAAGACTCCTGTCGAATCGTCAGGCACAAAATGGAACTCCATATAGTTAGGCCCGTCTACAAGTACTATGTCGAGGCTCATGTGATATATCCATCCACCTGCCGGAGGAGACGGTGTCGAGACCCTGATCGTTACGGTGTCACTGAATGAGAATACTCCGAGGTAATCTCCATCCGGGGCGATAGCGTCCTGCCATTCGTGCCCCTGCAGGGAGGGGAAGAAATCGAGGTCGCGGGTCGAGTAGAATCCCGTCGCGTCAGTGGTACCTATACCCCCTTGCCTGTAAGTCTCTTCGAGGTCGAACGCAGTGCATAGGGCTGTGCCCGAAAAAAGACGCTCGTTGACATCGAGCGTATCGGTCAACGTGACCTTGAGATAGTATACTCCATTCATCACTATGCCTCCCCCGGAGGCCGTCCCGTCCCATACGATGGAGTGAGTTCCCGCCTTGATTATCCCATGCAGGAGAGTGCTGATATGCTCTCCCCTCCAGTCGAGCGCCTCGACAAGGGCCTCCGAGACTTCGAATGCCCTGTAGTCCAGCGTGGTCGAGCCGGCAAAGGGGTTCGGCCGGGTGAAATAGCCTTCGATGGCAGGCCCAGAAAACGCCGGGGCATACGCAGCTGGATCTATCCCCTCCAGGCTGTTGAGTCTCGCGACGGTCATCCCCGATTCCGGCTGCCCGTCGGTGTCCAGCACCATGATAGAAAGGATGAAATCCTCGTCCGGAACGAGAGGATCCGTATCGTCGCAGCCTCCGAGGACAAGCAGCAATATCGCGGTCAATATAATTGATATCTTCACTTTCCGACCTCCCTGTACCTGAAGCAGGTGACGAGATGGTCGTTGACCATCCCGGCGGCCTGCATGAAAGCGTAACATATTACGGGGCCGCAGAATCTGAAGCCCCTCTTTTTCAAATCCTTGCTCATTGCACGCGACTCGTCAGATTCGGCCGGCATCTCGCTGAGACTTTTGAACTTGTTCTTTATCGTCTTCCCGCCGGTGAATCCCCAGATGTATTTATCGAACGACCCGAATTCCTTCTGCACCTTCAGCAGCGCCTTCGCGTTTGCCACTGATGATTCGATCTTCAGCCTGTTTCTGACGATACCGGCGTCATTCATCAGTCTCTCGATATCGCGTTTCCCGAACCGTGCGACCTTCACGGGATCAAACTGCCTGAACGCCTTGCGGAAATTCTCGCGTTTATTCAGAACGGTCCGCCAGCTGAGCCCCGCCTGCATCGCATCGAGCACGAAGAACTCGTAGAGCTTCGTGTCGTCGTGGACAGGCACACCCCATTCAGTATCATGGTATTCGATCATCAGGGGGTCGTCGGAGGTCCAGTCGCAGGTGCGCTTCATTGATTCTCTCTTTCCCGGGGGACTATAACGTACAATATATGGAAGGAATTTTATACAAAAAGAAACTTTTTCCGGAACCGCCCTTTACAAAACAATGATTCCCGGATATACTGTTACTGTTAATAGAAACTGTTTCTGTTAACAGTAACATAACGCGGTGCCACCTGATCTCTAAATCGGGGTATCGGAGTCACAGATTCGCTATGGCTCACAGGGCCGGTCGCACCCCTCGGATAATCCGGCTCTCCCAGGTCCCGTCATATGCGAGCGCCTGCAGCGGAATGTGGCTCCGATTTCTCTTTTATTCCATGAAGGCCGGTAAGATGAACGTAACAGACAGACTTGTCAGGATATTCTGCTCGATAGACGACCCCCGTACAATGAAGAGATTCATGAAGGAAATATTCACGGCATCCGAGTTCGATGACATATCGAAGCGCTGGAAGGTGCTGGAAATGCTCGAGCGCGGCCATTCCCAGCGCGATATCGCCTCGAAGCTCGGTATGAGTCTCTGCAAGATAACGAGGGGATCGAAGGTCCTCAAGACAAGCGGATCCGTTTCGAAACGGATCCTCGACGAGCGGATCGCAAGGCGCTGACCGGCGCCTTTTACTTCTCACACAGCCAGCACGCGGCGTACCGCCCGGGCGAGACTTCCTCGAGCTGCGGCTTCTCCGAGCCGCAGCGTTCGAACGCCTTCGGGCATCTCGTATGGAACGCGCATCCATCGGGGATGTCGACGGGACTGGGGACGTCGCCGCTGATGGCGGCCCTGACCCTGTGCCCCGGAATCGCAGTCGGTATGGAAGCGAGCAGCCCCTCCGTGTACGGATGCAGCGGAGCAGAAAAAAGTTCCTTCGCGGGGGCCGACTCGACGATCCTGCCGAGATACATCACCGAGATACGGTCGCTCACATGCTCTACGACCCCGAGATCATGCGCGACGAAGAGATATGTCAGGCCGAGGTCCTTCTGCAGGTCGGCGAGAAGATTGATGATCTGCGCCTGGACGGAGACGTCGAGGGCCGAGACAGGTTCGTCGGCCACTATTATCTTCGGCTCGACGGCGAGGGCCCGCGCTATCCCCACTCTCTGCCTCTGCCCCCCCGAGAACTCGTGCGGGTACCTCGAATATGCCGCTCGCGGAAGACCTGTCTGGTCGAGCAGTTCTCCAACGCGCCGCTCGACCTCCGCGCCCCTGGCGAGCCCGTGGATCCTGATCCCCTCCGCTATCGTGTTGCCTATCGTCAGCCTCGGATTCAGCGAGGAATAGGGATCCTGGAAGATCATCTGTATCTTCCTCCGGGCCTTTCGAAGCTCTCTCCCCTTCAGGGAGAGAAAATCGGTCCCGTCGATCTCGAGCGTTCCTGCCGTAGGCTCCTCGAGCCTCAGCAGCAGGCGGGCCAGCGTGCTCTTGCCGCAGCCCGACTCCCCGACGAGGCCCAGCGTCTTTCCCTTCTCCAGCTCGATATCCACTCCATCGACAGCGCGGATATGGCTGCTGCCGCGAAAGAAGAGTCCGCCGGCGCTCCTGAAATATTTTCTTAGTCCCCTGGCTTTGAGGATGCTCATCCTTCACTCCCCTCGCAAAGCCAGCATCTCGCCCGGCGGCCCCCTGACAGCTCGAAAAGCGGCGGTTCCACCGCGCATCTGTCGAATCTCTCCGAGCAACGGTCGCTGAACCTGCATCCTTCGGGAAGATCGAGCGGGTCGGGCACAGTCCCGGGGATCATCGGCAGCCTCTCGAGGGCCTGTCCGAGTTTCGGGAGGGAGTCGATGAGCCCTTTCGTGTAGGGATGGGCCGGCGACCTGAACAGTTCCTCGACCGGTGATTCCTCGACCACCGCACCGGCGTACATGACGACGACACGATCAGCCATCTGGGCCACTACGGCCAGGTCATGGGTTATGAGAAGGACAGCCATGTCCCTGTCGGCGCGCAGTTCGGCGAGAAGCTCGATGATCTGCGCCTGCACCGAGACGTCGAGCGCCGTCGAAGGTTCATCTGCGATCAGCAGCTTCGGCTGACAGCTCAGCGCCATCGCGATCATCACTCTCTGCCTCATACCCCCGCTCATCTGGTGCGGGTAACTGCTGTAGCGTTTTCCCGGGTCGGGGATCCTGACGAGCCGCAGCATCTCGATCGCCTTTGCCTTCGATTCCTTTCGCCCGAGCTTCTGATGAAGGGCTATCGCCTCCCTGATCTGCTCACCGCATGTGAAGACGGGGTTGAGGCTGCTGAGCGGCTCCTGGAAGACGATCGAGATCTCGTTCCCCCTGACCTTCCTCATCTCTTTCTCGCTGAGGCCGAGCAGGTCCCTCCCGTCAAAGAGAATACTGCCGCTCTCGATGCGTCCCGGCGGATCGGCCACGAGCCGCATGATCGAAAGGGCCGTGACGCTCTTGCCGCATCCCGACTCTCCGACCAGCCCGACCGTCTCTCTCTGTCCAACGGAAAAACTCACGCCGTCAACGGCCCTCGCCGTCCCGGCCTCGGTACGGAAAACTGTCTTCAGCGAATCTATCTTCAGCAGATCTTCAGGCATATTACTCTTTCGTATTCTACGTGAACCTCACCGGGTCGAACGAGTCCCTCAGGCCGTCACCGAGAAGATTATACGCGACCACTGTAACAACAATCGCAAGGCCGGGAAAGGTCGAAACCCACCATGCGTCGAGCAGGACCTCGCGCCCCTCGAATACCATCATCCCCCAGCTCGGAGTCGGGGGCGGTACGCCGAGGCCGAGAAAACTCAATGATGCCTCGACGAGGATAATAAGTCCTATCCGCAGCGTCGCCGATACGATGATCACGGTCATCGCGTTCGGGATGAGGTGACGGAGGACGATCCGCCTGCTTCCCGCCCCGAGCGCTTCGGCGGCGCTGATAAACTCCCTGCTCTTCAACGAGAGTATCTGTCCGCGCACGAGCCTGGCCGTGCCCATCCACCCGGTCGCGCCGAGCAGTACGGTGACGAGCAGAAGGGATCTCGAGAAAAGGGCTATGCAGGTAAGAAGCAGAAAGAGTCTCGGTATCGACATCAGGGCGTCGACCAGCCTCATCAGAATGGAATCGACTATTCCTCCGCTGTATCCGGCGACAGCTCCCACGATCGAACCGAGTATCACCGAGAGGGCCACCGCGAGAAAGCTTACCGTCAGCGAGATCCTCGAGCCGTAGATCATCCTGGTGAACACATCGCGGCCGAACTTGTCGGTCCCGAGAGGATGGAACCTCGACGGGGGATGGTTCCTCATCTCCGGAAGATCGCCGTGAGCCACGGAATCGTACGTAGTAAGCACCGGGGCAAAGATGGCCACGAGATAGAGGATCAGGACGGTCACAGCACCGGCCATCGCGAGGGGATTCCGCCGGAACCTCGCCCATCCTGCCGACCATAGAGACCTTCCGCCCCCCATCATTCTCCATCCTTTCCGCCATACGCTATCCTCGGATCGAGAAGAGCGTAACCGAGGTCGGCGAGAAGATTCCCGAGGATCACCATCACCGAGACGATGAAATTGATCGCCAGTACCACCGGATAATCCCTCGTGAATATAGCCTCGACCATACGTGATCCCATCCCCGGCCACGAGAATATCCTCTCGACTATGACCGAGCCTCCAAGGAGGAACGGTAAGCTCAGCCCCACGATCGTGACGATCGGGATCGCCGCGTTCCTGAAGGCGTGTTTCATCAGAACGGTGCCCTCGGGAAGGCCCTTGGCCCGGGCCGTACGTACATAGTCACTTCGCAGCTCATCCAGCATGCTGCCCCTCATGTAACGGGCCATTCCGGCCGCGGAGGCGACACCGAGCACAAAAGCGGGCATTACCATGTGGGCCGCCCTGTCGAGAAAGAGCGCGAAGGGGCCCAGGCTTGCAGCGTCGATCGACTGCATGTGCGACGAAGGAAACCAGCCGAGCTTCAGGGAGAAAAGCATTATAAGCATCAGTGCGAGCCAGAACGAGGGAACGGAATATATTACGAGGGCGGTGATCGTCCCGGTGCGGTCGAATATCGAGTCCCTCCTCACCGCCGAGGTGATCCCGAGGGCCACGCCGAGGACTATGTATATGGTCAGGGCCACGAAGGTAAGCCGAAGCGTATTGGGAATGTCCCTGGAAAGAAGCTCAGAAACGGGCCTGTTGTAGCGAAGGCTGCGCCCGAAATCCCCCCGGACAAAGTTGCCGATCCATCTCGCGTACTGTTCCGGCACGCTGCGGTCAAGGCCGAACTGCCTTCGCATCATCTCGACCGTCTCCGGATCCATCTCGGGATCGTCGTATCTCGCCATCGGATCGCCCGGGGCGAGGTGCAGCAGAAAGAAGGTGATGGTCAGAACGAGCCAGACGAGAAGGACCGACTGCCCGAGCCTGCCCACGAAATAACGCAGCATCACAGTTCCGCCTTCCCTGTGAAGAACTCGGCTCTCTTGTCCGCCTCGACGATCTCGATCGCGGCAATATCGGAAGGAGCGAGGGTCAACTTCTCCGGTGCCGCTCCGAAATGTTCCCCGAACAGGTCGATGATGCTGTCGCGAAGCTGCCTGTCCTTCCCCGCGTCACCCGTCTCCGCCTCGACCGTCGTTATCATCCCGGCGAGCCCCGTCCATCCTCCCCGCAGGTATCGTTCGATCCGCTCGGAGCCGCCCCGCAGCAGTATCGATCCATGCTGGATGAAAGCACCGCCTGTCCTTCTCTGGGCACTCCCCGATATCTTCTTTCCTTCGGCCGTTATCTCGTGCCTGCTCGTAGAGACGAGGCACGGCGATGACATCGTGCTCTCGATTCCCGTATGCTTCGCGATTCCGAGACAGGCCTCGATCCCGGCCCCGCGAAGTGCCGACACGATGACTCCCGCAATAACGAGAAAGGTGTCGGCGAGCCCCTGCCCGAAGGGCGGGCCGACCGGCGCCGTCACTGAATATGTCAGTTCCCCGTCGTGCAGAAGAGCCCTGCCCCCGGTGATCCTTCTTACGACGTCGAGCCCGTCGGCAGCGGCCGCTTCGAGGTCTATCGCCTTTGCCGCGGCCTGATGATAGCCGAGAGTGATCGCGGGCGGGCTGAATGAATAAAGGCGGAGCACCGGGGCTCCGCCATTCTTTTCAACTCTGTTTAAAAGAAACTCATCGACGGCCATGTTCCTCGCGCCGCCAGCCGGCACGTCGTCGATAAGCAGCCACTGCGTCATTCGTCCTCCATCGGTACGCATTCCAGGCCGGACCACGACAGCTCCGGACAGCGGGCCGCGGCTGCCTCGTTGAGGCGCCTGACCGGCGTCGTCACCGGAGCCTCGTGGAGGATATCCGGATTCTCCGCCGCTTCTTTCGCTATCTTCGCCATTACTTCGGCGAAATGATCAAGGGTCTCTTTCTTCTCTGTCTCGACGGGCTCTATCATCAGAGCCTCCTCGACGATCAGGGGGAAATAGACCGTAGGAGCGTGAAGGCCGTAGTCGAGAAGCCTTTTCGCCACGTCGAGCGTCTTCACGCCGAACTGCTTGAGGTTCCGTCCGGAAGCGACGAACTCGTGCATGCACCTGCCGGGATACTTGATGTCGTAGTCCCTCGCAACCTTCTTCATAAGGTAGTTGGCGTTGATTATCGCGTTCTCCGAGACCTCACGCAGTCCTTCGCCGCCGAGCGCCTTGATGTAGGCGTAGGCCTTTACTAAGACATTGAAGTTGCCGAACCAGGGATGGACCCTGCCTATCGACTCCTCGTCCGTCTCCTCCAGGGAGAACCGGCCGTCCTTCTTTACGACCCTCGGCACGGGCAGCAACCCGGCGAGATGCTCGCGCACACCGACCGGCCCGGAGCCGGGCCCGCCCCCGCCGTGCGGGGTGGCGAAGGTCTTGTGAAGGTTCAGGTGCATGATATCTATACCTATCGAGCCAGGCCTGACTATGCCCAACAGGGCATTCATGTTCGCCCCGTCCATGTAGACGAGGGCGCCGGCATCGTGGACTATCTTTACGATCTTCTCGATATCCTTCTCGAAAAGTCCGAGCGTGTTGGGCAGCGTAAGCATCAGGACCGCCGTATCATCCCCGGCTTCCCGGGCGAGCACTTCGGGATCGATAAGTCCGGCCTCGTTCGAGGCGATCGTCTTCGGAGTGAATCCGCAGATGACGACGCTTGCCGGGTTGGTGCCGTGCGCCGAGTCGGGAACAAGGACCGTCTTGCGGTCCTCCCCCCTGCGCCGGAACCAGTCCCTCGCTATCATCATCCCGGTAAGTTCCCCGTGCGCGCCCGCTACGGGCTGAAGGCTGAACGCGCTCATCCCGCATATCTCGCAGAGATCCGACTCGAGCTCGTACATCAGTTCGAGCGCGCCCTGTGTGTCATCCTCTGACTGCAGGGGATGGAGCCCGCCGAACCCGGCGAGTTTCGCAACTTCCTCGTTTATCACGGGATTGTATTTCATCGTGCAGCTGCCGAGGGGATACATACCCTTGTCGATATGGTAATTCTTCGCCGCGAGCTCGACGTAGTGCCTGATCAGGTCCTGCTCTCCTATGCGGGGCAGGCCGATCGCGCCTTCGCGCGGATGTTCGAAGCCGAGATCCTCGATGGGGCAGTCGTTCGCCGGTATGAAGCTGCCGCTCCTGCCTTCTGCGCCTTTCTCGAATATCGTTCTGCTCATGCCGCACCCCCCTTCCCTGCCGCCAGATCACGTAGCAGTTCGAGATCCTCCCTGGTGCGCTTCTCGGTGACGGCGACGAGTATCGCGTCGTCTCCGAGAGAGGGAAAATCCTTTCCGAGAGGAATGCCGGCAAGCACACCATGCTTTCTAGCTCTCTCGATGAAGGCCTCCGCTCCTCCAGGCACCGTCATGACGAATTCCTGGAAGAAGTTCCCGCCGAAGGGCAGGCCGACTCCGGCCTCTTCGAGCATGCCGTACAGCGTCCTCGCCTTCGAGGCGCTCTGCACAGCTACATCCCTGAAACCGTCCTCGCCGAGCGTGGCGAGGTAGACCGAGGCGGCAAGGGCCACCAGGCCCTCGTTCGTGCATATATTCGAAGTGGCCTTTTCCCGCCTGATATGCTGCTCGCGGGTCTGCAGGGTCATCGTGTACCCTCTCTTCCCGTCAATATCCTCGGTCGCGCTGATCAGGCGGCCGGGGCATTTCCTCAGGTACGGGGTCTTCGCCGCGAGGAAACCGAGAAGCGGCCCGCCGAAACTCTGGGCGATGCCGAGCGACTGGCCCTCTCCGACTACTATATCGGCGTCATATTCTCCGGGCGGCTCTATCAGGGCGAGCGACACAGGATCGGCGAGGACTATCAGCAGGGCCCCTGCCTCGTGCGCCAGGCCGGAGACTGCACGCGCGTCCTCGATTATGCCGAAATAGTTCGGCTGCGCGAGGACCACTGCCGCCGCCTTTTCGGACAGCATCCCGGCGAGAACTTCCGCGTCGATCGTTCCATCCTCGCCGAAAGGGACCTCGTCTATCACGATATCCTTGCCGGCCGCGTAGCTGTCGAGCACGGCACGCACTCTCCTCGAGAGCGATGCCGGAACGATGATCCGTCCTGTCCGCTTGATGGCGCTGGCCATTATCATCGCTTCGGCCAGAGCCGTCGAGGCGTCGTACATCGAAGCGTTCGCCGCGTCCATCGCCGTGAGGCGGGCTATCATCGTCTGGTACTCGAAGATCGCCTGGAGTGTCCCCTGGCTCACTTCCGCCTGGTACGGCGTGTACGAAGTATAGAACTCGCTCCGCGAGAGGACGTACCTGACCGTCGCGGGAATGAACCTGTCGTAGATACCGCCGCCGAGAAAACTGATCATCTCCGAGGCGGGGCTGTTAGCCGAAGAGAGCGCTCCGAGCCTGGAGGCGACCTCGGCCTCGCTCATGGCGGGGCCGATATCGAGGACTCCGTCGACGCGCAGCTTCGAGTCTATAGGTTCAAGCAGCTCTTCGAACGAGGAGACTCCGGTCTCCTTCAGCATCTCGAGCCTGTCACTGTCGGTATTCTGAACGTAGCTCATCGACCTTCCTTGCTGTTATCTCTCAGTCCTCCTGCTCGCCGAGAAATTCCGAATACTCTTCGAATGTGAACAGGTTGTCGAGCTCTCCCGGATCGGTGATCCTGATCTTGATGAACCAGCCTTCCTCGAACGGATCCCGGTTGATGATCTCGGGATGCTCGATGATCGCCGCGTTGACCTCGAGGACCTCCCCGCTCACCGGCGAGAAGAGTTCGGCGACCGTCTTGACCGCTTCGATCGTGCCGATAGGGTCCATCTGCTTGACGTTGGATCCGGCCTCGGTGAGCTCGATGTAAACGATATCGCCCAGCTCGGTCGCCGCGTACTCGCTGATACCGATAGTAGCGATGCCGCCCTCGTGGCATACCCACTCGTGTTCTTTGGTATAAGTGCATTCTTCTGGAACCATCGCGCACCTTCCTTTTAGATAGGGTCCTTGTCCAGTCCGTTTACTCCATGTTTTCTGTCTGAATGATCAGTCGTTCACACTGCCTTTGTAAAACGGCAGCGGCGTCCGTTCGGCTGATGCCTCGCGGCCGCGGATATCAATTGTAATCCCTTCCGCATCTTTCGGTACAGACCTTTTAACAATAGCGATCGCCAGCGCCTTCTTCAAGGTCGGGGAGAATGTCCCCGAGGTCACCTTTCCCACCGTCTCGCCGTTGTGATGCACCGTGAATCCCTGTCTCGGGATCCCCTTGCCCATCACCTCGAGCCCTATCAGCTTGCGTGCGGGCTTCGCCTCCTTCTCCGCGACGAGCGCGTCACGTCCGATGAAATCGCCGGCCTTCAGTTTTACTACCCAGGAGAGGCCCGCCTCGAGCGGCGAGGTGTCCTCATCGAGCTCGTGGCCGTAAAGGCAGTAGCCCGGTTCGAATCTCAACGTATCCCTCGCACCGAGGCCGATCGGCGCCGCCCCGTATTTTTCGCCTCCGTCGAGCAGACCG
The DNA here is from genome assembly GCA_964457905.1 of uncultured bacterium. Lineage (GTDB taxonomy): Bacteria > Krumholzibacteriota > Krumholzibacteriia > Krumholzibacteriales > Krumholzibacteriaceae > JAUWCL01. The sequence continues at coordinate 5,071 of CAYWGA010000073.1, read as the reverse complement.
TCCCATACCTCCTTCGTCATCTTCGAGGGGAGATATATCTCGTAGCCGAGCTCGCCTGTGTAACCGGTCCTCGAGAGGAGGATCTCCTGACCCTCATGCTCGAAGGTGAAAAATCTGTAATATTCTAGTTCCTTTATCCCCGCAGCCACCCTCGAGAAGAACGGGTTTGACGTCATAAGATCCCGCGCAGCCGGTCCCTGGACAGCGATCTGCCCGATGCCGGCAGTGAGGTCCCTTACGGCCAGGCCCTCAGGCGCTATCGACTTGAGATGCTCGAATATCTTCGCGACGTTGACGGCGTTGACGACGAACAGTATACGTTCGTCGGAGAACTTGTAGACGAGCAGGTCGTCGAGCACGTGCCCCTTCTCGTTGCAGCAGACGGTGTAGCAGATCTGTCCCTCGTCGAGTTTCGCGACGGAGTTGGTCACCGTAGAATCGGCGAAATCAGCCGCTCCCGGCCCGGTGATGAAGATCTCTCCCATATGGCTCACGTCGAAGAGACCGACCTTCGTGCGGACCGTCTCGTGCTCCGCGACGATCCCCTCGAATGTGACCGGCATGAGGAACCCGGCGAACTCTACTATTCTTCCGCCTCTCTCGACATGCGAATCGTAAATGGGTGTCTTAAGGGCCATCTGTTCCTCTCTTTCCCTTGCTTGTCATGACATACTGCTTGAGCATCTGACCTGTATGTGAACCGCCGCAGCCGGTGATACCGGCCGGCGAACCTGTGTAAACCACATCGCCCCCGCTCTCCCCGCCCTCCGGACCAAGGTCGATGATATGGTCGGCGAGTCTTATTATGTCGGGGTTGTGCTCTATGACAAGCACCGTATTCCCTCTCTCGACGAGCCTGTCCAGAACGCTCATCAGCATCTTCACATCCTCGAAATGCAGGCCCGTGCTCGGCTCGTCAAGGATGTAGAGCGTCCGCCCCGTGCTCATCTTGGCAAGCTCGGAGGAAAGCTTGACTCTCTGCGCCTCTCCGCCAGAAAGGGTGGTCGCCGGCTGGCCGAGCCGGATGTATCCGAGCCCCACCTCTCTGAGCATCTTCAGCTTTCTCCTGACAGAGGGGATATTCTTAAAGAAATCAGCGGCTTCGTCAACGGTCATTTCGAGGACCTCGGCGATATTGATATTCTTGAAGGTGACCTCGAGGGTCTCCCTGTTGTAGCGCCTGCCCTTGCACTGCTGGCAGTGGACATATACGTCGGGCAGAAAATGCATCTCGACCTTTATCATGCCCTCGCCCCTGCATGTCTCGCACCGGCCGCCCTTGACGTTAAAGCTGAACCTCCCCGGCTTGTAGCCGCGGACCTGCGACTCGGGAAGTTTCGAGAAGAGATCCCGGATCGGGCCGAACAGGCCGGTGTATGTCGCGGGATTCGATCTCGGTGTCCTTCCGATCGGGGACTGGTCGATATTTATCACCTTGTCGATATGCTCGACACCGTCGATCCCGTCATGCTTTCCGGGAAGCCTCGTGCTGCGGTAGAAGACCCTGTGAAGGGCCCTGTACAGTATGTCGCCGACAAGCGTGCTCTTTCCCGACCCGGACACGCCGGTGACGCATATCAGTTTGCCGAGCGGGAACTCTACGTCGATGCCCTTGAGGTTATGTTCGCGGGCGCCGCGGAGGACCAGTGCCTCTCCACTGCCCCGGCCGTCGCCGCTTTTCAGTTCAAAGAATCTCTCCGAGGAGAGGTATTGTCCAGTGAGGCTTTTCTTGACCTTTGACACTGCGGCCGGTGTGCCTTCAGCGACGACCTCGCCGCCGTGCTCTCCCGCGCCGGGTCCGAGGTCTATTACGTAGTCCGCCGCGAGTATCGTGTCGCGATCGTGCTCGATCACGATGACCGTGTTGCCCGCGTCCCGCAGTTCCTTCAGCGTTGCTATCAGCCTCGCGTTGTCGCGTTGATGCAGCCCGATCGACGGTTCGTCGAGTATGTAGAGGACGCCGACGAGCTTCGAGCCTATCTGGGTGGCGAGCCTTATCCTCTGGGCTTCGCCGCCGGCCAGCGTACCGGCCGAACGGTTGAGAGAGAGGTAGTCGAGCCCGACGTTCCGGAGAAACTGGAGCCTCGATGTTATCTCGCGCAGCAGCGGGCCGCCGATTATCGCCCTGTTTCCCTCGAGGCCGAGAGAGTTGAAAAAATCCGAGGCTCTCTCGATCGTGAGCGAGGAGACCTCGGCGATATTGCTCCCGCCCAGGGTGACCGCGAGGCTCTCGGGCTTGAGCCGGGTACCGTGACAGTCCGGACAGGGGCTCGATGTCATGAATGTCTCTATCCAGCGCCTGATCGCGTCGGAACGCGTCTGGTGATACCGGCGGCGCAGGTTCGGAACGACACCCTCCCATTTCGTGTAATACTCGCCCTTGCCCCGTTCGAAGTCGTACTGGACCACGATCTCGTCGTCGGTCCCGTTCAGTATCATCCCGCGTGCTTTCTTCGAGAGCTTGCCGAACGGCTGGTGCAGGGAGAACCCGTGAAGTTCGGCGAGAGCCTCGAGCCGGAGCCGGTACCAGTTCGCCTTGGGGGACCCGATCGATGCGAGAGCGCCCTCGGCTACTGTCAGCCCGGGGTCGGGCACGAGGAGTTCCTCGGCAAAATCGTTCGTCGTACCGAGACCGTGGCAGGTCGGGCAGGCTCCGTAGGGAGAGTTGAACGAGAACATCCTCGGCGACACCTCGGTCAGGCCGCCGCCGCACCAGGGACATGAGTACTCGAGACTGTACAGCATCTCGTCGCTTCCCTGCCTGACGAGGATGATCCCCTCTCCCGCTGCCGCCGCGGTTTCCACCGAGTCGGCAAGCCGCCTCTCGATACCTTCCTTTATGGTAACGCGGTCGACTATCACTTCTATGTCGTGCTTGCGTTTCTTGTCTATCTCGATATCGTCGATGAGGTCGCGCATCTCACCGTCGACCCTCACGCGGGTGAAACCGTCTTTCGACAGTTTCGCGAGCAGAGCCTTGTGCTCGCCCTTTCTCCCCCTTACGACGGGGGCCATTATCACGAGCCTCTTCCCCTCTCCGGCGGCGGTCAGCTTGTCGACGATCTGCGCGACAGTCTGCCTGCTGATCGGGCGGCTGCATCCCGGACAGTGAGGTTCGCCGGCACGGGCGAACAGTACCCTCAGATAATCGTGGATCTCTGTTATCGTCCCCACCGTAGAGCGGGGATTCCTTGAGGTGGTCTTCTGGTCGATCGAGATCGCCGGAGAGAGGCCCTCGATCGAATCGACATCGGGCTTTTCCATCTGCTCGAGGAACTGTCTCGCGTAACTTGACAGCGACTCGACGTACCGTCTCTGGCCCTCGGCATAGATCGTATCGAAGGCGAGCGATGACTTGCCCGAACCGCTCAGTCCGGTTATTACCACGAACTTTCCGCGCGGCACGGTCACCGTGATATTCTTGAGATTATGTTCCCTGGCGCCCCTGACGACGAGGTCTTCACGAGCCATTCGGCCGCCCTTCCTGCTCATCACCTGCTGGTCATTCTTCGTTGTTTTCCGGCTGCTTCTCTACGCCGTTGAGCCTGTCGAGGGACTCCTTGGCCATCGAGCCCCAGTCCGATTTCTCGCCGTGAGCCGATACTACCTGTGAATAGATATTCTTTGCCTCATCGATGCGCCCGAGCTTCTCGTAACAGACCGCCGCCTCGAGCTTGGCCGTGACTCCCCACATCCCTCCGGTCCTCAGGTAGGGGACCCGGAGAAACTCCCGGATCGCCTCATCGCATCGGTTGAGGTACTTCAAGGCTATCCCGGCCCAGTAGTGGGCCCTGCCCTGCTGTTCCTCCGTCAGGGCGACGGCCGGTATCCTCCGGTAGACTTCCCAGGCAAGCTCGAAGTCGCCCGCCTGGCTGTAGCAGAACCCGAGGTTAAAGAATATCTCTACTATGTCCTCCCTCTCGGGGAACTCCTCGGTAACGTCCTTCCAGACATCGCCCGCCTTCGCCCATTCCTCGAGCTCCTGGTAGACGCGTGCCTGATTGGCCATCGCCGTAAATTTTGTGTCGCGGTCGCCCGTCGCTTCAGCGGCCAGAGCGTAGTTCGCTGCAGCGAGGTTCTTGCTCCCTGAGGCGTAATGCGAGGAGGCCAGCTTGAAATAGACCTGGCCGGTCATCGGGGATTCGGGTGATTCCCTCAGGAAGAGCCCGAGTCTCTCGATCGCCTCGGCATATCCTCCCCTGCGGATGTCGCAGAGGGCGAGCTGGTAAAGGGCGCCTGACGCCGCTTCCGTACCGGCGTAATGCTCCCGCAGATAGTCGAGAGTGGCGGCAGCTCCTTCGCAATCGCCTTTTTCGACGGCCGCTTCTCCCCGGGCGAGAAGGGCCTCGGCTGTACCAGCGTGTCCGGGACATTTCTGTATCATCTCGTCAAGATCGCGGCTCCCCTTCTTCGTATCACCCGAAGCGTAATACGATCTCGACCTCCCGGAGAGCACCCGGCAGGTGTCGGCGCCGTCCAGTTTGAGCGCCTCATCGAACCGCTTGACCGCGTCCTTCGATTCATCGAGCTCGAGAAGCGTCTCGCCGAGCAGCGTCAGCGAACCGGCCCTCTTGCGCGTAGAACAGAGCTCCTCGAATACGCCGCGCGCCGAGGCGAAATCGCCATTGTCCAGCATTCTCCGTCCGGTGAGCTCGAGCACCCTCGCCCGCAAGCCGGCCGGAAGATCACTCCGCCCGTAGAGGGACTGCAGAAGTTCATCGGCCTCGACTCCCCTGCCCGCCTGTCTCAGCGCCAGGGCCTGCCTGTAGGTCGCCTCGTCCTCGAGCCCGGTCGGGGGCTCCTGCGCGGCGAGGGCCGCATACTTCTCCGCAGCACTCAGGTAATCATGTGTGTAATAGAGACAGTCGCCGGATCGGAGCAGGCACCTGCCCTCGAGTTTTCTCGGTGGACCGGCTGCGAGACACGCTGTATACGCTTCTAACGCCCTGGCGTAATCCCTTCTCGAAAGCCTCGTCTCTCCGAGGTCATAGAGAACGGAGACCGTCCTGTGGTCGCCGGAGTAAGTGCGGGCGAACGATGAGAGAGCCGTCTCCGCCTTTTCGGTCTCACC